>NZ_CACTIE010000022.1 GCF_902713415.1 Arsenophonus endosymbiont of Bemisia tabaci Q2
GGCAATTATGGAGCAAAAAGATGAAGGTAATACTATTAAATATTTTGTTAATACTACCTTCAATTATCCAACTATGGCAGAAGCATTTAGGGTTGCAGTACTGAATGGGTTAAACCGTCTGTTTTAACCCAATAAAGCTCAATATTAGTAGTAAGTAAACAATTAATTTTTACTATAGTATCGATACATTTTTTTACGAATTGCCTCAGCAAACTGCTCATGACAACTTCTAAGCGGTGAGCCAGGACGGTAAAGTAAAACAACCGAACGTGAAGGAACAGGGTTAATACAATCAAGATAATAAACACCATCACGTTTTATCTCTTTCGGTACAGATAAATCTGGCAATAGTGTTATACCACTTCCGGCTGCCACCATATTACGTAATGTCTCTAAACTGGTCGCACGAAAGTGGGTATCATCTTTTGCCCCAACCTGAAAACAATATCCCATCGCTTGATCACGTAAACAGTGTCCATCTTCCAACATAAGTAATTTCTGCCCAATAAGCTCACGCATTTCAATTTCCTTACGATTGAACCATGGATGTCCTTCATAAATAGCTAATCGCATAGGTTCCTCATACAGAGGTATTTCAATAAAAGCTTCGGTCTCCTTCACTTGCGCTAATATTGCACAATCTAGTTTACCATTATTTAATTGCGCTAACAGATGGTGTGTTTGTGCTTCATGTAAATACATCTCCAATTTAGGAAATAAACGGTGTAATTCTGGAATGATGTGAGGTAAAAGATAAGAACCGATAGTAGGAATTAATCCTATGTGTAATGGACCTGACATCCTTTCACCTTGTAAGGAAGCCATTTCCTGGAGTATTTTAACTTCTCGCAATACTGTTCTGGCTTGTTCAATTAATAATAACCCCTACTGAGTAAACAAAACCTTTCGGCTTGTACGCTCTAATAACATAACACCTAAATCGTCTTCCAATTTACGAATTTGACCGCTGAGGGTCGGTTGACTAACATGACAGGCATCTGCAGCACGCCGAAAATGTTTATGCTCAATTAATGCAACAAGGTACTCCAAATCACGAATATTCATGCCTACTCCTTCCCTAAATACAAATTTGATAGAATAAACCTATCTATTCATTAGAATGGATCCAGTTTTCCTATCAACGAAAAAATTCGGCAAAAAATTTATCTTCATAATTTATAGACAAAACGAATAAATTAAACGCTTTCGCGGTGAGTTGTTTAACGCCAATAACTGATTCTACTAAGCAGCTAATATTTCACAACTAAGTTGCGACCATAAATCAATGCTTCAACACCCTATTTATTGAAATTCAGATTCACTAAGCATCGATTGAACACATCACCAATAAAGGCTTCACTAAACTTTTATGAACAAATTAATGTTCATTCCTGAATTTAAATCGATATATTGAAATAATTATTTCATCAATAATATTATTATGTTAAAGAAAATATTTTTTAATTCTTAAATAAAATCTTATATCGAAATATATTAATCGACGATCCTATACGCCATTAATTTTCCTTTATCCTGTATATATTGTTGTTATCAATTAAAAGAAAAAATTTGTATCATCAACCCTCTCATTAATGAATCTTGTACACTAAACTAACATTAATTGTTGTATTTTTATTCAATGAAATGCATGAATACTGAAATTTTAATCATTAAGGCTGACAACAGTGAAAAACAAACTGCCCACATTTATTGCGTTATATAGCTAAGCGACTTAATTTTGTTCGCACTTAATATGGTGTAATCAAAATTAAGTCGCTTAGCTATAATGATTATTGACAATGAACTATATGGTGTCGGTTCTGACAATCTTTATCCAGGTCATCTTTCTGAGTTTAATTATGTGGTAGAAGGCAAAAAGGCGGTGGAAGAATTAATTGAAGAATATTGGCAGCAGGTATGGAAATACTCAAGTCCCGATGTTTTTCCGAAGTTAAATCAAGATTTGTATTGTTCATCTGGCAATGCCAATCAGACAAAAAATAGTTTGTAAATAATTAGCTGACAATGGAATTTTACTTGTTATTTTTTTAACTCATTACTCATAATAGTAAAAACAGCAAGATAATGATTGCGTTATCATTATCTTGTTCTTATGTTGCATGGATTAATTTAGAATAATATGCGGGTAAAAGCGGGATAGATCTTGGGTAATTAATTGTTTGTCTTCTCGAATACCAATTCCTGCCGGTTGATCATTTATCAGCCAACTACCGATTAATGTATAGTTATTTTCAAATTGTGGTAGCGGATAAAATTGTTGAATAATCATCCCCTCTTCGCCATATGGACCGTCTACTGAGGCAATTTCACGTTCATTATCTATGATACGAATATTTGCTCCTTCTCGTGAAAAAATAGGTTTGATTACATAGCTGTCCAGTTTTGGCGGATTAGCTTCTGCAAAATAGGCCGGTAACAGATTGGGGTGATTAGGAAACATTTCCCATAGCATAGGTAGTAATACCTTGTTAGAAACAATGCTTTTCCAAGCAGGTTCTAACCACCTTACGCCAGCATCTACTAACTTAGTAGAAAAAATCTCTCTAAACATAAATTCCCAAGGATATAATTTAAACAGATTGCTAATAACCAGGTTATTAGCATCGGTAAATTGTCCTTTTTCACCTAAACCGATTTGATCAATATAGAGAAATTCGTTGGGAATATTGGCTTCGTGAGCACAATCTTGTAGGTATTGTATGGTGCCGCGATCTTCGTCACTATCTTGGCAGCAGCTGAAATGTAACCAGTTAAAACCAAATGATTCACGCAAAAGCGCAAAGCGTTCAATAAGTTGTTCTTGTATGCTATTAAATTGATCAGCATTTGCTGGCAAATTGCCAGCATTCATTTGATCTTCTAACCAAATCCACTGAAAAAATGTGGTTTCATATAAAGATGTTGGTGTATCTGCATTATTTTCTAATAATTTTGCAGGTCTTTTACCGTCATAAGCTAAATCCAATCGAGAATACAGTGAAGGTTGGTTAGTTTTCCATGAGTGATTAACAAATTCCCAACAATGTTTAGGGATCTGAAATTTTATCAATAATTCCTCGTTACTAACCACTTTTTCGACCACTTGCAGGCACATTTGATGTAATTCAGCGGTGTTTGCTTCAAGATCTTCGATTTGTTGCATAGTAAATTGGTAATAGGCATTTTCACACCAGTAAGGTTCACCGTATAAGGTGTGAAAATGAAAACCAAATTCAGCTGCCTTTTCTTTCCAATCAGAGCGTTCAGTGATGGGCATCCTTATCATCGCTATCAACCTCCCATAGAACGCTGAGAAGGCGTTTTGGCACTTTGACGCTGCATGCGAGTCTGTTGTTTAGCGACTGATTCACCGAAACCGCCACGAGTGATAGTGGTGGTCGTTGCCGTTTTAGGAGCAAGAGCTGATGGAGGTACGGCCATAGTTCTACCTCCCGCTACAGCCGGCCCATAGTTTTTGCCACTAGCATCAACAAATTTTCCATTGGCGGAACTTGCAGGATTGCTTGAGCTAAAGAGAGGTTGCGCTGCAGGGGTTGGCGCAGCTGTACCACCACCACCCATTAGACGTCCCATCATGTAACCTGCCATTAATGGCATCCAGAAGCTACCACTTTGTCCACTAGCTTGATTTTCTGTCGCTAAACCAGCTTGAGCTTGAGATGCAGTTTGGGTTGTAGTTGTGGTTTGAGTGGGAGCCTGAGTACATTTTTCTTCCCCAAATTCGGCCACACAGTCTTCACGTGTCGCATATTTAGGTGCAGTTTTAGCCGCTTCCTGCAATACATTTTTATAAGCCAGCGAACATTGTTCACTTTGAGCCGGTTTTTTTTGGGAAAAATCCTCTGCGTTAGTATATAAAGAGACGGTTTCGTCGCTTTGCTCACAAGCGGACAACATAAAAACCGTACTAATAGCTAAGGCAACAGGTGCTAAGTGGTAGACGCGGCAGCTTTTGCGAAAAGCACCTTGATTAATATTTTTCGTGCGCTTTATTTTCATCATTATTTACCTATCCTAAAGGTCGAAATAAAAATCGTGAACTAGGATAGAATAGGGTAATTAGGCTCGAAATTAAAGCATAAAAGGGGTAGAAAGATGGCTATCAACCTAATTATTTATTTTAAGTGGTAAAAATACAACTTTTCTAATTAAATTTCGTTAGAATAAAAAATACCCATAATATAATGTTTATTAATAATGGGTTATTTATTTAGTGTATTTGCGGAACACTCATCGGATTGATAATAGCATCCGGTGAGGTGGATAATGTTTTTCCTAAGCTACTATTTAAACGGAGCAGATCGCCTTCATTTAAAGTCCCACGGGCATACTGAATTTTCAGATCATTAATCAGATAATCATAACGTGCATTGGCTAAATTCTGTTTCGCCTGAAAAAGGGCTGTTGTTGCTTTCAATACATCCACGATAGTCCGAGTGCCGACCTGATAGCCTGCTTCCATCGCATCTAACGAACTTTGTGCTGAAATAACCAATTGTTGGTAGGCTTTAATGCTACTAATAGAAGAAATCACATTATTATAGGAAGAGCGTACTATCTGAATAACATTGCGATAAATACTTTCAAGCTGTTCACTGGCACTAATATAACCATACTGTGCTTCCTCAAGGCGTGAGTTAGTTCGGCCACCTGTATATAAAGGCACACTCAACGTTAGTCCGACACTATTTTGGCCAGTATAGCTAGGACCATTTCTATTCCATATTGCTTGATTAGCACTACCATGATACTGGGTGTTACTAACACCGGTTGACGCTTCTAATCCAAGGGTAGGTAAATGTCCTGATTGTTTATAACGAATATTTTCTCGCGCCAGGTCTTGTGATAAACGGGCGCTAAGTAAACTTAAGTTGCGTGTTTCAGCATCTTTTAATAGCTTCTCTACTCGTGCGGGTGTCTGGGTACTGAAATGAGCAATATTTAAAGCCGCTAATTGACTGTAATAGATGCCGCTAACTTGACGTAACTTTTCCAGCGAATTTTCTAATTGATTACGGCTCGATACTTCTTGAGCGAATACGCTGTCATAATTAGCGCGGGCGTTTTGTACATCGGTAATCGCGACTAATCCTACGTTAAAACGTTGAGTTGTTTGATCTAACTGGCGATAAACGGCTTTTTTCTGTGCTTCAATATAGTCTAATAAGTCAATAGCACGTAATACGTCAAAATAAGCTGTAGCGGTATCAAGAATCAATTTTTGTTGGTTAGTTTGATAAGTGACATCTGCAATACCGGCGGTTTTTTCCTGCATGTCTAACTGTTGCCATTTTGAGATATCAAAGATGGTCTGGGTGAGTTTAAGATTGGCGCCAAGTTGGTTGTTTTCCGTGTCACGATTATTACGATAACCGCTGTTATAGGTGAAATTTGCGTCTAAACCTAATTGTGGTAGCAAAGGACTACGAGATTCATTAATTTTCTCAAATGCTTGATTACGTTCTGCTAGCGATTTACGTAAATCCGGATTACTTTCTTTTGCTTTCTGATAGACTTGCAATAAATTTTCAGCTTGCCCTGTGGGACTTAGTCCAACTAGGCTAATGGTGATAAAAAGAGAGATAAATTTTTTCATTCTGATTCCTTGATTATACAATTTTTTGCTTTAGTTATCTCAGAAAAACATGAACACCGCTAATTTTAGCAGAATATGTATTCCATGGTAGCTGTTTGTGCCATCTATCATGTTAAATCTGGCCAATGCTATATTATTTATAAGCTAATTTCCTTTAAAAACGTTATACAAGTCTCACTTTCTTGTCAGTTAGTGCATATAAATTCAGAGAGTTTCTATGAGCGATAAAAAAAATTTACCTTTCAAGTTTAGCCAAAATGATGTGGAAATTACCGCTAAATTCGATCTTTATAATGGTTTTTTTCGTTTTGTTGAATACCGTTTTAGACATAAGTTGTTTAATGGTGGTTGGAGCAAGGAAATTCGGCGAGAAGTTTTGGAACGGGGTAATGCTGGCGTTATTTTACCCTATGATCCCTTTCTTGATAAGGTAGTGTTAGTTGAACAAGTACGGATCCCGGCGATGGATACGAGCGAAACACCGTGGTTGTTAGAAGTTATTGCTGGCATGGTAGAACAAAATGAAAACTTAGAACAGCTAGTTCGTCGTGAAGCAAAAGAAGAAGCGGGTATTACCATTCAGCGTTGTTACTATGCTCTAAGTTATCTTACCAGCCCGGGGGGTACAACTGAGCGTATTTATGTTCATATCGGTGAAATTGATGCATCTGCTATCAAACGCGGCAGTGTACATGGATTAAGCAGTGAAAATGAAGATATTCGTGTCCATGTTGTTAGTCGTGAACAAGCTTATCAATGGATGAAGTTAGGGGTAATTGATAATGCGGCTACCCTAATCGCAATACAATGGTTACAATTAAATCATCTTAGGTTGAAAAATAACTGGTTGAAGAACTTAAAATAACGGTTTGTTATAACATGAAAAAGAAGTGTGTATCAGCCTACAGATATTAATAAAGTATTAATGTTAAAATAACGTATAAATTAGGTAGAAACTAAGGAAATTGCTTGGATAGTCTGTTTAAATTAACAACAAAGCAAAAAAGCCTGGTGAGGATCTTGCAAATTACCGATACTCACCTTTTTGCTAATGTTGATGATACTCTACTTGGCGTCAATACTTTTGGTAGTTTTCATGCAGTAATTGATGCAATTTTAGCGCGCAATGAAAATGTTGACTTGGTTGTTGCTACCGGTGATTTGGTTCAAGATCAATCGGCATCAGCTTATAAGCATTTTGCGGAAGGGATCAAACGGTTATCTGCTCCTTGTGTTTGGTTGCCGGGGAATCACGATTATCAACCGGCAATGGTTGCTAATTTAGCAAAAGCAGTAATTTTACCGTCTAAGCAGGTGCTAATTAATGATAATTGGCAAATCCTGATGTTGGACAGCCAAATTCAAGGTGCTGTGCATGGAAAATTATCTAAGCAACAGCTGTTATGGATGAAACGCTGTTTTGATGCATACAGGGAGCGTAGTCATTTACTAATGTTACATCATCATCCTTTGCCTTCGGGTTGTACCTGGCTTGATCAACATAGCTTGCGTAACTCTCATATTTTGGCTGACTATTTAAATCAATATCAAAAAGTTAAAGCGATTTTATGTGGGCATATTCACCAAGAAATAGATGAATATTGGCAAGGGGTTCGTATGATGGCAACACCATCAACCTGTATACAATTTAAACCTCATTGTACTAATTTCACATTAGATACAATGGCACCGGGGTGGCGTTATCTTGATCTTTCTATCAATGATAACGGTGAAAATGTGTTGGATACACAAGTTTTCAGATTGGATAGTGATAAATTTCGCCCAGATTTCGACTCAGGTGGTTATTAATGTCAATATTAATTTATATACATGGTTTTAATAGTTCCCCCTTATCCAAAAAGGCAAATAGCTTAAAAACTTGGTTAGAGCGACAACATCCAACAGTTAATATGTTGATACCCCAGCTTCCTTGTTATCCAGCAGAAGCGATTAAATTATTACAGAATCTCGTAGCAGTCCATGCGGGAGAGCAGATTGGCTTGTTAGGTTCTTCATTGGGCGGTTATTTTGCTATTTGGTTATCGCAGAAATTTAATTTACCCGCTGTGGTTGTCAATCCAGCGGTACGTCCTTTTGATTTGTTTGAGCAGTATTTAGGTGAGCAAGTCAATCCTTATACAAAGGAACGCTACATTTTACAATCCCACCATTTAAATGAACTACAAGCAATACAAATTGATACATTAACCGCGCCTGATTTGATTTGGCTATTACAACAAACAGGTGATGAAATATTGGACTATCGTCAAGCTGTTACCTATCTTATGGAGTGTAAGAAAACAATAGCGCCAGGAGGTAACCATGCTTTTGTTGGATTTGACTACTATTTTCCACAAATTATGCGTTTTTTAGCTTTGGCAAAGACAAAATAAGTAAAAAATTATCCAAAATAGCTAAACGACTGTTATTATCATTAGTATTTTAGCATTTATTTGCCTAATTAATCGTCAATTACCGCAGAAAATAATATGACTCAATCTAGTTATAATGCAGAAGCAATCGAGGTCCTCAGTGGTTTAGAACCTGTACGTCGTCGCCCAGGCATGTACACCGATATTTCTCGACCAAATCACCTGGCACAGGAAGTAATTGATAATAGTGTGGATGAGGCGCTTGCCGGTTATACTAAACGTATCGATGTAATCTTGTATGAAGATCAGTCACTGGAAGTGATTGATGATGGCCGAGGTATGCCGGTTGATATTCATCCAGAAAAGAAGGTACCGGCTGTAGAGCTGATTTTGGGGCAGTTACATGCCGGGGGAAAATTTTCTAACAAAAATTATCAATTTTCTGGCGGGCTACATGGTGTTGGTATTTCAGTGGTCAATGCATTATCAAAACGTATTGAAGTAACTGTTAGTCGTGATAGCCAAATATACCGAATTGCTTTTGAAAATAGTGAAAAAGTTCAGGAACTTGAGGTTATTGGTAGTTGTGCTAAACGCACGACCGGTACCGGTGTCCGTTTTTGGCCTGATAGCCATTTTTTTGACAACCCACGCTTTTCCATTTCGCGTTTAGTGCACGTATTAAAAGCCAAGGCTGTGCTATGCCCCGGTGTTGAAATCGTCTTTAAGGATAAAATAAATAATACTGAGCAGACATGGCGTTATAACGATGGCTTGGCCGACTATCTAATGGAAGCAGTGAACGGCTTAGTGACTTTACCTGAGAAAACGTTTGTTGGTAATTTTGCCGGCCAAATAGAAATGGTCGATTGGGCTCTGCTTTGGTTACCAGAAGGTGGAGAACTATTAACCGAAAGTTATGTTAACCTTATTCCAACCCCACAGGGGGGTACCCATGTTAATGGGTTACGCCAGGGCTTACTGGATGCGATGAGGGAGTTTTGTGAATACCGTAATTTACTTCCGCGCGATGTTAAATTGACAGGTGATGATATTTGGGAACGCTGTGCTTATGTCTTATCAGTCAAAATGCAAGATCCACAATTTGCCGGCCAAACCAAAGAACGTCTTTCTTCTCGCCAGAGTGCTGCGTTTGTTTCCGGTGCAGTAAAAGATGCTTTTAGTTTGTGGTTAAACCAAAATGTTCAAGAAGCTCAGCAATTAGCGGAACTCACCATTTCAAGTGCAAAAAGGCGTCTGCGAGCAGCGAAAAAAGTCGTGCGCAAGAAACTGACCAGCGGGCCTGCGTTACCCGGCAAGTTAGCTGATTGTACTTCTCAAAATATTAATTTTACTGAGCTATTTTTAGTTGAAGGAGATTCAGCTGGCGGCTCGGCTAAGCAGGCTCGTGATCGAGAATATCAGGCGATTATGCCGCTAAGAGGGAAAATATTGAATACTTGGGAAGTCTCTTCCGATGAGGTTTTAGCTTCACAGGAAGTCCATGATATTTCAGTAGCTATTGGTATTGATCCAGACAGCGATGATCTTAGCCAACTCCGTTACGGTAAGATTTGTGTGCTTGCCGATGCAGATTCAGATGGATTGCATATTGCAACCTTACTCTGCGCGCTTTTTTTTCGCCACTTTCCCGCTTTAGTAAAAGCAGGCCATATTTATATTGCTATGCCACCCTTATACCGTATTGATCTAGGTAAAGAAGTCTATTATGCCCTCGATGAAAGTGAAAAAGCCGCGTTCCTCGACAGACTAAGCTATAAGCGCGGCAAACCGAATGTCCAGCGTTTTAAAGGGTTAGGCGAAATGAATCCGACTCAGTTACGTGAAACCTCACTTGATCCCAATACACGACGTTTAGTGCAGCTCATTATTAATGATGAGAATTATCAAGAAACACTAGCTATGATGGATATGTTATTGGCGAAAAAACGGGCAAAAGATCGTCGAAATTGGTTACAAGATAAAGGCGATGCGATAGAAATTGAAGTGTAATCGACACTGTTAACCAGAGATTAAGGAATCAAATGAATGAGTGAGATAACTCACGATGGTGTAGAGCAGCAACCACTTTATACCTTTACCGAAAATGCCTATCTCAATTATTCCATGTACGTCATCATGGACAGAGCATTGCCATTTATTGGTGATGGGTTAAAACCTGTTCAGCGACGAATTGTTTATGCCATGTCTGAACTTGGTTTGAGTAATGCTGCTAAGTATAAAAAATCAGCTCGTACAGTCGGTGATGTATTGGGAAAATATCATCCGCATGGTGATAGCGCTTGTTATGAAGCCATGGTATTGATGGCACAACCATTTTCCTATCGTTATCCATTAGTTGATGGTCAGGGAAACTGGGGAGCTCCTGATGATCCTAAATCGTTTGCTGCGATGCGTTACACCGAGTCAAGATTGGCAAAATATGCTGAAATGCTACTCAGTGAATTAGGATTGGGAACGGTATCCTGGACACCTAATTTTGATGGAACATTAACCGAACCCAAAACACTACCGGCAAGATTACCCAATATTCTGCTAAATGGCACGACAGGAATTGCCGTTGGTATGGCGACGGATATTCCGCCGCATAATGCTCGTGAGGTAGCAAGCGCGTTAGTTGCTTTACTGGAAAATCCAAAAGTTGATCTTAAAATGTTGATGGGTTTTATTCCCGCTCCTGATTATCCAACAGAAGCAGAAATTATTTCATCAAAAGAAGATATTCAAAAAATTTACCAAACAGGTCGTGGTTCTATTCGGTTACGTGCTGTATGGGAAATGGATGATGGAAATGCCGTTATTACTGGACTACCTCATCAAGTTTCAGGTGCTAAGGTGTTGGAGCAGATTGCTTCACAAATGCGTGCCAAAAAATTACCGATGGTAGAAGATCTACGTGATGAATCAGATCATGAAAATCCAACACGTTTAGTGATTGTACCTAGAAGTAATCGGATTGATTTAGAACAAGTGATGATACATTTATTTGCCACGACCGATTTAGAAAGAAGTTATCGGGTCAATTTGAATATGATTGCCCTGGATAATCGTCCGGCAGTTAAAGGACTGGTAGAAATTTTAAATGAATGGTTATTATTTAGACGGGAAACCGTACGTAATCGCTTAAATCATCGTTTAGAAAAAGTATTAAAACGCTTACATATCCTTGAGGGTTTATTAATAGCTTATCTTAATATAGATCAGTTTATCCATATTATCCGTAATGAAGATGAGCCTAAAGCAGTATTAGTGTCCCGTTTTGCGCTTTCAGAAACTCAGGCTGAATCTATTCTGGAATTGAAATTGCGTCATTTGGCTAAACTGGAGGAATTTAAATTACGTGGTGAGCAAGATGAATTAGCTAAAGAGCGTGATCAACTGCAAGCTATTTTAGGCTCTAAGCGTCGTTTAAACAGCTTGATCAAGAAAGAAATTGAAACCGATGCCCAGACTTATGGTGATGATCGTCGCTCACCACTTAAGGAGCGTATTGAAGCAAAAGCGATGAATGAATATGATATTTTGCCTTCTGATCCGGTTACTATTGTTCTTTCTCTTATGGGATGGGTGAGAAGCGCAAAAGGCCATAATATTGATCCGACTAATCTTAACTATAAAGCCGGAGATGGTTTCCGTAGCGCAGCAAGAGGCAAAACGAATCAACCAGTTGTTTTTCTTGATAGTACTGGACGTAGTTATTCCCTTGATCCGCTTGATCTTCCTTCTGCCCGCGGACAAGGAGAGCCACTTACTGGTAAATTAGCATTACCACCTGGCGCAACGATTGAACATGTATTGACTGCTCCCGAAGAACAAAAATATTTGTTAGCATCGGATTCAGGTTATGGTTTTATTTGTACTTTTAGCGATTTAGTGGCAAAAAATAAAGCAGGTAAGGGATTAATTACCTTACCTAATAATGCAAAGATACTGGCGCCATTAGAAGTCAATAATGAACAGCAAGATTTATTATTGGCAATTACTAACGCAGGGAGAATGTTAATATTTCCTGTTAGTGATCTCCCTCAGCTCTCTAAAGGTAAAGGCAATAAAATTATTAATATTGCAGCGGCTCAATCAGCCAGCAGAGAGGATTTGCTAGTTTGGTTAATGTTTTTTCAGCCTCAGTCTTCAATTACCCTCTATTTTGGCAAACGAAAACTGAAATTAAATCCAGAAGATTTGCAAAAATATCGTGCTGAACGAGATCGTAAAGGTTCTTCATTACCTCGTGGATTACAGAATATTGAACGTATAGAAGTAACTCCTCCCAGTAATGGATAATTTTTGATTTTTTTATAGGTGTGTGAAGTTACTTATTACTTGAGGTAAATATGTTAGCTATTGTTCGTATTATTATTGTGATCCTGTTTACGATATTGGTTTGCGTGTTAGGTTGTTTTTATTGCTTATTAAGTCCAAGAAATCCACACCATGTTATGCGCTTTGGCCGACTGTTTGGCAAATTATCTTATGTCTTTGGTATTACCATTATTAATCGGGTGCCTTCTGAAGCGAAAGATTACGCTCCCAGTATTTATATCGGTAATCATCAAAATAACTATGATATGGTAACTATGTCAAATGCAGTACAGCCAAATACCGTTACTCTTGGAAAAAAGAGCTTAGTATTTATCCCTTTTTTCGGTCAACTATATTGGTTGGCCGGTAATATTCTCATTGATAGGGCTAATCGAACTAAAGCGCACAATACCATTTCACAGGTTGTTAAGCAGATAAAAAAAAGAAAAATTTCTGTTTGGATGTTTCCTGAAGGAACCCGTAGTCGTGGTCGAGGTTTACTGCCATTTAAAACCGGTGCATTTTATGCAGCAATTTCAGCTGGGGTTCCGATAGTAGCAGTCTGTTTATCTGAAACAGAAGGGCGCATTAAACTGAATCGTTGGAATAATGGAGTAGTGATTGTCGAAATGCTAACGCCTATTGATACAACAAAGTATAATCGGGAAAACGTGCGTGAATTAGCAGAATATTGCCATGATTTATTCAAAGCTAAAATTGCAGAATTAAATAAAGAAGTGGCAGAAATAGAACAAAAAATGAAATAAAGTTTAAGTTCATTTTTTAAGCAAATTAGTTTCTAAATTGTCATATTTAACAATATATTAATATTTGGCGTTGTATCAATCTATCGTCTTAATAGAATATAGTTATCAAACAATTTTGATAATACAATGACTAGCGGATAGTAAGATAAGGATCTTTCCTGGATGAACAATAAATGGCGCTAGCTTATTAATGATTTTGTGGAGAAGATATGTCACTAAGTCGGCGTCGATTTCTTAAGCTATGAAGTATAGCTATGAGTGTTTCTATGCTTCCTGCTGCGGTTAAAGCAGAAAAAAATCAAGGGTATCCATTATTGCCAATCCCACCTTTATTGGAATCTCATGTTGGTCAACCGCTGTTTCTTACGTTGAAAAAATCTTATTGGTCTTTTGATGGTAGCCATCGCACTAATACTATTGGTTGTAATGGTTATTATTTGGGGCGAACCATTCGAGTAGAAAATGGTAGTGATTTGAAATTGGTATATAGCAATCGACTTTCTGAAGAAGTAGCTATGACAGTCAGTGGGTTGCAAGTTCCAGGAACTCAAATTGGTGAGGCGGCAAGATTAATGTCACCCAATGTTGATTGGTCGCCGGTACTGCCGATCCTTCAACCGCCTGCGACCTGTTGATATCATGCTAATACACCTGGCAAGATAGCAAAACAAATTCATGATGGCTTGGTTGGTATGTGGATTGTGTCAGATAAAACCAGTAAGAATTTAAATATTCCTAATCATTACGGTGTTGATGATTTTCCTATTATTATGCAAGATAAACGACTAGATAGTTTTGGCGCACCTCACTATAAAGCAACAGCTGAAGGTTTTTTAGGTGATACTTTATTAGTTAATGGTGTGCAGGAGCCGTATATTAAAATTGCTCGCGGCTGGCTCCGCTTACGGCTGCTTAATGCATCAAATTCAAGGCGTTATATATTGGAAATCAGTGATAAGCGACCATTTTATTTGATAGGTAGTGATCAAGGGCTGTTGCCTGCTCCAGTAAGTATCGAAAGATTACCTATGGGCCTGGCGAGCGTCGAGAAGTGTTGATTGATATGTCCAAAACAGAGTTATTGACGATAACGGCTGGAAGAGCAGCAGGGGTTATGGATCTCGTATTAAAGGACTTTTCGAACCGTCAACTTTATTAAATTCAACCAAAGTTTTAACCATTTGTTCTTCAGAATTATTATCCTTAGTAACAGATAATTTACCAGAGACTCTAGTTAATGACACGAGTCAAATCACATCGACGATCCGTAATCGTGAAGTGATCCTTAGCAAACCTTTTGGCATTAATGGTATGATACGGGATGTAAATCCTATTGACTTAATCACCCAGCAGGGAGCATGGGAACGCTGGACGGTAAAAGCCGCATGAGCCGCAAGCATTTCATATTGAAGGTGTTCGTTTCAAAGTTATTAATCATAATGGCGTTGTACCAGGGCCGGAAGATTATGGCTGGAAAGATACAGTATGGATTAATGGATACAGTGAATTATTAGTTAATATGCTACAACCGTCTTATGATCATTTTCCTTTTTTGTATTTTAGTCAAAATTTAGAGAAAGCGGATAAAGGCTCAGTTGCGCAGATGGTGATTAATCCATTAACTTAATTTATTTCTATAATATAGAATATTTTGTAGCTGATTATAAAAAAAGTGATTGTATTATTTTATGTTTTGTTATTTGGATTGTTATTTATTATTTAAAATTATCTATATAATAGTAATTAATAATTTGATCGTTTTTATAAAAATGTAGATTTATCGAAGAGTGATTCGATTTATTAAATGTAAAATCCAATTTTCTATTATGCGAATATGGTGATCTAATGAATATTAGTTTAATCGCAGCAATGGCCGCGAATCAGGTGATTGGTTTAGAAAATAACATGCCATGGGTATTATCCGATGATTTAGCCTGGTTTAAGCGTAATACGTTAAATAAGCCAGTTATAATGGGACGTATAACTTATGAATCTATAGGTAAACCTTTACGTCAACGTTTGAATATTATTCTTAGTCATACTCATTCGAGTGATGATAATCGCGTTGTTTGGGTTAACTCAGTTCATAAGGCACTAGCTGCAGGAGGAGAAGTAGAAGAAATAATGATTATAGGCGGGCGAAAAATTTATGAATTATTCTTACCTCTGGCGAATCGTCTTTATTTAACGCATATAGATGCGAAAGTGATTGGTGATACCTATTTTCCTGTTTATGAGCCTAATGAGTGGGACTCTGTATTTACTGAATACCATGAAGCAGATGATAAAAATTCTCATAATTATTGTTTTGAAATATTAGAACGCCGTTCACAAAGCTAAGAGAGATTCTTGGTGGTAATAAAAAATCGAAGGCTAATACTTCGGTTTTTTTATTATTAATTTGAATTAGGGGATGTTAAATATATAAATAAAAATTAAATTTGTATTCTTAATTAAATAATTTAAGTCAAATATTTATAAATAAGGGTCTATTCAAATAGCTTTTATATCTATTGTTTTAGTCATATTAAAACAAAATTAATTAATTACTTATATTCCATTATTTGTTGCATAGCAAAATAAGCATAGTATTAGTTATTTTTTGGTAAATGCAGGCTGGTGAAAATATTTTTTATCTTCCCAGCGTAATAAAGTCAGTTTTCCTCCCCAGCAACAACCGGTATCAAGCCCATAAATATCTTCAGGTGTTCCTTTCCCTTTAAGGGAAGCCCAATGACCAAAAATAATGGCATATTCTGGTGGTATTTTTCGCGGCAGATCAAACCAAGGCTTTAAAGGAGGAGGTGTGTTTTCAGGTTTATTTTTCCAGGCCATATTTAACTGACCATCAGGAAAGCAATAACGCATACGAGTCAGGATGTTAGTACTAAAGCGTAAACGCGATAACCCTGTTAAATTCGGTGACCAGTTATTCGGTATATCGCCATACATGGAATCAATAAATAAAGGATAGTTATCACTACTAAGAATAGCCTCTACTTCTTTGGCACACATCTGTGCTGTTGCTAAATCCCATTGTGGTGTGATCCCAGCATGTGCCATGATGATTTTTTTCTTATTGTCAACTTGTAATAATGGTTGACGTCGTAACCAATTAAGTAATTCATCAGCATCAGGCGCTGTCAGTAATTTTTTCAGTTTGTCTTTGGGTTTATTATGGCTAATATTTAGATATACACCGATAAGGTGGAGATCATGATTACCTAGTACCATTCTGACGGATAACCCTAATGTTTTAATGTAACGTAAAACTTTGAGTGAATCCGGGCCTCGGGAGACGAGATCACCGGTGAGCCATAAAACATCCTTTTTTGGTTCAAATTTCACTTGTTTGAGAAGTGCTTTAAGTTCACGATAGCAACCGTGAATATCTCCTATAAGATAAGTAGCCATAATTAGTTTATAACTGTTGGGATAGCAAGACGAAAGACTGGGATATCAACATAAAAATTTTTACCATCATTATCTAACATCACATAATGGCCCTCCATGGTTCCGATTGGCGTTTCTATAATAGCACCACTGGTATAACGAAATTCGGAGCTTGGTTGAATGATAGGTTGCTCTCCTACCACGCCCTGTCCTTGTACTTTGGTACGTTTACCATCGCTATTGGTAATTAACCAATAGCGACTTATTAGCTGTACCGACGTGCGGCCTAGATTGCGAATAGAAACCGTATAGGTAAAAACAAATCTGGCTTCTTCCGGTAAAGATTGATTTTCAATATAGACACTTTGAACTTGTATACAGATGTTAGGTTCATTTAGCATAGTGCCCCCAAAGTTTATCACTATTAGTGAGAGGTTTTAGCCAATTTTCTGGCTAACTTGCAATAATTTTCTACTAAAATATTTTCAGCGCGACAATTTGGATCAATACCTAATTGCTCAAAATCTTGCACGCTAAATAAATCACTTAAACTATTACGAATAATTTTACGTTGTTGATTAAATGCCTGTGTAGTAATATGACTTAATAATTTGACATCACAAATAGGGTAAGGGTTTCGTTGATGAGGAATTAAACGCACGACGGCTGAATCCACTTTTGGCGCGGGTGAAAAAGCCGACGGCGGTACTTCTAAGATAGGGATTATCTGACAATAATATTGCGCCATAACGCTAAGGCGACCATATGCTTTAGTATTCGGTCCTGCGACTAAGCGATTTACAACCTCTTTTTGTAACATAAAATTCATGTCAGCAATAGCATTAGTATATGTAAAAAGATGGAACATTAGCGGAGTTGAAATATTGTAAGGAAGATTACCGAACACTCTAAGGGGTTGACCTTTTTCTTTCGCTATTGCGCCAAAATCAATCGTCATTGCATCGTTTGCTATAATTGTTAGTTTAGCACTCAGCGCAGGGTGTGCAGCTAAACGGGCGGCAAGATCACGATCTAACTCGATTACCGTCATATTCTTTATAAGTGCACTAATAGCTAATGTTAGGGCGCCTAGACCCGGGCCAATTTCAACAATAGCTTGATCAGGCTTTGGGTTAAAAGCAGTAACCATATTGTCAATAATAAATGGGTCAGTTAAAAAATTTTGCCCGAAGCGCTTACGGGCAAAGTGCCCTTGATGGATTCGTTTATTCATTGTTATTTTGTATCATGCTAATAGCTAATTTTAAGGGGGTTATAAAACTGTTAACATCTGCTTGCCCACTTCCTACTAGCTCGATGGCTGTACCATGGTCAACCGATGTACGAATAAAGGGTAAGCTTAAAGTAATGTTTACCGCGTGGCCAAAACCTTGATATTTTAGCACAGGCAGACCTTAATCGTGATACATAGTTAAAATGACATCAGCTTGGTTCAGATATTTGGGCTGGAATAGAGTATCCGCCGGGAAAGGGCCATAAAGCTGCAATCCTTCATGACGCAATTTCTCGATAACTGGGATGATAGTATCGATTTCCTCATGTCCCATATGTCCGCCTTCGCCGGCATGAGGATTTAATCCACAGATATAGATGGCGGGTGTTTTAATGCCAAATTTAGATTTTAATTCTTCATTTAAAATATAAATAACTTCTTGTAGGCTTTGAAAAGTAATTGCAGCGGGAACCTGTTTGAGAGGTAAATGGGTTGTTGCTAGCGTAACACGCAATGTTTCTATCGCTAACATCATGACGACTTTTTTTGTTTTACTTCTGTCAGCAAAAAATTCAGTATGTCCGGTAAAAGAAATACCTGCATCATTGATAATTCCTTTATGAACAGGGCCGGTAACTAATGCTGAAAATTCACCAGCCATACAGCCATCGCAGGCGGCGGCTAAGTGTTTCTATTAAATAAGTGCTATTTCGTTTATTAAGTTGGCCTTCTTTGACCGGCGCAGGTAATTTTATTGGTAACACGGTCAATTTGTTGGCAGCTTGGTTGTTATTCGAAGTTCCTGGCGAATAAATAGTTAATTCTAATTCTAAGCCGAATTGATCCGTTCGGCTTATTAGCAGGTCTGGATCAGCACAAGCAACTAATCTAACCGGCCAATTTTGTTGAGCGAGTTGGATCAAAAGATCAGGGCCTACCCCGGCCGGTTCACCGGGGGTGAAAACGATAGTATTAGTTTTTTTCCATAAAGATTATTGTGCATCGCTATCATTAAGAATTTTTACATAGGCAGATGCGCGTAGTTCTTGCATCCAAATTTGCGCTTCTTCGTTAAATTTACAATTGAATAATAGACGATAGGCATGATCTTTCTGGGCTACATCGGTTTTATCAACTTGGCGAGTATCTTCCAGCTGAATAAGATGCCAGCCAAAAGAGGACTGGATTGGTTGACTTGTTTCACCTTTATTTAAACACATTAAACCATTACGAAATCCTGGATCATAAACATTGGGCATATTCCAGCCAAGTTCACCGCCACGTAATGCAGAGCCAGGATCTTGTGAATATTTTTTAGCTGCTTCGGCAAAGGTTAGTTGACTCGTTTTAATTTGCTGTGCAATTTGTTGTATTTTTGCATATGCCTGTTCGCTATTCATAATAGGTGAAAATTTAATAAGTATATGGCGAGCTTTCACTTCGGTAACCGAAATCGGCATATTGCCACTTTGTATATCATTAAGTTTTAGGATATGAAAACCGACACTAGAACGTATAGGTCCAATGATATCGCCTTTTTTAGCATGCTGAATTCGTTGAGCAAAAACGGTTGGCAATTCTTCAACTTTACTCCAGCCCATTTGCCCGCCTTTTAAAGCATTAGGATGGGCAGAGTAAGTAATGGCCAGCTTACCAAAATCAGCGCCTTGCTTTAATTGGGCGATAATTTTATTTACCGTAGCCATCGCTGATTGACTTTGTTCATTAGTTGGATTTTCTGGTAATGGGATCAAAATATGGCTTAAATTGACATTAGCATCTTGGCCAGCTTGTGAATTAAGTTGGGCAGCCAGTGAGTCTACTTCTTGCGGCAGGACGGTTATCCGTCGACGAACCTCATTATTACGTACTTCTGCGATCATCATTTCTCTACGAACATCGCTGCGGTAATTTTGTATATTGATACCATCCATTGACAATCGTTGTTGTAGTTGGCCAACCGTTAATCTATTTTGGGCTGCAATATTGGCGATAGTAGCATCTATTGCTTGATCAGGGATCTGGATATGCATTTTTTCGGCTATTTGCATAATAATTTTGTCAATGATCAAGCGTTCTAATATTTGGTGACGTAATGCATTTTCATCGGGAATTTGTTGTCCTGCATTTCTGGCGTTTATTCTTACTATATCTAGCATATTATCTACGTCACTTTGTAGCACAACGCCATCATTAACAATAGCAGTCACTTTATCCAATGGTTGTGGCGCGGCCAGTGTGGTAGTGCTAACTGTGAACAACAAGCCAATAATCAGTTTTCTCCAATAATTCATAAAGTTCTCATTTTGTTCGATTATATTAAAGTTTGATCCTATTTCAGGTTTCTTCTATTTGATAGTTGAAAATATCAATTTTATTAGAAGGCTTGTTGATAAGGTAAAATACCACTAGCAAGCATATCCTGACTTCCCAAATTATGATTATTATTTAGGCCTCTTAGTTCCACATTGATTGACCAGCGATTATCATAGTCACTATTGAAGTTTTGTGGTTGCCAGCCGACGATTTTACGCTCATAGCCCATATTAATTGACCAGCAGCACGTACTATATTGTAAACCGATTAATCGACTGGCGGGTTGCTTTTCTTTTAGATCATGATAGTATGAGCCAACGAAACCCCAGCGATCACCTAAAGGCCAACTCACTACCACCCCCATTTGAGAAATTCCTTTTTGAAAGGCTGGTGCGCTTCTAACTGTTGCTTGAATATAATCGCGATCGACAAAGCGGTAATTTAGCTGAATTAAACGATCTGAATCCAGGCGATATTCGGTCACAACATTCCCCATTGTAATATCACCCAGCCGTCTATCATACTGGATCCCACCACGCAGTCCCCCGTTATCCGTTAAGCGTAAATAAGTATCACCGGCCCATAATAATGAACCGGTATTACTTTTATCTTCAATCTGTAAATCGGAATCTTCAGTTCTGGGCCGCTCAAAATAGTATATTTGTCCGACAGAAAAATTAAAACGTTCAGTTAATTCTTCATCATAAATACGCGTAGTGATACCGGTCGTTAATTGGTTAGCTGAAGCGATACGATCTAAGCCGCTATAAATGCGGTTACGAAATAAACCGTTATAGTCAGCCTGTAGCAAGGATGAATCATAATTATTAATATCACTTTGGTCGCGATAAGGTATATAAAGATATTGAACCCGAGGTTCTAACGTTTGTACATAATTGCTATTTTTCAGCAGGTCACGTTCGAAAACCAGTTTCGCATCAGAAGTTACTGACGGTAATACGCGAGTAACATGTTTTTTTAGCGTGCCATTAGCCAGTTTGTCAGGGATATCCTGATCATAATAAGTTGCCAGTAGCCTTACAGTATTGTTAATACTGGCCCAATCATTTGCTAGTGGTAGGTTCAATTCTGGCTCGATATGTAACCGAGTGGCATCAGGATTATTGGCCCCAACACTGGTAATACGCGCTGCTTGGGTATAAGTTTTCAGATCAAATGGGCCCAGATCATATTTATAAAAATTTAGGTCTAATTGCGGTTCAGTTTTGTAAGCTTTACTATTCGGTGAATCGACAAAAACCTGAAACTGTTTATGTGTTAAGGTTGCATTCCAGTTAGGTTGTGCATAACCGACACTGAATTTCTGAGTGGCATAGCCGTCAGTACTATTACCATATTTAGAGGTAAAATCGGTGAAATATTTTGGATCACTGACTTTGGTATAATCGATATTAAAACGCCATACTTGATTGAGTACGCCCGAATGACCCCAATATACAAGCCAGCGATCATCACTATCACGAGCGGGATAGTGGCCACTATTTTTATCTTTAATATAATTGCGCTCGTGTTTTAGCCAATCAACGGCAACGGTACCGGTTCTAGCTATCGTCAGATAACGAAACTCGTTATTCAGTTTTACGCCACGAAAGGTCATAAATTGTGCTGTAATGGTTGCATCGTAGTTAGGTGCAATATTCCAGTAAAAGGGTAGCGCAAAGTCTAAGCCTGAACCTTTAGAATAACTACCATTAGGTAGTAGAAAACCGGATCCACGTTTATTGCCAATCGGTAATTGTAAATAAGGGCTATAAAAAACAGGTACATTACCAATGCGAAAACGTGCATTCCATATCTCGGCAACCTGTTCTTGGCGGTCTAAAATAACTTCTGAGCCAACAACGCTCCAGCTATCATTACCTGGAAGGCAGGCAGTAAACATGCCTTTTTCTAAAATGGTGTAGCGATTTTCTCCGCGCAATTTCATTTTATTTGCGCAGCCACGACCCTGACGCCCAACCATCAAATAGTCACCTTTTTCGACATCGGTATCTTTATTACTAAGATTTGACCATGCCTTTAGCCCTTTTAGGATGATTTGAGGATCATCATAATGTACATTTCCTGTTGCTACTACCGTACGCAATGGATTTTTACTTGTCGTCTCTGTTTGGGTCAATTTAACTTCATCGGCGGTGAGAGTCTGGTTACCTTGTTGAATATCTACATTACCTTTATACTCGATGAAATGAGGATATTCAACAGCCACATCTTTTGCGGTGATATGGGTAGGTAGATCATTGGGATTACCTTTCACAATCGGTTTAGTATATACCGGTACCCCTAGCATGCATTGTTCTGTTAGATCAGGATGGGCCTGTTGGCTATGAACAGCTATCCAAATCATGGTAGCAAGTAGTGTCGGGTGACTTTTTTTCATCATTCTGTATGTAGTTCCTTCATCGATATTATCGTGTAGGCAAAAGTTCAACAATTAACGTACTTAACGGCTCTTGTCTGTATAAAACCATCAGCTATATATTCAGGTTATTAGGCACAGAGTAGAATGAGTAGTATGATAATGCAAAATTATACTCAGGGCATTGGGGAATTGAGAAGTTTATGCGGTATTGGGGAAAAATTATTGGTGTTATGTTGGGGATCATGTCTGGCACTCATATTTGGGGTGTCATTATCGGTTTCATTATCGGTCATGCATATGATAAAACATCAGAACAGCAAAATTTAGAGAAAACAGGCACTAAGCAGAGCCGTCAGGCACTTTTTTTCGTCAGCACATTTCAGATTTTAGGCCATTTAACGAAAGCAAAAGGCCGAGTCACTGAAGTTGATATTCAACTAGCAACAAACCTGATGGATAGAATGCAGTTGCATGGTGATGCCAGAATTTCAGCACAAAATGCATTTAGAGAAGGTAAGGAACAAAATTTTCCTCTAAGACAAACGCTGAAAAAATTACGCCAAGCTTGTTTTGGTCGATTTGACCTTATCCAGATGTTTCTGGAAATTCAAATACAAGCTGCTTTTTCTGATGGCGCTTTAGATCCAAATGAACGAAAAGTACTGTTTATTATTGCTGAAGAGTTAAGCATTTCACATAATCAGTTTGAACAATTCTTACATATGATGGAAGGCGGTCGACGGTTTGAGCATAGTAGTAACTATTCTTATGGTTCGAATCGCTATCGACATACTGCTCAAGGACCAACATTAGCGGATGCTTATAAGGTATTAGGTGTGCAACCTGATGATGAAAAAACCAAAATTAAACGTGCTTATCGTAAATTAATGGCTGAACATCATCCAGATAAATTGGTTGCTAAAGGATTACCACCAGAAATGATGGAAATTGCCAAACAAAAAGCACAATCCATTCAATTAGCTTATGATTTAATTAAAAAAGAGCGTCACTTTAAATAGTATATAATATTAAACGTTAGTTGAATAAGTTTTCCAGCTGTTAAAAATCGGCTTTACACGTGAAGTGGATAGGTGACCCATAAACTGGATGCGTAATGTAAAGGGCTTCTGCGTGTAATTGTAAACGTGAAGAGAGTATTAGCGGTACTTGATGAGCATAAAATCGATCACCAATAATAGGATGACCCAGTGACAGCAAATGAACACGTAGTTGGTGTGAGCGACCTGTAATCGGAACAAGTTTAACTCGCGTTGCTTGTTCTTCATAAGCTAACACTTCGTATTTAGTTTGTGTTTCTTTACCGGTTGTAAAGCACACTTTTTGTTTAGGCCGATTAGGCCAATCGCAGATTAGAGGCAGATCAATAAGTCCTTTTTTATTGGTAATATGACCCCAAACCCTTGCTTGATAAATTTTTTGTGGCTCTCTTTCACGGAATTGACGTTTTAACTCTTTTTTTTTCGCTTTTATTCAATGCCACGACAATAACTCCGCTGGTTGCCATATCAAGGCGATTGAACGGATTCAGCTGTTGGAAAATCCGCCTGAACCCGTGTCATAATACTGTCTTTATGTTCGGCGGCTTTACCAGGTACTGATAACAAACCACTAGGTTTGTTCACCACAATAATATGCTGATCTTGATAAAGAACGTGTAGCCAGGGATCGATAGGCGAATTGTAAAACATATCAGTTGCTCCAACGTGGCCAAAAACTTTATTGTTTCTGGCGATAAATAATTACTGATGGGTAACAATCACCAGGCGTATAGAATCTAATCGCCAATTAGCTTGATCAATATTGAGCAATAATTGTTGGCGTTCATATTCAATAGCGCTTAATTCATCAGGACGAATATTCGGATTGACCGATTTTAATGCCTCTAATCGCGAATACTCTAACGATAATATTTTATCCGCTTCTGTTTTTGCTTCGGCAATCAACATACTTGCTTCTTTTTCTATCATAGCTTTAGAAAGTTGCAGTATGTTATGTACCTCTTTTTGTACGGCATTTACCAGTTTACTACCAGTATGGCGATTCACAGTATTTAGCTGACGATTAAAACTTTCAAATTCTACTTGCTTAGCCAGATCATTACCTTTAAAATCCATTAGAATACGAATTGGCGTTGGCGGTAAAAAGCGAGTGACTTGTAGATTTTTGGGTGCTTGTGCCTCAACAACATAAATTAATTCAGTAAGTAGTGTACCGACTGGTAAGTTTTTTTTTCAATAAAGACACAGCACAACTGCCAATTTCGCCAGAAAGGATCAAATCCATACCATTACGAATAATCGGGTGTTCCCAGCTAATAAATTCGGTATCTTCTCTAGACAATGCTTGAGTACGATCGAAGGTAATACTACAACCATCTTGCGGCAAGCCAGGAAAATCAGGTATCAACATATGTTCAGCAGGTGTAAGAACGATCAGATTATCTCTGCGATCTTCTTGGTTAATACCAATGATATCGAACAAATTTAATGAAAAATTAGTCAAATCAATACTATTATCTTGTTCTGCAATTTGTTTGGCTAAATCTTGACCAATTTCGCCATCATTAGAATTCATTTCTAATAAGCGATCGCGCCCTTCCTCTAATTCGGTTTTAAGTTTGTTATGTTTAGCTCGGCAAGCCTTAATAAAATCGTCAAAGTTATCAAGGACGGTCGGTTTAGCCAAATACTCAACCAGTTGCTGATAATATTGATCATAAATAGCGCGACCAGTTGGACAAGTATACTCAAAGGCATCAAGCGCCTCATGATACCAACGTAGCAAAATAGCTTGGGCAGTATTTTCAAGGTAAGGTACGCTAATTTGGATATCCCGATTTTGACCGATACGATCCAGACGCCCAATTCTTTGCTCAAGCAAATCAGGATTAAAAGGCAAATCAAACATAACTAACTGGTTGGCGAATTGGAAATTACGTCCTTCAGAGCCAATTTCAGAGCATAGTAATACCTGAGCTCCTTGTTCTTGGGAGGCAAAATAGGCAGCCGCCCGATCCCGTTCGAGTAATGATAGATTTTCATCAAAAACGGCCGCTCTGATCGCTTCTTTTTCTCTTAGTACCTGTTCCAATTGTAAGGCAGTAGTTGCTTGAGAGCAGATAACTAAAACTTTTTCTTGCCGATGAGTTGTTAAGAAATCCTTTAGCCATTCAATCCGGGGATCAAAATTCTACCAAGTTGCATTTTTACCTTCAAACGTCTGATAGATTTGTTCAGGATAGAGCATCTCTCGCGCACTGATATCAACGGATTTCTTAGCATTCATGATGCCAGCAACTTTAATCGCCGTTTGGTACTGTGGGGGTAAAGGTAATTTAATAGCGTGTAATTCACGCCGAGGAAAGCCTTTAACGCCATTACGGGTATTGCGAAATAGTAAACGGCTCGTTCCATGACGATCCATCAACATGGTAATCAATTCGCGACGTGCTTTTTTACTTTCTCCATTATCACTGTTAATGGCTTTAAGAAGAAGCTCAATATCCTGCTCCTTAATTAATTTTGTTAATAAATTTTGTTGCTTATTATTTAATTTTTCATCAGAAAGGACCAAACTAACGGCTTCGGCAACCGGGCTATAATTTTTTTGTTCTTCAATAAAGTGTTGATAGCTATGAAAGCGATTAGGATCCAGTAAACGTAGGCGAGCAAAATGGCTCTCTTGACCCAGCTGTTCAGGGGTAGCGGTTAATAACCGCACTGAAGGAATTTGCTGAGCCAGCGTATCGATAGCTTGGTATTCCGCGGCTAGGCGACTTTTCACTCCATACCAGGTGATGGGCTTCATCAACAACCATCATATCCCAACTGGCTTCTAGCAAATGATCAAAACGTTTTTTATTGCAGCGAACGAAATCAAGAGAACAGATGGCCAGCTGCTCTGTTTCAAAAGGATTCTCACTATCGTGTAATGATTCTGTATAACGGCTGTCATCAAACAGCAAAAAATGCAAATTAAAACGACGTAGCATTTCGACTAACCATTGGTGTTGCAAACTTTCAGGTACGATAATCAGTACTCGTTCAATACGTCCAGCAAGTAACTGTTGATGAATGATCATTCCTGCGTCAATAGTTTTGCCTAATCCAACTTCGTCCGCTAATAAAACACGTGGATGGTGGCGTTTACCTACTTCTTGAGCAATATAAAGTTGGTGAGGGATCAAATTGGCCCGCATACCTCTTAGCCCACTGGTTTGGTGACCAAATTGTTGGTATTGGAAACGCAAGGCACGATAGCGTAATGCAAAACGATCCATTCGATCAAGTTGACCGGCAAACAAACGATCTTGTGGTTTATTAAAAGTTAACTTGCTATCAAGAAACACTTCGCGCAGGCTGACGTTTTTTTCATCGGAATCTATACGAGTTCCTGTATAGACAAGTACTCCCTCGTCTTTTTGTACATTGTCAACTCTCAACTGCCAGCCTTCATGGCTCGTGATCAGATCGCCTTCATTAAACATAACGCGTGTAATTGGTGCATTATTTATTGAATAAAGGCGATTTTCTCCACTTGCAAGGAAAAGTACTGTAACCATGCGGCTATCAATAGCTACCACGGTACCTAATCCAAGTTCACTTTCTGTATCGCTTATCCAGCGTTGACCAAGAATAAATGGCATAAATTTTAACTCAGTTTATCCGTATGTTTGAGAAAATTATGGGTTGTTTATTTTGAAGAGAGTAATTTTATTAATCATAAAACAATATCTTACTCTCTTTTTGAAAGAGACTGTATGTTAATAAATGCGGTGCCAATAATCACCTATAAAAATCGTTTTTTATAAGATATTATTATTTATTTGTGTTTTAACAGAGAATGTTAAGGTATTAAGCAGATGAAAAAAGAACAAATCACGATTTTTTATTATTCTGCATCCTATTGTTTTTGCTCATTAATTTATAATTAACTAATATATAAAAAAAATTATATAAATGTTATGGCTAATTTAATATTGATAAAATAAAGCATAGAAATAAAAATGCTATGTTATTTAAAAATTTTATTGGAGGATAAATATTTTTATCACATGTATTAAAATTATCTGGTTAATTTCTAAAACCAAACTTAATCTAATAAATATTAGTATAAATAATACATCAATATTAGATTAAGATTGGGTAGTTAATTAACTTTGTTCTATGATTTCTGAAAAAATAACATTAATCATCATTTTTTAAGATTAAATCAAAGCGGAAGCCATCAACTCTTTGGAATGCTAATTTAAATGGTAAGGTATCTGAATTGACTTCAATTTGATTTTCTACAGCATTATATTCAAAGTAAGTAGCAGTGTTAAATTTAACTAAATTATATCTATCATAAATGACGAGATGAGCAAGATGTTGCATACCATCATGAAGAATATCACCAACTGTTAAAAAATCTTTGTCTGAATCGATATTTGCTGCTTCGTCGATTCCATGTACCCAGATAAAAGCCCGGTAAGGAAAACCATCACCAGTTTTGTTTAAAAAACGAATGGCTAATTGTTCTTTATTATTTGAAATATATAACCTCATCTATAGCTAAGCGACTTAATTTTGATTACACCATATTG
>NZ_CACTIE010000023.1 GCF_902713415.1 Arsenophonus endosymbiont of Bemisia tabaci Q2
TTATTTAATAAATTAAAATTAGCTTTATTATTTTTGATTAATTGCTTTCACATATTAGTCATTTTTATTTTTTAATCAAAAAAATAGTTAGTTAAGTTAGTGATTTTTTAATTAGTGAGAAAAAATCTTAGCTTTTTATAAAAATATTATATGTAATAAAATTTTTCATTTAATATATCCATTGATTTAATAAAATTTTGTGCTATTTTAAATAGCATTTTTAAAAAATGTTTTATCGAAATTATATAATAAGTTATTTAATTTTTTGTTAAATTGATAGAGTGCTATAATCGCTTATATCTATGTTTTTTACTAAAAGCGAGATGAAATAATCAATATTAAGATAAAAATGATGGAAAAGTTACGCTTAATTTTATTTACTCAATTATTGATTATTTTATTATTGATTCTTCTATATCATTTAAAAAATAAATAATTATTAAATTTTTATAATTTTGATATGTAGGTATTTCTTTTGTTTAAATTTGTTTATGTTCTAAATTTATTGAAAAATAAATTTTTGTTAATTAATATTTTTAATATTTAAGGATTTTTAAATAAAAAAATAGATACGTTTTTAATAAAATTGTGACAACATATATCTTTGTATTAGAGAAAATAGTCTTAGTATTAAGACAAAAATAGTATTATAAAAATTGAAAAATACCATCCAATTATTTTCCAAAGTGTGAATTAATTAATAATTACTAATAATTAATAATTAATTATTAATTATTATAAATAATGTCAAAAATGAGATATACCCAGCAGTTTACTTGCGGGTATTAATCCATTAATTAAAGAATCTGGTTGACCATCATAGGCAATTTTTCCATCTGCAATTACGATAGACCGAGTTGCTATTTGGCTAGCATCTTCCAAATTATGGGAAACCATCAGTAAGGTTAATTGGCGTTCATCACACACCTGTTTAAGTAATGTTAACATTTCATTACGTAAAGCTGGATCGAGAGGAGAAAAAGGTTCATCTAAAAATAAAATCGGTTTTTGGCGGATCAAACAACGTGCTAACGCAGTACGTTGGCGTTGTCCGCCTGATATTTGTGCAGGTAAACGAGCGATACAATCATTAAGAGAAACTTGTTCTATGATCTGTTTTACTGCTCGATGTTGAGCTCTTTCTAATCTTAAACTTGGTGAAATGCCTAACGCAATATTTTGCCAAACAGTTAAATGAGAAAAGAGATTATTTTCCTGAAAAAGGATAGAAATTGGCCGCTTGGCAGGTGGTGTAGCAGTATGATTTTGGCTATTTAGCCAAATTTTCCCCTGTTTGGGATATTGAAATCCAGCGATCAAATCCAGTAAAGTACTTTTTCCTGCGCCACTAGGGCCTAATATAGCCACCCTTTCAGCTCTATTTACTTGAAAATCAAACTGCATTGTTAGATTTTCATAACAATAGACAAGTTGATCTAATTTAATCATCCTCTTTTCCTGATAAATATTCTAATAAACTGAATAAGCTGAAACAAAGTAATAGCATTAACAACGCGGTAACTGCCGCATCATTATTACGGTAAGAGCCTAATTGTTGATAAAGATAATAAGGTAGGGTACGAAAGTTCTCATTACCAAACAGTGCAATAATACCACAATCACCTATTGACAGTATACAGGCAAAAGCGAAGGCTTGTCCTATTGTACGTTTCAAAGCTTTTAATTCAATTAGGGCAAGTCGATTTATGCCTTTGATCTGTAATGAAAGGCATAATAAATTATAGCGTTCAGCTAAGTCATACATCTGATTTTCTAATATTTTTAAGGCATAAGGAATAGCCATTAAAGCATTCGTCAAGATGATTAAACTATAAGGCGAGTAGGTTAAATTAATAGTATTATTTAGCAATAAAAAGAAGCCGGTTGCTAAAACTATGCCTGGCATTGCCAGTATTAATAATCCACTTAATTCGAAAGTTCGATACAGCAGTATTGAGCGGAGTAGACGTAATTCACGACTACTCCAAAGCAACATCATAGTAAGAATAATACAAAGTACGCCAGCACTAATAGCGATAAAAATCGAATTAATGGCTGCTTGCCATAAACCTGGCTGTTGTAACACGTGTAATAGCGTTAAATTTAAACCATCAACGATAATAGCCAAGAAAGGCGGAATTAAGAAAAATAGGGTCATACTAATCAGTAATGTATCCCACCATTTCTGCCATCGACTATCAGCTGGATTTGTCCACCGGAATTGTCGACTATCACCGACGGAAAAGACGAAATTTAATTTTTGACTTAATAATACTAGCCCTAAACAGCAAAAAAGTTGGATCAGAGCCAGGAAAGCAGCTTTATTGAGATCAAAATCATAACTTAATGATTGATAGATAGCGAGTTCAATGGTGCTTGCAGCAGGCCCCCCGCCAAGCGTCAGTGCGGTAGCAAAACTGGCGAAGCACAACATAAAAATCAGAGCCGATGTTGGTAAAATCTGTCGTCTAAGATAAGGCCATTCAACAATCCGGAAATGTTGCCATTGGTTCATGCCGAGTTGTACGGCAAGCTGACGTTGCTCAACTGCAATATTCTCTAGCGCAAGCAACAGCATCCGCATAGCTAATGGTAAATTAAAAAAGACATGTGCTAATAAAATGCCTTTTAGGCCGTAAGGGGTAAATTGGTAATTAATACCTAACCATTGACAAAATTGAGCAATCCATCCCACCCGACCATAGACGGTTAATAAACCAAAAATGGCCACTAGTACTGGCAATACCAGTGTCATCGAACATAAGCGTAAAAACAGTATCCGACCTGGAAAATGGCGTCGAAAAAGGGCTTTAGCGAGAAATATTGCAGGGATAACGGATAAGACAGTCGATAGTAATGCTTGCCAAAATGTAAAGCCAATGACGTGCCATAAATAGCTGTCATCAATAAATTCTTGCCAGCTTATTTGCGGGGCATGTAACCATAAAGTACTGAAAGTAACTACTGCAATAGTGCTTAATAGGCCGGACACAATTATGCCAGGCCAAAGTGAACTCCCTATTAGTGGCTGACGGCATTTTGCCATAAATTGATCCATTGATTGCGATGTTGAGTAATATCTTCTGCATTAAATTGTAATGCTTTTTTTGGCAAAGGTATTTGTTGATAAACGTCGGGTAAGGGCATATCAATGACTGGATACATCCAATTGGTTGTCGGCAACATTTTTTGGAACGTTGGTGATAGCATAAATTGCATGAATTGTTGAGCTAGTTTAGGCTGCTTGCTGGTTGCTAATTGGGCCGCCACTTCAATTTGCAAATAGTGCCCCTCACTAAATAGTGCCGCAGTATAATTATTTTTTTTATCGTTTAACAGATGAAAACCTGGTGAAGAGCTATAACTGAGGACAAAATCGCTTTCACCTTTTAAAAACAATCCATATGATTTGCTCCAACCTTTAGTAACGGTTACGGTTTTTTTGGCTATTTTTTGCCAAGCCTGAGCACTGTTTTGCCCATAAATTTTTTGTATCCAAAGTAATAGCCCTAAACCTGGTGTACTGGTACGTGAATCTTGGTAAATAATTTTCCATGGCTGGGGGCTATTAATAAGTTCATCAAGACTTTTAGGCACTTCAGTGATCCGCGTCTTATCATAAATAAAAGCAAAATAACCATAATCGTAAGGGATAAAAATATTGTTATCCCATTTTATAGGTAATTTCAGTTGACTGATGTCAATTTTACTTTCAGTAAATAAGCCCGTTTTTTTTGCTAGATCAATTAAGTTATTATCAAGTCCGAGCACAATATCAGCTGGGCTATTTTTTCCTTCCATTCTAAGGCGATTTAATAACGCAATCCGATAACTTAGGGCAATTAGCTTCAGTTGACAGTGACAGATTTGTTCGAAGGCAGGCTTTATTGTAGGCCCTGACCCCCAATCTGCGATAAAGGAATCATAAGTGTAAACGGTTAATATAGGTTTTGCCTGGAGAGCGAAAGCTGAACAATAAATTAAACCAATACTAACTATTTTTAGCAGTACATTCTTCAATACTGAGTTCTCCTATATAAATAATTAAATAACAGTGATGCTCTAGGATCTGAGGAATGGACAGTAATGAAGCTATTTATTGATGAATAAATCATTAGAGTGGCTCAAATCCCTACGCCGATGTTAATCGAATCAGGTTCGACGAGTTTTTCTCAGCCAGCTATTAACAATATTAATCATAGCCGGCACCCGTTGAGATGGCCTTATTGTAAGATGTTATCTTATAATTGCAAATACTATATTTGATAAAGGCTTACCATATAGAGTATTATGAAACAATAAGTTATCTTTTAAATTTTTAACGAGGTAGTCAGATGGTTGACAATGATGGCTACCGCCCGAATGTAGGAATTATAATTTGTAATCGGCAGGGCCAGGTATTATGGGCTCGTCGGTATGGGCAACATTCATGGCAGTTCCCTCAAGGGGGCATTAATCCTGAAGAATCGCGAGAACAGGCAATGTATCGGGAATTATTCGAAGAGGTTGGGTTAAATCGTAAAGATGTTAAAATATTAGCGTCTACCCGAAACTGGTTACATTACAAATTACCTAAACGTTTTGTGCGTTGGGACATAAAGCCAGTTTGTATAGGGCAAAAGCAATGTTGGTTTTTGTTACAATTGGTTTGTAATGAACATAATATTAATGTGCAAAAAAGTAAAACGCCTGAATTTGATAGTTGGCGTTGGGTGAGTTATTGGTATCCTGTGCGTCAGGTTGTTTCTTTTAAACGTGATGTTTACCGGCGCGTTATGAAAGAATTTGCTCCGATGGTTATGTCACTGCAAAATAGTACAATGACATCAAATAAAAGCCCTACCTATAGACTTAAACGTGGCTAAATAAATTTAGCGAAAGAAAGTAGGTTTAGGTTTATTTTAATAGCCAACTTTTGTCGTTTTGAAAGCGAAGTGAGAGTAGTGAAAGCTACTGTTGTTTATTTTTTGGAAAATTTACTAACCAAAGTATGCATTATATAGATTTGTTGATGAATTTAATCAATAAAATACTATTAGATTTTAAACCGCATGCAGTCATGCAATTCTATCAAGCTCTATAAAACTAAAGAGTGGAGACGATGAATAATAGTTATATTGTGTTTCCTAATATTGATCCTGTTATATTCTCGATTGGTCCAGTAGCCCTTCATTGGTATGGTTTGATGTATTTGGTAGGATTTGTTTTCGCTCTATTTTTGGCAAAACGGAGAGCCGGAAAAGCAAATAGTGGCTGGACCAAAAACGAAGTTGAAAATCTGCTCTATATTGGTTTCTTAGGTGTCTTTATTGGTGGACGTTTAGGCTATGTTTTATTTTATAATTTGCCGGCCTTCCTCAGCAATCCTTTGTATCTATATAAAGTTTGGGACGGAGGAATGTCTTTTCATGGTGGGTTAATTGGTGTGATATGCGCCATGTGGTGGTATGCACGCAGAACTCATCGCCATTTTTTTCAAGTTGCCGATTTTGTTGCCCCATTAATCCCATTTGGATTAGGTATGGGACGTATTGGTAATTTTATTAATGCTGAACTTTGGGGCCGTGTAACATTAGATACACCATGGGCAATGTTATTCGCAGGCTCACGAGCAGAAGACATTCAGATTGTTAGTCAAGACCCTTCTTTATTACCGATTTTAGAGCAGTATGGCTTATTACCACGACACCCTTCCCAACTTTATGAGATGTTTTTTGAAGGGATCATTTTATTTATTATTTTGAATCTGTTTTGTCGTAAACCACGCCCAATGGGCAGTGTTTCAGGATTGTTTTTGATTGGTTATGGAGCTTTCCGTATTTTTGTTGAATTTTTCCGTCAGCCAGATGCGCAGTTGGGGCTATTTGGTGTTGTAAGTATGGGACAAATTTTGTCAGTCCCTATGATCATTATTGGTATTTTAATGATGATCTGGGTCTATAAGAAAGATAGCCATTGTACGGACTATTCCATTGCTAGGAAGGCAGAAAATAGTAAGTAGCAGAAAATTTTAATACAGTACTTTTATTTTAGTATTAAATAATAGATTCTAAGCGAGTAATAATAATGAAACAATATCTGGATTTATGTCAGCGTATTATTGATAAAGGTCAGTGGGTAGCAAATAAACGGACAGGAGTGCGGTGTTTAACGGTTATTAATGCTGATCTTGAATATGATGTCGCAAATAACCAGTTTCCTTTAATTACGACTCGCAAAAGTTTTTATAAAGCGGCTATTGCTGAATTATTGGGTTATCTAAGAGGTTATTCTAACGCTGCACAATTTCGTGATATTGGCTGTAATACATGGAATGCCAATGCGAATGAAAATCAGGCATGGCTCAATAATCCGAACCGTAAAGGTGAAGATGACATGGGGCGGGTTTATGGCGTTCAGGGGCGTTCATGGAAACGGCCTGATGGTACTTATTTAGATCAGCTGCAAAAAGTTATTAGCAACCTTTCGGTAGGAATAGATGATCGTGCCGAGATAATCACTTTTTACAATCCGGGTGAGTTTGAATTCGGTTGTTTACGCCCTTGTATGCATACGCACACTTTTTCTCTGCTAGCTGATACGCTTTATTTAACTTCATATCAACGTAGTTGTGATGTTCCTTTGGGACTAAACTTTAATCAAATTCAATGTTTTGTTTTGCTGGCACTGCTTGCTCAGATCACGGGTCACAAACCAGGTAAGGCTTACCATAAAATAGTTAATGCTCATATTTATGAAAATCAACTTTCGATTATGCGTGATCTCCAGTTGAAGCGTACCCCTTATTCTTTGTCGCAACTACGTGTTAATCCTAATATTAAAACATTAAAAGATATTGAAACCTGGGTGACTAGTGATGATTTTGAAGTAATTGGTTACCAATATCATGATGCAATTAAATATCCATTTACGGTATGACATTTTTATGGGTTGCTTTGATCATTAACATCAACAAGGTGACTACCATCTTATTTGCTATTTTTAATTAATATTATGGTTTAATTAATAAATAGCCACTAAAAACATTAAAATCTGGGAGGCGTTTCTATCTTTGCTCCCCAGTTTTTTGTAATACCAATTTTTTAATAGATCTGTTTCCCTTCTATCTTATTTGAGCATTTATTTTTTTATCCTAAATACATAACAATAGTTTGCATTAATTGTGCTA
>NZ_CACTIE010000024.1 GCF_902713415.1 Arsenophonus endosymbiont of Bemisia tabaci Q2
AGATATAGCTAAGCGACTTAATTTTGATGACATTATTTATATGAGCTATTCAATTGATTTTAGACGTAAAGTGATATTTACGATGGAAGAAGAAGGGTTGAGTATCCGAGAAACAGCGAAGCAATTTCGGATTGGCTCTGCATCTGTATCGCGTTGGATTAATCAAATAGAGCCAAAAGCATCGACTACGCGTCAGCGAAAAATCGATAAATCCGAGTTGATAAAAGATGTTGAACAATATCCAGATGCTTACCAAAAAGAGCGTGCAGAGCGTTTTGGCGTTTGTCAGAAGGCCATTTGGCAAGCTCTTAAAAAAATGGGATTGACCTATAAAAAACTCTACGTCATCCGAAAGCCGACGAAAACACTCGACAAACGTTTCAACAAAAAAACAACAGTATGAAAAAGAAGGCAAGCATATTGTTTTTATTGATGAAAGTGGTTTTTCACACGATACCCCGCGGACTCACGGCTATTCCCCGAAAGGTCAACGGTGTGTTGGTCTCAAGAACTGGGGAGCTAAAGGAAGAACAAATGTTATCGGCGCTTTATTGGGCACAACGCTGTTTGCTATCGGATTATTTGATATCAATATTAACAGCGATGTTTTCTATGCATGGGTCACCCAAGTCCTTATCCCAGTACTTCCTAAAAACAGTGTAATCATGATGGATAATGCAACTTTTCACAAGAAACAGAGTATTCAACAAGTCATCATCGATGCGGGGCATATGGTGGAATATTTACCTACCTATTCGCCAGATCTTAATCCAATTGAACATAAATGGGCACAAGCTAAATGCAAAAAAAGAGCGCTCGAATGCGACACAGATATTTTGTTCGCACTCAATATGGTATAATCAAAATTAAGTCGCTTAGCTATAATACTCTTAGATAAGCTCAATCAACTTAATCTGGATGATTGTGCAGATGAGTGCGAAGATTTGCACGACATGGCAGAAAAACTTTATCTTAATTTAAAAAAACACTGGAAAGATGATGACTCACTCCTATTATTTTCACAGAAAAATAAGCAAAAGATTGTAGCTACTCATAAAAATAAGGATGTCGCCGCTAATGGGGGCTCCGCTTATGTTTTCCTACCGGATATTAGAAACCCATTGAAAAAAGCGTATCGCTTAAATAAATTGAATTCCGCCTGGAAATCAGATTTATCCATCGCATTAATTTGAAATTTGCAGGATTTCCCTTACTGCCCGATGCCAGCTTGTTATACGCCCATTTTTAGGGGACGGCAAGCTGGCATCGGGCAGTAAGGAAACGGTGACATGGGTCACCTCCTGCTGTCCCACTAAATACGAGACACAGCACAGTCCCGATTTATATAGCTAAGCGACTAAATAATGTCATCAAAATTAAGTCGCTTAGCTATAGTTTACAACTGCTCATAGAGTCTTTTACGCAGCCTAACGCAATTGTACTCGATCCGTTTTCTGGTTCTGGCTCTACCTGTATCGCTGCTGAGCTTTGAGGACGGCGTTATATTGGTATTGAACTTCTTGCTGAATATCATGCGATTGGTCAACAACGTATTGCCGCTTTGCGTGCTCGGCGAGTTGCTTAAAGAGAAAAGAAAGGACGATCTATCCGCCCAGTTATTTTATTATTTATCTTTTCGTGGTTTATTTCTTTTAAAATCCGCAAGGCTAATGACGGGCGCTTTCTTTTTTTGCGCGGTTTTATAGC
>NZ_CACTIE010000025.1 GCF_902713415.1 Arsenophonus endosymbiont of Bemisia tabaci Q2
TCGGATACTCAACCCTTCTTCTTCCATCGTAAATATCACTTTACGTCTAAAATCAATTGAATAGCTCATATAAATAATGTCATCAAAATTAAGTCGCTTAGCTATAAAAGGGAATAGTGATGCCTTTTATTATATGGGCGTGATTAATCAAAGAAAAAAAGATTATAAAGCTGCGGTAACCTGGTTGCAGCGTGGCGCAAACAAAGCTGATCCTTAAGTTCAACCTGGTTTGGGTTATATGTATAGCGTTGGGTTAGGGGTTGATAAAGACTATAAACAAGCGAAAAATTGGTATGAAAAAGCCCCTTTGCAGCAGGACGCTTATGCGCAGTTTTTTTTGGGATATTTATACCAGAATGGGTTTGGTGTTAATCAAGACTATCAGAAAGCAAAAGAATGGTATGAGAAAAGTGCTGATTTAGGTGATTTAGGTGCATTGAATAATTTAGCGCAGATTTATGAGAAAGGTTATGGCGTTAAGAAAAATCTGACTTATTCCATTGAATTATATCGGCGCGCAGCATATAGTAGTAATACTATTGCTCAATATAATATAGGATTTATTTATGATGATGGTAAATATTTAGAGAAAAATAATTATCAGGCTTTTTATTGATACAAATGAGCTGCAGAGCAAGGACATGTTAATGCACAGTACCGTCTTGCCGAATTTTATCAATATGGCTATTAAGTTGAGCAAAATGCTATTATAGCCAGGCAGTGGTATGAGGTATTAGCGAATGCTGGCTATGCTGATGCAAGTATAAAAGTTTCTTATTATTATGAAAAAGGCATCGGTACAAAAAAGATCTTACTAAAGCTGCGGAATTGTATCGGATCATGGCAAATAGAGGTGAAGCTGAAGCGCAATACCGACTGGCAAGACTCTATTTGGCTGGTCAAAGTATTAATGAACAAGCTAAAAAAACATTTAGCTTAATGCAGAAAGCCGCGCAGAAAATACAACAAGCAAAAAACCAGTTGGGACTTTTTTATTTATATGGCATAGGCACTGAAAAAATCCACAAAAAGCTAGTGAACTGTTTTTGTCTGCGGCTTATAAACAAGAAACCGATGCACAAAATAATTTAGCGGTATTATATGCCACAGGCAAGGGTATAAAGAAAAATATTTTTCGTGCCATTATGTGGTTTGCAACTGCGGCAAAACTTAATAATACTGTTGCGAAAGAAAATCTTACACGATTACAAACCAGCTTGGTTGTGAAGCCGACAGATTTAAAATTATCAAAAAAATATGACTAAAACTTTGCATTGGTAAAAATAAGTCTCACCGCGTCATTTAGCATTAGTCGTTTTAAGCGGTAATGATATTTCGGTTATTCAAAAAGATTTTTATGCAGTATTTGGATAATCGTCTCAGCTTCTTTATCAAAGACCAGTAGACAAATATTATGACTACTTGCTCCGTAACATATCATACGGATATTATGAGTTGCTAGCGGGCTAAAAATGTGACTTCCCAGACCATCTATTTGCGATAAATTATTACGAATAATGGCAACTAGTGCTAACTCCTCCTCAACATCTACACGACATAATTTGGCTAATTCTGTCATTAAAGTGTCAGTTATAGCTAAGCGTCTTAATTTTGATTACAAAATATATGTTTTTATCCAATATAAATTTACTGATATAGAGTAATTACTTGTAATTATTTTAAAGTCGCCCAGCTATAATAGGTTTCCTTTGGTAGTGGTAGAGCCAGTTTTATCCAAGGTTAAAGCAATGCTAACTTCCGATGTAGTAATGAGATCGACAGAAATATGATGTTGTGATAATAGTGTGAATACCTCAGCAAGAAATCCGCGAGCGTGAAGCATATTTAGACTATGCAAAGTGAGAAGCGTCTGTTTTCGCCGTATGGCCAGCGCTCGAAATTGAGGTAATTTCTTGGTGCTCGCGCAGATATAGGTGCCACTCTTTTCTGGTATTTGGCTTGAGCCAACAAATACGGGAATGCCTACTCGAATAGCGGGTAGGCAATGTTCCTGGATGTAAGATTTTAGCGCCGAATACAGCCATTTCTGCGGCTTCATTAAAAGTGATATGATAGCTCCAATCGATTTGGCACTAGCAACAATACGAGGATCGGTCGTATAGATACCGGCAACATCTGTCCAGATATCAACTTGGTCAAAGGATAACACTTCAGCAATCAGCGCAGTGGTGTAATCGCTACCTCCTCGCCCCAATGTTGTTGTGCGACCGTCTTCATCCTGACCAATAAAACCTTGAGTTATAGCTAAGCGCCTTAATTTTGATGACATTATTTATATGAGCTATTTAATTGATTTTAGAGGTAAAGTGATATTTACGATAGAAGAAGAAGGGTTGAGTATCCGAGAAACAGCGAAGCAATTTCGGATTGGCTCTGCATCTGTATCGCGTTGGATTAATC
>NZ_CACTIE010000026.1 GCF_902713415.1 Arsenophonus endosymbiont of Bemisia tabaci Q2
ACCCTTCTTCTTCCATCGTAAATATCACTTTACGTCTAAAATCAATTGAATAGCTCATATAAATAATGTCATCAAAATTAAGTCGCTTAGCTATATCTAAATAATAACTTTGCCCTTCTTCAGTGAATAATAATGAACGATTACGCCGACGAAATAATTTCAAACCCAAGAAATTTTCCAAACCTTTTATTTGATAACTTATTGTAGCCTGAGTAACAAAAAGCTCCTCTGCTGCTTTAGTAAAACTTAAATGGCGTGCTGCCGCATCAAATACCCTTAATGCATTAAGAGGAGGCATACATTTTGCCCTGATCGCGTCTTACTCATCCTTATATATCCATTAGTTTTTATAATCTGAAGCATTATAAATTGTCCATTGTAGAGAAACCAGTATATGTCTATAGTAAGGCTGCTTCCTAGGCCTGAATGAATCGCTAAGCAGTTAATTTATTTAAAGTTATTGGCTTTATGGTTGTGATATTGTGTTTACAAATTATCTGGCTTTTCCAGGTTGAGTAGTTAATACTACTATTTTCACTCCTATACATTTACCTTGTCTGTCCATAGTTATTTTGACGCGCGGCAATTTATTGCGGCGTTTTTTTATATTCGCTAAATAAATATCTTTCTCATCGCCGAATATAATCGGATGATATACATATGATTCTGATAGAATAGATATTATTAATCAGGACTAATACTACTTTTCTAATTTAAATAAATATAACAAACCTTATGAAAAGGTCATTTAGGACAAGATAAAATTCTAATAATTACACAATATAAGTCCTAAATATTCTGATAGCTGTGGTTTTCATAACAAAAACATTTTCTATAACACAATTTCGCCAATATTTTCCTGCGACTCAACAAGACAAAACTATTTTTCTAAACAGCCCAGCAATAGTCCTTAAGCCGAAGAATAAACTGTATGGCCCAATAGAATTGGGTATCTGTATCGATTTGAAGCAGGTACGCCAAATATTGCCGGAGTGTTGGCGTTCAACACTGTTATAGACTGGATGAAAGCCATTAATTGGCAACAAGCTGAAAATTACGCTTTTACCTTAAGAGATTATACTGAAAATCAACTCGCTAAATTGCGCAAAACGAGCTTTGTTCGCTAATAGTTAAAAAAATTAATTCATACTTTTTCGCTAGCTATCATTTTACGCTGCAATTTTTTTAATACATGAGAAACAGCAATAAAACCAAAACTAGCAGTTACCATTGTTGCCGCACCAAAACCAGCGGCACAATCCATACGCATTGTTCCTCCGGCATTACTTTTAGCCTTACAAACGGTTCCATCACTTTGTGGGTAAACTAGCTGTTCGGTTGAGAAAACACAGTCAATACCCAATTTACCTTTACTATTTTTAACTATTTTAAAATCACTTTTTAATCTTTCACGTAATTTTGCTGCTAAGGGATCATGGATCGTTTTTGCTAAATCTTTAACTTGGATCTGTGTCGGATTAATTTGCCCACCAGCCCCTCCGATTTTGAAGACAGGTATTTTATGACGGTGACAATAAGCTAATAAAGCAGATTTAGGCCGCATGCTATCAATAGCATCAATGACGTAATCAAATTGAATAGATATCAACTCAACTAGATTGCTGGCCGAGACAAAATCATCAATAATATTAACTTGACACTCAGGGTTAATTTGCAAAATACGTAATTTCATCACTTCAACTTTTGATTGACAAATAGTGTCGCTTAATGCATGCAATTGTCGATTAATATTTGTCACGCACACATCATCCAGATCAATGAGAGTAATAGTGCCGATCCCGGTTCTTGCTAATGCGTCCGCTGCCCATGAGCCTACGCCGCCAATACCAACAACACACATGTGAGAACGAGCAAAAAGCATTAATGCTTTTTGACCATAGAGGCGGCCAATACCTGCGAAGCGCCGCAACCAAGCATCTGAAAGAAGTAATTGCATGTCTAACCTTTCCTGATTAATCTATTATGATAACAAAAACTAATTCGTTATCTATTCAGCTGCATGGCATAGTCAATCATGTGATAACGACTAGAGCATATTATCTGTATCATATAGCTAAGCGACTTAATTTTGATGACATTATTTATATGAGCTATTCAATTGATTTTAGACGTAAAGTGATATTTACGATAGAAGAAGAAGGGTTGAGTATCCGAGAAACAGCGAAGCAATGTTGATAAAAGATGTTGAATAATATCCAGATGCTTACCAAAAAGAGCGTGCAGAGCATTTTGGCGTTTTTCAGAAGGCCATTTGGCAAGGCTCTTAAAAAAATGAGATTGACCTATAAAAAACTCTACGTCATCCGAAAGCCGACGAAAAAACTCGACAAACGTTTCAACAAAAAACAACAGTATGAAAACAGTATGAAAACAGTATGAAAACAGTATGAAAACAGTATGAAAAAGAAGGCAAGCATATTGTTTTTATTGATCAAAGTGGTTTTTCACACGGTACCCCGCGGACTCACGGCTATTCCCCGAAAGGTCAAGGGTGTGTTGGTCTCAAGAACTGGAGAGCTAAAGAAAGAACAAATGTTATCGGCGCTTTATTTGGCACAACGCTGTTTGCTATCGGATTATTTGATATCAATATTAACAGCGATATTTTCTATGCATGGGTCACCCAAGTCCTTATCCCAGTACTTCCTAAAAACAGTGTAATCATGATGGATAATGCAACTTTTCACAAGAAACAGAGTATTCAACAACTCATCATCGATGCGGGGCATATGGTGGAATATTTGCCTACCTATTCGCCAGATCTTAATCCAATTAAACATAAATGGGCACAAGCTAAATGCAAAAAAAAGCGCTCAAATGCGACACAGATATTTTGTTCGCACTCAATATGAGTGTAATCAAAATTAAGTCGCTTAGCTATACTTATCAACTGAATTGCATCTTATTCTGTATTTTTAAATTAGCAATAAATTATACCCTACCCCATTTGATAAGATAATTTCCGATAAAATATTTTACTGATTTAAGCTAATCATTAAATAACTATTTTTATATGACCATTAAAAAATTTATGAATTTATGTTTGTTGATTACATATTTCGCTATCGATTTTTTGCTGACAAAGTATATCAATAAGCATGATGGCTAATTTGCATAAAAGAACAAAAAAAACAATCATCAAGTCTCTTTTATGTACAAAATATAAAAAATATCGCAATATTTAAGAAAAAAACTTGCATCGGATCTGATTTTGAGTATAGTGAGCCGCTATCGGACGCCGGATGGAGCAGCTTGGTAGCTCGTCCGGCTCATAACCCGAAAGTCGTCGGTTCAAATCCGACCCCAGAAACCACCTTTCATTGAATATCAAATTAGTTTCCCAACAAGACTATTATCTATCTAATTAACTCGCTTAACGCAAAGCCAGTTTTCCGCCGTTATCGAAATAAGCTTTAATACCCCGAAAAATGGATTCTGCCATCTGCTGTTGGAATTTTGCTGTCTTTAGTTTTTGCTCTTCTTTAATATTACTGATAAAAGCAGTTTCAACTAGAATTGACGGGATGTCTGGTGCCTTTAATACCGCAAAACCCGCTTGATCAACAATGTTTTTATGCAATTTGTTAACGTTACCCATCCGTTTAAGTACTTCTGTCCCAAATTTCAAACTATCATTAATAGTCGCCGTCTGAACCAAATCAAACATCGTGTGATCAAGATATTTATCACCACTTTTACTGACTCCACCAACTAGATCGGCTTCATTCTGTGTTTGAGCTAAATAACGGGCATTATTATTGGTTGCTCCTTTGGTCGATAATGCAAATACTGAAGAACCTCTCGCCTTACGATTAGTAAAGGCATCAGCGTGAATAGAAACAAATAAATCAGCTTGCATTTTCCGCGCTTTTGCAACTCGCACTTTTAAAGGAATAAAAACATCTTCATTACGAGTCATATAAACTTTCATCTTAGGTTCACGATTAATTAATATTTTTAATCTACGTGCAACTTGCAATACGATATCTTTTTCCCGCGTTTTATATTTTCCTATAGCACCAGGATCTTCTCCACCATGACCAGGATCGATCATGATGATAATTGGCCTATCTCTCCCGGCTTTACCCGCTGGCTTTTTCGCTTTAACCGGCAACGTATTGTCCAATTTACCTTTGTTATAATCTTCTAATAGCGCTAACAACGGATCATGATCAGTGTAAACACCTGAAGCAGGATAAAAATCAACCACTAAACGATGTTTAAAACCAGCAACAGGCGCAATAGTAAACATTTGTGGTTCAACATGAGTTTTTACTTCAAAAACTAAGCGAACCATTTTTTGATCAAATTGGCCTACTCTGACTAATTTTAAATAAGGATCACGTGAACTGATTTGCTGGCTAATGCCCTGCAACACACTATTTAACTGCATATTTTCTAAATCAACAACAATACGATCAGGCCCAGATAAAGCAAATTGACGATATTTTAAAGCAATATTTGATTCTAACGTTACTCGGGTATAACTAGAGGCAGGCCAGATACGAATAGCAACTATACTTGAAGATGAAGCTAGCCTGAATGGACTAATACTTAACAGTATAGTAGCCACTGTACCTTCCAGAAGACGTCGTCTTGAAAAACCGTGATTTGAATGATCCATCGAAAAATCCACTTAAAGCATCAAATAATTATAAACCGCTGAATATTATCAACAAAAAATCACTATAGAAAACTTTAACTAATCATTAATCAACTGTCATTAATAAATTGCTCTTTATGAATAATTAGCTACTATAGCTAAGCGACTTAATTTTGATGACATTATTTATATGAGCTATTCAATTGATTTTAGACGTAAAGTGATATTTACGATGGAAGAAGAAGGGTTGAGTATCCGAGAAACAGCGAAGCAATTTCGGATTGGCTCTGCATCTGTATAGCTAGGCGATTTTAAAATGATTACAAGTAATTACTCTATATCAGTAAATTTATATTGGAGAAAAACATATATTTTTGTAATCAAAATTAAGACGTTTAGCTATAATATATTCTGAAGCAATAATAATGATTTTTTATACATTTCTTTTTGCTATTTTGTGTCAAAAATCATAAAAATACTTTCATTAAGAACAGTCATTTATATAAGGAACATATGAAAGGACGTCGTACTGATTTAGTTAATGGATTTCGCTACTCTGTTTTTTTATATTAATATACATCGCGATAAAATCTTTGTTATTACATTAAACGGTAATGCTATCGCAGGTAAAAATTTTGCTCATATCATTAGCGATATCGGTTTATTACACAGTCTCGGTATTCGGCTAGTTATTGTTTATCGCATACGCCCAAAGATAGATAAAAAACTCATAAACAAACAATATCCGATAATCTACCATAAAAATATTCGCGTCACTGATGCAAATACCCTAGAGTTAGCTAAACAAATATCGGGGACATTACAATTAGATATTACTGCTCTGTTATCAATAAATCTCAACAATATCCCATTGCAAAGTGCTTATATAAATAAATCTCGTCAGTGGTAATTTTATTATTGCTCAACCTTTAGGGATTGAGGATGGTGTTGATTAGTGTCATAGCCGAGGTATACTAAGAATCGATGAAGTATCTATCAACCATCATTTAAAAAACGGCTCAATTGTATTAATTAACCCAATTGCTGTTTCGGTCACTGGAAAAAGTTTTAATTTGTCGACAGAAACTGTCGCAACACAATTGGCAATAAAATTAAAAGCAGAAAAATTAATTGGATTTTGCTCTTTACAAGGAATTAGTGATAAAAATGGCAATATATTATCGGAACTCTCGCCGAATGAAGCTGAAAAGTATATTGCTGAATTGGAAAAACAGCCAAAGAATCATTCTGACATACTGCATTTTTTATATAGCGCAATTAAAGCATGCAAGCAAGGTGTTCGTCGTAGCATTTGATAAGCTATCAAGAGAATGATCCTTTATTGCGAGAACTTTTCTCTCATGAAGGTATCGGTAGCCAAATTACCATGGAAAATTGTGAACAAATTCGTCGAGCTAATATCAATGATATTGCAGGAATATTAGAATTAATTCAACCGTTGAAACAGCAAAGAATATTAATTTGCCGTTCACGTGAACAATTAGAAATAGAAATTGACAAATTTACTATCATCGAGCGAGAAAATATGATCATCGCTTTCGTAGCACTTTATGACTATTTATAAGAAAAGTCTGCAGAAATGGCTTTCCTGGCTGTGCATCCTGACTATCGTAATTTATCAAGAGGTGAAAAACTGCTTAAACACATTACTCTACAATCCAAAAATTTAAATTTAGAAAAACTTTTTGTATTAACAACCCGAAGTAATCACTGGTTTCTAGAAAGAGGATTTTTCGCAGCAAAAGTTGATATGTTACCAATAAAAAAACAAGGGCTTTATAATTATCAACGATACTTAAAAATTTTAATACTTAATATTAAGTAAATACCATAAATTAATTAAAATTTTAATTAATAAACCCATTTACAATAAAAAATACACTATTTAAATAAATAACGTTTTCTATTGCTCTTAAGCAAAAAAATATCGGCTCCTCTTTATTTAACGAAGAGAAGAGCCGAAAATAAAATAACGGTTAATTAATTATTTTTTATTTCTGCTACAAGTGGTTAGGCTGCTTTTGATATAAACCATTACGCATATTCCACATAGTTGAAAATGCTTAACCATTGTACTGTGAGTCGCTCCCCCATTTTTAGCCAGACTACCAATATTTAATGCCTGAGCATAGACGGTCGAGTCCAAAGGAGTACCAAAAGTAACTGATAGAAGACTCTTCAAAAAACCTATCCCTCTATATTTAATTGCCGCTTTTTGGTGATTACTTTGATTTTCTATAGAAGAATTTTCTACAGGAAAGCTCCACAAATGTTATTAGTCTTAATTTTTGCGTGGTCTATTTGTACC
>NZ_CACTIE010000027.1 GCF_902713415.1 Arsenophonus endosymbiont of Bemisia tabaci Q2
TAATAACATTTGTGGAGCTTTCCTGTAGAAAATTCTTCTATAGAAAATCAAAGTAATCACCAAAAAGCGGCAATTAAATATAGAGGGATAGGTTTTTTGAAGAGTCTTCTATCAGTTACTTTTGGTACTCCTTTGGACTCGACCGTCTATGCTCAGGCATTAAATATTGGTAGTCTGGCTAAAAATGGGGGAGCGACTCACAGTACAATGGTTAAGCATTTTCAACTATGTGGAATATGCGTAATGGTTTATATCAAAAGCAGCCTAACCACTTGTAGCAGAAATAAAAAATAATTAATTAACCGTTATTTTATTTTCGGCTCTTCTCTTCGTTAAATAAAGAGGAGCCGATATTTTTTTGCTTAAGAGCAATAGAAAACGTTATTTATTTAAATAGTGTATTTTTTATTGTAAATGGGTTTATTAATTAAAATTTTAATTAATTTATGGTATTTACTTAATATTAAGTATTAAAATTTTTAAGTATCGTTGATAATTATAAAGCCCTTGTTTTTTTATTGGTAACATATCAACTTTTGCTGCGAAAAATCCTCTTTCTAGAAACCAGTGATTACTTCGGGTTGTTAATACAAAAAGTTTTTCTAAATTTAAATTTTTGGATTGTAGAGTAATGTGTTTAAGCAGTTTTTCACCTCTTGATAAATTACGATAGTCAGGATGCACAGCCAGGAAAGCCATTTCTGCAGACTTTTCTTATAAATAGTCATAAAGTGCTACGAAAGCGATGATCATATTTTCTCGCTCGATGATAGTAAATTTGTCAATTTCTATTTCTAATTGTTCACGTGAACGGCAAATTAATATTCTTTGCTGTTTCAACGGTTGAATTAATTCTAATATTCCTGCAATATCATTGATATTAGCTCGACGAATTTGTTCACAATTTTCCATGGTAATTTGGCTACCGATACCTTCATGAGAGAAAAGTTCTCGCAATAAAGGATCATTCTCTTGATAGCTTATCAAATGCTACGACGAACACCTTGCTTGCATGCTTTAATTGCGCTATATAAAAAATGCAGTATGTCAGAATGATTCTTTGGCTGTTTTTCCAATTCAGCAATATACTTTTCAGCTTCATTCGGCGAGAGTTCCGATAATATATTGCCATTTTTATCACTAATTCCTTGTAAAGAGCAAAATCCAATTAATTTTTCTGCTTTTAATTTTATTGCCAATTGTGTTGCGACAGTTTCTGTCGACAAATTAAAACTTTTTCCAGTGACCGAAACAGCAATTGGGTTAATTAATACAATTGAGCCGTTTTTTAAATGATGGTTGATAGATACTTCATCGATTCTTAGTATACCTCGGCTATGACACTAATCAACACCATCCTCAATCCCTAAAGGTTGAGCAATAATAAAATTACCACTGACGAGATTTATTTATATAAGCACTTTGCAATGGGATATTGTTGAGATTTATTGATAACAGAGCAGTAATATCTAATTGTAATGTCCCCGATATTTGTTTAGCTAACTCTAGGGTATTTGCATCAGTGACGCGAATATTTTTATGGTAGATTATCGGATATTGTTTGTTTATGAGTTTTTTATCTATCTTTGGGCGTATGCGATAAACAATAACTAGCCGAATACCGAGACTGTGTAATAAACCGATATCGCTAATGATATGAGCAAAATTTTTACCTGCGATAGCATTACCGTTTAATGTAATAACAAAGATTTTATCGCGATGTATATTAATATAAAAAAACAGAGTAGCGAAATCCATTAACTAAATCAGTACGACGTCCTTTCATATGTTCCTTATATAAATGACTGTTCTTAATGAAAGTATTTTTATGATTTTTGACACAAAATAGCAAAAAGAAATGTATAAAAAATCATTATTATTGCTTCAGAATATATTATAGCTAAACGTCTTAATTTTGATTACAAAAATATATGTTTTTCTCCAATATAAATTTACTGATATAGAGTAATTACTTGTAATCATTTTAAAATCGCCTAGCTATACAGATGCAGAGCCAATCCGAAATTGCTTCGCTGTTTCTCGGATACTCAACCCTTCTTCTTCCATCGTAAATATCACTTTACGTCTAAAATCAATTGAATAGCTCATATAAATAATGTCATCAAAATTAAGTCGCTTAGCTATAGTAGCTAATTATTCATAAAGAGCAATTTATTAATGACAGTTGATTAATGATTAGTTAAAGTTTTCTATAGTGATTTTTTGTTGATAATATTCAGCGGTTTATAATTATTTGATGCTTTAAGTGGATTTTTCGATGGATCATTCAAATCACGGTTTTTCAAGACGACGTCTTCTGGAAGGTACAGTGGCTACTATACTGTTAAGTATTAGTCCATTCAGGCTAGCTTCATCTTCAAGTATAGTTGCTATTCGTATCTGGCCTGCCTCTAGTTATACCCGAGTAACGTTAGAATCAAATATTGCTTTAAAATATCGTCAATTTGCTTTATCTGGGCCTGATCGTATTGTTGTTGATTTAGAAAATATGCAGTTAAATAGTGTGTTGCAGGGCATTAGCCAGCAAATCAGTTCACGTGATCCTTATTTAAAATTAGTCAGAGTAGGCCAATTTGATCAAAAAATGGTTCGCTTAGTTTTTGAAGTAAAAACTCATGTTGAACCACAAATGTTTACTATTGCGCCTGTTGCTGGTTTTAAACATCGTTTAGTGGTTGATTTTTATCCTGCTTCAGGTGTTTACACTGATCATGATCCGTTGTTAGCGCTATTAGAAGATTATAACAAAGGTAAATTGGACAATACGTTGCCGGTTAAAGCGAAAAAGCCAGCGGGTAAAGCCGGGAGAGATAGGCCAATTATCATCATGATCGATCCTGGTCATGGTGGAGAAGATCCTGGTGCTATAGGAAAATATAAAACGCGGGAAAAAGATATCGTATTGCAAGTTGCACGTAGATTAAAAATATTAATTAATCGTGAACCTAAGATGAAAGTTTATATGACTCGTAATGAAGATGTTTTTATTCCTTTAAAAGTGCGAGTTGCAAAAGCGCGGAAAATGCAAGCTGATTTATTTGTTTCTATTCACGCTGATGCCTTTACTAATCGTAAGGCGAGAGGTTCTTCAGTATTTGCATTATCGACCAAAGGAGCAACCAATAATAATGCCCGTTATTTAGCTCAAACACAGAATGAAGCCGATCTAGTTGGTGGAGTCAGTAAAAGTGGTGATAAATATCTTGATCACACGATGTTTGATTTGGTTCAGACGGCGACTATTAATGATAGTTTGAAATTTGGGACAGAAGTACTTAAACGGATGGGTAACGTTAACAAATTGCATAAAAACATTGTTGATCAAGCGGGTTTTGCGGTATTAAAGGCACCAGACATCCCGTCAATTCTAGTTGAAACTGCTTTTATCAGTAATATTAAAGAAGAGCAAAAACTAAAGACAGCAAAATTCCAACAGCAGATGGCAGAATCCATTTTTCGGGGTATTAAAGCTTATTTCGATAACGGCGGAAAACTGGCTTTGCGTTAAGCGAGTTAATTAGATAGATAATAGTCTTGTTGGGAAACTAATTTGATATTCAATGAAAGGTGGTTTCTGGGGTCGGATTTGAACCGACGACTTTCGGGTTATGAGCCGGACGAGCTACCAAGCTGCTCCATCCGGCGTCCGATAGCGGCTCACTATACTCAAAATCAGATCCGATGCAAGTTTTTTTCTTAAATATTGCGATATTTTTTATATTTTGTACATAAAAGAGACTTGATGATTGTTTTTTTTGTTCTTTTATGCAAATTAGCCATCATGCTTATTGATATACTTTGTCAGCAAAAAATCGATAGCGAAATATGTAATCAACAAACATAAATTCATAAATTTTTTAATGGTCATATAAAAATAGTTATTTAATGATTAGCTTAAATCAGTAAAATATTTTATCGGAAATTATCTTATCAAATGGGGTAGGGTATAATTTATTGCTAATTTAAAAATACAGAATAAGATGCAATTCAGTTGATAAGTATAGCTAAGCGACTTAATTTTGATTACACTCATATTGAGTGCGAACAAAATATCTGTGTCGCATTTGAGCGCTTTTTTTTGCATTTAGCTTGTGCCCATTTATGTTTAATTGGATTAAGATCTGGCGAATAGGTAGGCAAATATTCCACCATATGCCCCGCATCGATGATGAGTTGTTGAATACTCTGTTTCTTGTGAAAAGTTGCATTATCCATCATGATTACACTGTTTTTAGGAAGTACTGGGATAAGGACTTGGGTGACCCATGCATAGAAAACATCGCTGTTAATATTGATATCAAATAATCCGATAGCAAACAGCGTTGTGCCCAATAAAGCGCCGATAACATTTGTTCTTCCTTTAGCTCCCCAGTTCTTGAGACCAACACACCGTTGACCTTTCGGGGAATAGCCGTGAGTCCGCGGGGTATCGTGTGAAAAACCACTTTCATCAATAAAAACAATATGCTTGCCTTCTTTTTCATACTGTTGTTTTTTTGTTGAAACGTTTGTCGAGTGTTTTCGTCGGCTTTCGGATGACGTAGAGTTTTTTATAGGTCAATCCCATTTTTTTAAGAGCTTGCCAAATGGCCTTCTGACAAACGCCAAAACGCTCTGCACGCTCTTTTTGGTAAGCATCTGGATATTGTTCAACATCTTTTATCAACTCGGATTTATCGATTTTTCGCTGACGCGTAGTCGATGCTTTTGGCTCTATTTGATTAATCCAACGCGATACAGATGCAGAGCCAATCCGAAATTGCTTCGCTGTTTCTCGGATACTCAACCCTTCTTCTATCGTAAATATCACTTTACGTCTAAAATCAATTGAATAGCTCATATAAATAATGTCATCAAAATTAAGTCGCTTAGCTATAGTACCGTAAAAGATAATGAATATTTTTCTAGTGCCGCTGCTACTATGGATATATTTGTAGCATTTGATAACATACCAATTTTCACACTATCAATTCGAACATCAGTTAATACTGATTCAAGTTGTGAAGCCGACAATTTCGCCAGAAAGATTATGAATTGACTGTACTGCGCAAGTATTTTGCGCAACTAATACGGTTATCATAGCTGCACCATAATTTCCTAATGAAGAAAATACTTTTAAATCAGCATGTATACCTGCACCACCCGTTGGATCAGTTCGAGCAATGGATAAGGAATTATCAATCATAAATTTTTCTAATATTAAAATAATAATCAGAATAATTTATGCTACCTTACTTGACTTATTAGATTAAACCAATAGTTATTTTATATCAAACAAATGAATATATTACCTTTACTACCCTATTTCACTATTTTTGTTTAGTGTTAAAATATGATAAAAATCATTTTCATTATTTATCTTTTATCAATTTTGTATTTTAATGAAATAATCCAAATACAACTAATTTTAATGCACTTAAGCATAATACTCTTCTTATCAATAATGGCTTTAAAACTAAAAATTTTTATTGTATTTTTCACAATGAAATAATAAATAATTTATCTATCAATAGCGCTAATTTTCTATAAATAAAACTAATAAATATCACAGATTAGTCTCTTGCTAAAGCATAAAATAGTATTCAATATTGACAAGTTTATTGATGATAACCAGTTTTATCAAAAAAATTAAAATCAATTTTTTCAAAAGACACTATTATTAGATTATATTATCTTTCAATCGTGAAATATAATGAATATTACAAAACTATATGTTTTTATTAATTTAAATAAAATTTAATATAAACAAGTACATTTAAAATTGAATACCTAATACTAATTAACAAATACCATTTATAACTAATAAAATTATTTAATTAAATAAAAAATTAATATAGCGCATAAAATGGAATTTATTATAGAGTTTATTAAATGAAAATTGAATAATAAAGTATAATAAATAAAAATGCGACAACAATCTTGTTATTAATTCTAATATTATCTTTATTAAAATACCACACTCTCAACAACGTTTTAATATTCAACTTATCTTAATATAAATTTTTTATTACTTATCCTTTGGCTAATTCAACGGCTGTGGAATATAGTTAAAACATTTTCTATACATAAGTAAATACTATATATTTTTTAATCATAATAAATATTTAACTTTAATAATTCATTTTATCGTGAGAT
>NZ_CACTIE010000028.1 GCF_902713415.1 Arsenophonus endosymbiont of Bemisia tabaci Q2
ATTATTTTTATTCATTTTGCTGATTATATAGGTATTTATTCGGCTAAAAATTGGCCAATATATTGTTTTAATAGTTCAGATAAATTCATTAATCCGTCTGATATCAAATTACCCGACTTAATAAAAAATAAAAAAATAAAAACAATTAGTTACATAATTTTATTGAAATAACAGACAAATAATTTACTAGAAAAATTTCCATTATGTCCAGAATTTATTTATATTAAGACGCTATTCTACAAGGAATAAACAGATTGTTTATAGGTAATTTATGAGTATTATTGAGTCCTATCGGTGGGAGGAAATAATGGATGTGAAAATATCACCTCAACTTATTGCTATGTTTGAAAACAATAGCGATCCGTGGGGAATAAAAATATTTGACAGCGACCAATCTATTCATTTTTATAGCAATACACAAAACTACAGGTTATTTAATTTATCTACAAATTTTAACTTATACGGCAAAAATGATAGCGAAATACCTCATCCCATAGCTGAATTCTCAGAAAACTTTCAAGCACATGATTTTGAAACATTAAAACAAAAAAGAAATATTATTTCGATTGATATTTATCCTTATGGTGAAGATTCACTATTACAACCTTACATTTGTGAAAAATTTCCGTTTATTGTCGACGGAGAATGTGTTGGCGTTATCTTTCATTCAAGAAAGATGGAACTACTGCCTTTTAGGCAATTTAAAAATTATGGTAAAATTCATGGAACAACAGATTGTCTGATTGAAACAAAATTTACCAAAAAAGAATTAGAAATAATGTTTCTGGTAGCACATTCATTTAACCCAAAAGAAATTTCTAAAATGCTTTGTGTTAGTCATCATACCGTTAACAATAAATTACAATCTATCTACCAAAAATTGGGGATTAGCTTTCGGGAACAACTTATAGAATATTGTATTCATAAAAATATTCATAATAAAATACCGATGCGATTTCTCAGACCGCGCAGCTATTTATTTAACTAAATAATATACAGAAGTATAAACATGGATAAAGAACACTCCCTTGAAAGGATTCCGCATTCAGCACGCTCTAATTTATTTTCTATTGTTTTAATTCGTATCGGCGTCAATACTGCACTATCGCAGTTTATACTGGGTGGTACATTAGGCCATGCAATGACATTTTGGCAGGGGCAATATTAGCAACACTTTTGGGTAGCTTAATTCTTGAATTTTTAGGCCTAGGATTGGGTCTTATAGGATGTCGGGAAAGGCTACCTACCAGCATTTTGTCCAGATGGTGCAGCTTTGGGCGAATAGGCTCTGCCATGATCAGATTTGCTATTGCGATAAGCTCGCTCGGTTGGTTCGGCGTACAAAATGGAGTTTGTCCCAAAACTTTAGAATATGCATTAAACGGGAAGCTTGACTTCGGCTGGTGTGCCACAATTTCAGGCATATTTATTACCGTATTAGTTGCATACGGATTTAAAGGATTAAGTCTAACCGCCAAAATAACAGTGCCTTTATTTTTTGCTGTTATGATTTTGGTGACATTTACTTCATTAACCACCATCGACATTAAAGAATTAATCAATATCATTCCAGCAGAGTAGGACTCGATGACATTAAGCGCTGGAGCAACAATGGTCGCCGGTGGGTGTATTGTTGCAATGCTAATAAAACCTGACATCAGTCGATATAGCTAAAAGCGTCTTAATTTTGATTACAAAATATATGTTTTTCTTCAATATAAATTTACTGATATAGAGTAATTACTTGTAATCATTTTAAAGTCGCCCAGCTATATCAGTCGTTACTAAAACGCTATCATTGATTTTCATCAGTTATGCCAAAAAATTGAATGTTGTACCAAAAAATTTTACTACAAATAATAAAGAAGCCTGCCGCTTGCACAACAGGCTTCAAGAAATCCATTTATTTAACTAATCTTAAAGAGCAGTTACATTCGCTGCAGATGGGCCTTTCGAACCATCTTCAATAGTAAATTCTACATTTTGCCCTTCAGCCAGGGTTTTGAATCCATTTCCTTGAATGGCAGAGAAGTGAACGAATACATCCTTGCTGCCATCAGAAGGAGTGATGAAACCAAAGCCTTTAGATTCGTTAAACCACTTCACTTGACCCTTTATTTTGTCAGACATGTGTCTTTTCCTATATAACTAATAAACATTGCCGCTTTCGGCAGGTATACAAAAGCCTACATCACTATTTAATTCATGGAAGCACTCAGCAAGAAACGGTCGAAAGGCTATCAAGGATAACGCTACTCATAACACATTAACTTAAATGTCGTAAATAAAATAGATCTGTTTATTAGGCTTCCCCCCATTAACGCACGAGTAGTTAATAATATCAATAGTTTTATGCTTTTGTTTAAGAAAAAATCGAATTTTTTCAAGAATATTCTTCGTTAACCCAATAAATTAATAAAAAAATCAAAATGATCTAAATAAATCCATAAATATAAATTTTTTTCTGTTTGGGACGATTCCTAATCAATAGAAATTTTGTTTAAAATAAGAGAAAAAAGATATGTCGATAACTCAAGCAATTTAATATACTAGTCTCAAGGTTTAGATTCATCTACAAATCTGATCAATTAAGGTAAATATCATGTATATGATAAAAGTAATCCTGAATGAAAATCTCTGCCAAATAAATAAACAGCAAAACCGCAATAATAGACCTTATCTAAATTGGCAGTTTATTATTGCGCATCCATACCTATGTATAGGAATAGTCATGACTTACTTGCTAACAGCGATTCTAATCTATTATACCTCGTACTTTGGTTTGTAGTGGACAATCGGTTTTACATTTTTTTCTTTTGCTCGCCGCTGCATTACTGTTTGATATCAAACCAACATACCGCTTTAAGGATATTGGGATATAGTTGGGCGACGTTAAAATGATTACAAGTAATTACTCTATATCAGTAAATTTATATTGGAGAAAAACATATATTTTGTAATCAAAATTAAGACGCTTAGCTATACTGGATTTACGTGTATGTTACAATGGTGAATGGTTTGTTACTGAAAAGGTAACAGATACTGCAATTAATAAAATACTTGCTGAGCCAACTATCAACAATGCAATCAAAACCGAGTTAAAAGGTCTTATCAAGCAAAATAACATTTTATGATATATATCTACTTGCATACCCGACTAGTTCAATAAAAATCACCCATAATTCCTATAAAACTCATATAATATCAGATAAATAGTTTATTTTTGATGCAATTTGATTGCAGTATAAACAAACAGTAAAAATATTATATTTTTAACGTTGACAGTGGTGCAGGACATCGTTAATATCTAGCCAGCTTTTTTTAGCTTGCTTAATTCCTCCATAGTTCAGTCGGTAGAACGGCGGACTGTTAATCCGTATGTCACTGGTTCAAGTCCAGTTGGAGGAGCCACATTCTTCCAGATTCTTAAGAAAACCTGCCTAATTAGCAGGTTTTTTGTTTTTATAGGCAAATTAGATAGATTAAAAATCAACAGTTATGCTTACTATAACGCAACCTCTCGCTAGCCAAAATATTGTTATATTCAAAACTCCGCACTGCTGATTAATATA
>NZ_CACTIE010000029.1 GCF_902713415.1 Arsenophonus endosymbiont of Bemisia tabaci Q2
GCTATATATGCCAGAATAAGATCGATATATGCCAGAATAAGATCGCTTTGTTCGACAACGCCAAGGATATATAGTTCAAAGTCGGGGATGGCATCACCGTTACCATCTATAAATAATCGACTTAAGTTAATTTCTTCATTATAAGTCAACATCATATCTCCCACTTGTTTAGTAAAGTAGTCAACAAAATAGAGTTTAGGGTTGCTTGTACTATAACTGTTTAGCCTAATGGCAGAGAGATTAATTAAGTAAATGCCAGTTTCAAAATCCATAATTTTATCTGGATTGTCGTAAGGTGAATCTTTGATACTGGAAAAAACCAAGGTATCTTTGCCGCTACCATTGCCAATTTTTGCGGTTTTTTATTATGATAATAAGGATTAATATCATTCCAGCTATAATTATCGATAATCAGGTTAGCACTTGTTGTCTGCCATGATAATTTTTGTTGTTGCTTACAGTAACCGTAGTAGTTGTTATTACAATAGCCTTGTTGATTTGGGTAAAAGGCATTATAAGTTATGGTGTTGCCGTAATATTGCCCAGGCCAGTCAGAAGCATAAGTAAAGCCATTGAATATCGGCATTGAATAATATGTTGTAGAATAACCATTATTATTGCAACCTGGATTTGTCCAGGGACAGTAAGGATTTACGTTGTATCCTCCACATGGTGGGGTTGTGCAGCCAGTGGCTGATAACTTAGGGTTAAAAATGCTTGTAGTTTCTTCTTTTTTAGTTCTTGAAGTGACTTTAGCTTTCCAATTGTTTTCATCTCTCCTGTTATAGCTAAGCGTCTTAATTTTGATTACAAAATATATGTTTTTCTCCAATATAAATTTACTGATATAGAGTAATTACTTGTAATCATTTTAAAGTCGCCCAGCTATAAAATATCTGCCTTTTTAGTTGCCAAAATTCTGGCAACTTCAGGAAATCCTGCATCGTAACAAATTATTATTCCAATACGACAAACACCAATATCAAAAACTGGCAAGCTATCACCGGGTGTAAACCATAGTTTTTCATGATGAAATAGATGCATTTTCCGATATACAGCTAATCAGTTTTTTATTTGGAATCCAAATACCGGCAGAATTATAAATTTTACCGGTTGTATCATCTCGTTCTATAAAACCACAAATAATAACTAAATTAAATTTGCTGGATAATTGGCTAAATAGCTTATCTGTCTGTTCATTTTCGGTTTTACTAAGTGAATAATATTGTTCTCCTAGTATTGATGGTGAATATCCAGTAGTCGCTAATTCAGGAAAACAGATAATTTGCGCATTGTTTTCCTTAGCTTTATAGCAAAAATTTTCTAAACATCGTAAATTTCCATCTTTATCACCTAAAATTGCGTCCGTCTGAGCTATTGTAACTTTGATCATTTTTTATCTCTTTCGGTATTTTTTTGAAAAAATTCTTTAAAATAGACAAGCAGAAATATATCACAGCAGAGATAAATATCGAGTTAACTGATGGAATACCGATAGTTAGGGTCATCCCAGCGATAGAGCCTAAAGCCCAAGCAATGAGAGATGGGTAATTTATCCATGGTGTAAAAGCATTATTTGGCAACTTGCCATCTTTAAGCTTTGAATCAAATAAATTTCTATTAGTATGCAGGATATACTAGTCAGTGAGCATAATCCCAGCTATTGGTGGGAAAATAACACCCGCTATTATCAAAAAATTAATAAAATTATTTAAAATACCGATAACGGTAAAGAAAGTTCCTATACTGCCCGCGATTAGCGTTAATGTAACATAATTGATTTTCTTGTATATCATACACGCAATAACATTGCTCATGCTAAGCGAGACACTATAAAGATTGATATCATTTATTTTAACCACCGCTAAGATGCTAAAAATGACGCCGATCCAGCCTGGATTTTGAATAAGGATATTAACCACATCATTGGTACCCATCGCTTTAGCTATCAATATAGAAACGCTATTAACAATAAATTCACTAACAATGATTGAAATTGTTAACATCCAAAAAACATCTTTTGAATTCTGACAATATAGCTGGGCGACTTTAAAATGATTACAAGTAATTACTCTATATC
>NZ_CACTIE010000030.1 GCF_902713415.1 Arsenophonus endosymbiont of Bemisia tabaci Q2
CGCACTCAATATGGTGTAATCAAAATTAAGTCGCTTAGCTATATTTATTTGGTATTTTTTTAGTAAACTAATGAATGTAATAGCCGGATAATAGCATAGAATAAAATAACTTAAATTTAAAATTTTTGTAAGTTAAATTTGCCGCATTATTATATTTTAATCTGACTATAATTTACATTATAGCTAGGCGACTTTAAAATGATTACAATTAATTACTCTATATCAGTAAATTTATATTGTAGAAAAATATATATTTTTGTAATCAAAATTAAGACGCTTAGCTATATTAGCTGCATAATTGGCTATTGGCTGCATAATTGGCTGCATAATAACGAATGTTTAACTGAAATAGAAATAATAAATTGACATTGTCAGAGATTATTAATGTTATTACCTAATTTGCTCGCGACCATCAAATATTAGCTATCTTTATTGTTTTTATATTATCTTTTGGCGAATCGTTAGCCTTCATTTCATTATTACTCCCTGCGACAGTGATTTTGCTTGGTTTAGGCGCATTAATTGATGATAATGGGCTCACTTTTTACCAATATGGTTAACTGCTGCCTGTGGGGCTTTTTTGGGCGATTGGTTATCTTATTGGTTTGGCTTTCATGATAAGAACAGCGTAATAAGAACAGCGTACGCCATATGTGGCCAATTTTCCGTCGTCCTGAAATGCTTGATCTAGGTCATCTTTTTTTGAACATTGAGGAGTATGGAGTCTTTTTATCGGCCGTTTTTTTGGTCTCTTAAGGGCAGTAATTCCCCTGGTAGCCGGCATCTGTGCTATGTGCCTAAACATTATTTTCACCTCGCTAATTTATTTTCTGCTATGGTCTGGGCATTTGCTATTTTAGCGCCAGGGGGATTTGGTTTATCTTGGCTTGCTCAGTGGATGGGGTAAAATAGCTGTTAAATTTCATCCTGGTGCTATTTTTTGCCCAAAATAAGCAAAATTTATTTTGGATATTTATACAGTATATTACTAAGTTACTTTATAAAATAAAGACTATTTTAAGGAAACCAAGGTGGATATTCAGTTATTATATGCAATTATTGGCTTTCTTACCGGCACACTCTTTGGTGGTAGTTCAATTTGGCTAATTATCGCGCAAAAAATGAATAAAAAAGAATCTGAATTGCGAGATTTTTACAGTATCCAAGCTAGCTATGAGGAAAAAATTACCCATCTTGAATATTGGAAAATTGAGTGTGAGCACCGTGATCAAGAATTAAGGTCACAAAGGGAAATTAATCGTAATCAAGAAGTTGAACTACGTGAAGTCATGACACGGCTTGAAGAGACACGGCTGGCTTTTGAAGAGAAACAGCGGCTGTTACTCAATAGTGAACAGCGGTTAAATGTTCAATTTGAGAATTTAGCCAATCGTATTTTTGAACAAAATGAACGTCGAGCCTCTGAGCAGAATCGTCAAAGTTTAGTTGCACTATTAACCCCTTTTCGCGAACAACTGGATGGTTTTCGCCGTCAGGTACATGACAGTTTTAGCCAGGAAGCTCTTGAGCGCCATACTTTAGCTCATGAAATTCGCCAGCTTCAGCAATTAAATGCAGAGATGGCAAAAGAAACGATTAATCTGACTAAAGCACTAAAAGGGGATAATAAAATTCAGGGAAATTGGGGTGAGACAATTCTCTCTCGCATATTGGAAGCTTCTGGGCTAAGGCAGGGGCATGAATTTGAAACTCAAGTCAGTATTAATACCTCCAATAGTCGTTATCAACCTGATGTGATTATTCGTCTACCGCAAGGTAAAGATGTTGTTATTGACGCCAAAATGTCATTAACAGCTTATGAGCACTATTTTAATAGCGAAGATGAGCAACAGCGGGCAACGGCATTACGAGGGCATGTTAATTCAGTACGCAATCATATAAAAGAACTTGGCCGAAAAGATTATCATCAATTAAATGGGTTAAGATCGCTGGATTATGTACTAATGTTTATTCCACTCGAACCGGCTTATTTGATTGCTTTACGCGAAGCGCCTGAACTTATTGATGAAGGTTTGCGGAATAATATTTTACTCGTTTGTCCTTCAACTTTATTGGTGGCAGTTCGTACAATTAATAATTTGTGGCGTTATGAACGACAGAGTCAAAATGCACAAGTAATTGCCGAGCGTGCTGCTAGAATGTATGACAAAATGCGGTTATTTGTCCATGATATACAGGTGTTAGGTCAGAGCTTGAACAAAGCACAGGTGAATTATCAATCAGCGATCAAAAAATTAGCGGAAGGAAAAAGTAATTTGATTAGCCAGGCGGAAAGTTTAAAAGAATTAGGAATAGAAGTTAAACGCCCGATTGATATTGAATTTAGCAAACAGACTGCTAAATCATAATTAAGCAGAATCGTTAGATCGTAAATAAGATCTTACAATAAACATGATTACAATTTTGATTATTTTAATGATTAAATGAGCGCAAATTATGGTAGATCCAATTAAAGAAAGCACTGATTTTGGCTTTTGCAAAGTAGCCAAGGATGAAAAAGCGGATTTGGTTGCTGCTGTTTTTCATTCGGTGGCCGTCAAATATGATCTTATGAACGATCTAATGTCATTAGGGATCCATCGAATCTGGAAACGTTTTACGATAGAAGCCAGTGGTGCACGCCGTGGGCAACATATTTTAGATCTCGCTGGTGGCACTGGAGACTTGACCGATAAATTTGCCAAAATAGTTGGCGAAAAAGGTGAGGTTATTCTGGCTGATATCAACGATTCTATGCTGAAAATGGGGCGCGAAAAGCTCCGCGATCGCGGTATTGTTGGTAATGTTAATTATGTTCAGGGTAATGCTGAAGAACTACCTTTTCCTGATAACTACTTCGATTGCATAAGTATTTCTTTTGGCCTGCGCAACGTTACTGATAAAGATAAAGCGCTTAAATCAATGTTTAGGGTGTTAAAACCTGGTGGTCGTTTATTAGTATTAGAATTTTCAAAACCGATTTTTTCAGCATTAACTAAAGCTTATGATGCCTACTCTTTTCATATTTTACCACGAGTTGGTCAAATGGTAGTCAAAGATGCTGATAGCTATCGCTATCTGGCTGAATCTATTCGCATGCATCCGGATCAGGACACTTTAAAAGCAATGATGGAGTTAGTCGGTTTTGAACAAGTTTCTTATACCAATATGAGCGGTGGAATTGTAGCCCTACACAGAGGGTTCAAATTTTAAGATGGATACCCCGTCAACCAAAAGCTATTCAAAAATCCCGCTATTACATGCCGGAATTGCTTCCTTTTTACAGCTTATGTTGAATAGATTTTTTTATCAGGAAGTGGCGTTGAAATCAGCCAGAGTAAGATTGGTTGGCAAAGTGCTGGCGATTGATTTAAAAGAATTATCTCAACCATTGATCTTTATATTCTCTGAGCAACGAGTTGATGTAGTAAACCAGTGGCCAACACCGGCAGATTGCGTAATAAAAACCGCGTTAGTGACCTTGAGGCATCTTAAAGATAAACAGCAACTTTCGACTCTGATCAACGACGGTAGGGTTGTGATAGAGGGTGATATGCAAGTTGTGCAACATTGGTCTGCATTACTAGATGCGACTGAATGGGATCCTGCTCATTATCTTGCTCCTTATGTCGGTGATGTTGTTGCCGAAGGGGTGAGTTGTTGGGTTAAAAAAGGTATAGTTGGAATAAATGGGTTGTTAAAGCAACAAAAAAAACAGTTTAAAAATGTATTGGTGGAAGAATGGCGAATGTCTCCTAATAAATTGGAAGTGCTAAGTTTTGCTGATAAGGTTGAGAAGGTAGTAGCAGATATTTCAGCACTGGAACAACGTTTAGCTAAATTAGAGGAAAAATATGAGACCAGGAGAAATTAAACGTCTCTATTTTATCGTTCGAGTATTTCTAAATTATGGTTTAGATGAACTTATTTCCAAAATTAAATTTACTTTACCCTTAAGGATTGGACGCCGTTGTTTTTTTTGGTTACCAAATAAGCATAAAGATAAACCCCTTGGTGAACGTTTATGTTTAGCTCTACAAGATTTAGGCCCGGTTTGGATTAAGTTTGGTCAGATGTTATCTACCCGTCGCGATCTTTTTCCAACGATAATTTCTGATCAGTTAGCCTTATTACAAGATAAAGTGGCCAGTTTTGATGGCCGATTGGCTCGCCAACATATAGAACAGTCATTAGGTGGTTCACTTGAAACCTGGTTTGATGATTTTGATGAGGTTCCCTTAGCCTCGGCATCGATTGCTCAAGTACATACTGCAAAATTAAAACAGAATAATAAAAAAATTGTAATTAAGGTTATTCGACCAGATATATTGCCGGTTATTAAAGCGGATGTAGGTTTGATGTATCGGCTGGCTAATTGGCTCCTTCTTTTCCCGGATGGACGACGTTTACGTCTACGAGAAGTTGTTCGAGAGTATGAAAAAACATTAATTGATGAATTAAATTTGTTGCGTGAGACGGCAAATACTCTCCAATTAAGGCGTAATTTTGAAAATAGCTCCATGCTTTATATTCCTGAAGTCTATTCAGACTACTGTCGGGAAAATGTGATGGTTATGGAGCGTATTTATGGTATTCCAGTTTCGGATATTAACGCGTTAAAAAAACAGGGAATTAATATGAAGTTATTAGCTGAACGCGGAGTAAAAGTCTTTTTTACCCAAGTGTTTCGCGATAGCTTTTTTCATGCTGATATGCATCCTGGTAATATTTTTATTAGTCGAGAACATCCTGAAGATCCGCAATATATTGGTATTGATTGTGGTATCGTCGGTTCGCTGAATAAAGAAGATAAACGTTACTTGGCAGAAAATTTTATCTCCTTTTTTAATCGTGATTACCGTAAGGTAGCTGAATTACATGTTGATTCGGGATGGGTACCAGCAGATACTAATATAGAAGATTTTGAATTTGCCATTCGAACCGTTTGTGAGCCAATTTTTGAGAAACCGCTAGCTGAAATTTCTTTTGGTCATGTTTTATTCAATTTATTCAATACCGCCCGTCGTTTTAATATGGAGGTTCAGCCTCAGTTAGTATTGCTTCAAAAAACTTTGCTCTATATTGAAGGATTGGGAAGGCAGCTTTATCCTCAACTAGATTTGTGGAAAACAGCTAAACCTTTTCTTGAAGATTGGCTACATCGACAAATGGGTTTAGCCGCGATCATTAGTGCGTTTAAGGAAAAAGCACCTTATTGGGCAGAAAAAATGCCAGAAATTCCCGATCTTATTTACGGAGCGCTTAAGCAGCATAAATATTTACAAGATAGTATCGATAAATTCGCAGTCCAGCTACAAGGCCGACAAGTAAAACAAAGACAAGGCCAATATTTACTAGAAATTGGAGCAACTTGCTTGTTATGTGGTACTTTATTGCAGATTTTCGATTCAAAAATTGCTGCTATTGGGTTTATATCTTTCGGTATAATTTCATGGGCTATAGGATGGTATCGAACAGGTAAAATTGGCTAAAGTTTGTCTTTGAACACATTTATTTTAGGGTCTGCATGTTTCTTAGATAGAAGTTAGTTGTATATAATATGGTTATACATAGTTGAAGCTAATTTCGTAGAGGTATATATCAATGGGAACAACAATTGCTATGGCTACATTTGGTAGTCCGGGTCAGCTTTTTATTATTGCTTTACTGGTTGTTTTAATTTTTGGTACTAAGAAGTTACGCTCACTCGGCTCAGATTTGGCGGAGTTATTGAAAACTTCAAAAAAGCGATGAGTGATGATCACAGTAAAACTTTTGATAGTAACAAAGCAGAAAAAAAGCATACTGATGCTGATTTTGAACCCAAAAATATTATTGAGAAAACAACAACAAGTCAGACCAAAGAAACGGCTGAAAGTAAAAAAAATAAAGAGTAAGTATAAACCGTGCTTGATATTGGTTTTAGTGAACTGTTATTGGTTATGATTATTGGCCTAGTGGTTCTTGGTCCTGAGCGTTTGCCGATAGCTGTCAAAACGGTTGCCGGTTGGATACGTGCGTTCCGTTCATTGGTTGCTAACGTTCAGCATGAACTCTCACAAGAGTTAAAATTGCAGGAAACCTTGAGGAAGGCAGAAGAAAAAGCACAATTACAGACCCTTTCACCGGAACTTAAACAATCGATAGAAGAATTGAGAGAATCTACTGAGCTATTAAAGAAAAATTATCAATCATCGAATAGTCTTATCGAAGAAGAATTTGCTAAAGTAAAAGCATTTACTAGCGATCTTGATGAAAATAGCACAACTAAAATAGATGAAGAAATAGCGATAACAACCAATAAACAATCTCAACCAAAACAGACTGATCAGTTGGTAACCGCGTCAGATAGTCCTACTAAAAGTAAAAATACGCTCAAATCTCTAGCAGAGATAGTAAAAAAGCACTCTGATCAAACTAACGGTGAAAATTAGTCTATGTCTATCGATGATCCTCAACCACTTATTAGCCATTTAATTGAATTACGTAGACGCATTCTTTATAGCTTATTTACAGTTGCAGTGGTTTTTCTAGCTCTGGTCTATTTTTCCAATGATATCTATCATTTGGTTGCTGCACCCTTGATTGAACAGCTCCTCGTCGGTTCTCGCATGAGTGCGACTGATGTGACATCAACTTTTTTTACCCCGATTAAACTGACGTTTATGGTGGCGGTATTTATTTCTATTCCAGTGATCTTATATCAATTATGGGCTTTTATCGCTCCTGCTCTTTATAAGCATGAGCGGCGCTTGATGTTGCCTTTACTGGTCTCCAGTAGTGTACTTTTTTACCTGGGGATGCTTTTTGCCTATTTTGTTATTTTTCCTTTAGCATTTGGTTTTTTTGTAAAAACCACACCAGAAAGTGTGAATTTCATTCCTGATATTACTAAATATCTAAGCTTTGTTATGACACTTTTTATGGCTTTTGGTGCGGCGTTTGAAGTTCCAGTTGCTATTATTCTACTTTGCTGGACAGGCGTTACGACGCCCGATTCTTTAAAACGTAAGCGTCCTTATATGATTGTGGGTGCTTTTATTGTAGGTATGTTTTTGACACCACCAGATGTGTTTTCTTAGACCCTATTAGCGGTACCAATGTATTTATTATTTGAATTGGGCTTGTTGTCACGATTTTATGTTGGTAAGAGCCACAAAGCAGCAGATGATAAAAATTCGCATAAAATAATAGAATAAAACGCTATTTTTTAATTACAATCCATCACTTTTCTTAAATTGTTTATTATCATCTATTAGCTTAGCTACATTTTGATTAAGGATATTAAGAAGAATAACTGAACGATTTTCACCATCAGGTTCTGAATAAATTGCTTTTAGGCCTTCAAAAATAGCTTCACTTTCAAAAATAGCTTCACTAATGATGATAGTATCACCTGATACTAGCCGTTTTTGGTGCCACGATTTCTTGTTTAAATGCGGATTTTAGTTCATTAATAATATTATCTGGTACGATCACAGGATAGAGGCCAAATCGAATAAAATGGCTGACCCCTCTAGTTGAACGTATCGTTGTAGTATGGATTTCTTCAGGATTAAATTTAATGAAAAGGTAGTTTGGAAATAATGATTCAGTAATTTTGATGCGTTTGCCTCGCACTATTTTTTGTATTTGAGCTTCTGGTGTTAAGAAAATAACATGCTGTCTTTATTAGATTTTCTATTGCTCGCTCTATTTTCCCGCATTTATAGTAAAGAAGATACCAATTTTCCATGTTATGGCTCAAAAATAAAATTACGCTTTATCATTATATCAAATTATAAATTATTAAGATATGTCGCCAGAACCAGCATGATTAATTCTTTATGATTCAATTAATATAGTTTTATATGATGATCTAATAAAAGGTAGAGATAGATGGATATTTTTCTTCTTAGTAATGGTCGATTAACTACGAATTCTCAATGGCTAAATTATGCAACATCACGTTTAAAAAAGATGTTTCAACCTCGTCAAATCCGCAAAGCATTATTAGTTCCTTATGCTGTCTTACACGGTGATCATAATCAACGTGCCGCTGAGCTTAGTCAATCATTAGGTATTGAAGTGGTTTCGATTGAATACTTTGAGTCGCCTGTAGAGGCGATTTAGTCAGCGGAGTATATTTTAGTTAGTGGAGGAAATACTTGGTGGCTAAATAAATGCTTGCATGAAAATGGATTGATCGTAGCTATTCAAAGTGCTGTTTTTAAACGTAACATTCTCTATATTGGCTGGAGTGCGGGATGCAATGTCGCCACTCCTAGTATAATAACCACCAATGATATGCCTGTAACTAATGTAGTTGTAATGCCTTCCTTGAGGCTATTTCCAATACAAATTAATCCGCACTATATTGATAGTCATATTAGTGGGCATATGGGAGAAACTCGAGATGATCGTATTGCTGAGTTCTGTGTGATCAATCCCCATGAAATTGTTATTGCCTTACGTGAAGGTAGTGGCTTACAGATTAAAGATAATGAACTACATTATTTTAGTGGCAAAAATGAAGGATTTAAGATTTTTCAGTATAACCAACATTTTCCAGAGCAATTTGATACAAAAATATTAAAAAATGGGTTCCTTATCAATGTATAGCTAAGCGACTTAATTTTGATGACATTATTTATATGAGCTATTCAATTGATTTTAAACGTAAAGTGATATTTACGATGGAAGAAGAAGCGTTGAGTATCCGAGAAACAGCGAAGCAATTTCGGATTGGCTCTGCATCTGTATCGCGTTGGATTAATCAAATAGAGCCAAAATCATCGACTACGCGTCAGCGAAAAATCGATAAATCCGAATTGATAAAAGATGTTGAACAATATCCAGATGCTTACCAAAAAGATCGTGCAGAGCGTTTTGGCGTTTGTCAGAAGGCCATTTGGCAAGCTCTTAAAAAAATGGGATTGACCTATAAAAAACTCTACGTCATCCGAAAGCCGACGAAAACACTCGACAAACGTTTCAACAAAAAACAGTATGAAAAAGAAGGCAAGCATATTGTTTTTATTGATGAAAGTGGTTTTTCACACGATACCCCGCGGACTCACGGCTATTCCCCGAAAGGTCAACGGTGTGTTGGTCTCAAGAACTGGGGAGCTAAAGGAAGAACAAATGTTATCGGCGCTTTATTGGGCACAACGCTGTTTGCTATCGGATTATTTGATATCAATATTAACAGCGATGTTTTCTATGCATAGGTCACCTAAGTCCTTATTCGAGTACTTCCTAAAAAAAGGGTAATCAATGATGGATAATGCAACTTTTCACAAGAAACAGAGTATTCAACAAGTCATCATCGATGCGGGGCATATGGTGGAATATTTGCCTACCTATTAGCCAGATCTTAATCCAATTGAACATAAATAGGCACAAGCTAAATGCAAAAAAAGAGCGCTCGGATGCGACACAAATATTTTGTTCGCACTCAATACGGTGTAATCAAAATTAAGTCGCTTAGCTATATTTAATTACATTGTAATTAATTAAAAATATTCACTAATCTCAACAGACTGAACCTTTATTGGTAACCTGCATGGAACAATTTATAATGAAGCTCCAGCAGATTAGAAAGTAGAAAATATATAATGAAATACCGTGATCTGAAAGATTTCATATCATTATTAGAACAAAAAAAAGAACTGAAACGTATCATCTATGAAGTCGATCCTTATTTAGAAATGACAGAAATAGCAGATAGAACTCTGCGGGCCGGTGGGCCTGCACTGTTATTTGAAAACCCTAAAGGTTTTTCTATGCCAGTTCTGTGTAATTTGTTTGGGACCGTTGAACGCGTTGCGATGGGGATGGGGCAAGAAAATATCCAAGCATTGCATGAAGTTGGCAAATTATTGGCATTTCTTAAAGAACCGGAGCCACCTAAGGGATTCGCTGATTTAATCTACAAGTTACCAAAATTTAAGCAAGTTCTTAATATGCCAACCAAAAGGTTAAAATCGGCAGCCTGTCAAGAACAGATTTGGCAAGGTGATGATGTTGATCTATTTCGTATTCCCATAATGCATTGTTGGCCAGAAGATGTCGCACCACTTATAACATGGGGATTGACGGTTACTCGAGGGCCTCATAAGACACGGCAAAATCTAGGTATCTATCGGCAACAACTATTAACTAAAAATAAGTTGATTATGCGTTGGTTATCTCACCGGGGTGGGGCATTGGATTTTCAAGAATGGTGTAATAAATATCCCGCTAAACCTTTTCCTGTCGCAGTAGCTTTAGGGGCTGATCCTGCTACTATTCTAGCCGCAGTGACACCTATTCCGGATACGCTTTCCGAATATGCATTTGCGGGATTATTACGCGGACACCGTTCAACGGTTGTAAAATGTATATCTAATGAGCTTGAGGTACCGGCGGGTGCAGAAATTATTCTGGAAGGCTATATTGATCCTGAAGAATTTGCACGGGAAGGCCCTTATGGCGATCACACTGGTTATTATAATGAAGTTGATAAATTTCCGGTATTTACCGTTACGCATATTACTCAACGTAGTGATGCTATTTATCATTCAACTTACACCGGCCGGCCCCCTGATGAGCCCGCCGTCTTGGGTGCTGCATTAAATGAGGTTTTAGTCCCTATATTACAAAAACAGTTTCCAGAAATTGTTGATTTTTATTTACCTCCTGAGGGCTGTTCTTATCGGCTTGCCGTGGTAACAATAAAGAAACAATATGCTGGGCATGCTAAGTGCGTTATGATGGGGGTTTGGTCTTATTTACGGCAATTTATGTATACAAAATTTGTCATTGTCTGTGATGAAGATATTAATGCACGTGACTGGAATGATGTTATTTGGGCAATAACAACCAGAATGGATCCAGCACGAGATACCGTTATGATGGAAAAGACCCCGATTGATTATCTTGATTTTGCGTCACCTATCTCAGGTTTAGGTTCAAAAATGGGACTTGATGCAACCAATAAATGGCCGGGTGAAACACAACGAGAGTGGGGTCGTCCAATTGTTATGACAGAAAAAATAAAAAAACGAATAGATGACATTTGGCATGAATTGGATATTTTTAAATTATGAGAGGATGTGAATGTCGACATTAAGTTGTAAGGTAGTTTCTATAGAATCTATCACTGATACGGTCTATCGCGTTCGCTTATTACCTGATGATCAATTTTCCTTTCGTGCCGGTCAATATTTAATGGTCATTATGGATGAGCGTGATAAGCGTCCATTTTCCTTGGCTTCAATTCCTTCAGAAAAAAAACTAATTGACCTTCATATCGGTGCGTCAGAGTTTAATCTTTATGCCATGGCGGTGATGGAGCGTATTTTTGCGCAAAATAGTATCAATATTGATATTCCTCATGGTAAAGCTTGGTTTCGCCAGGGAAGTAAAAAACCAATAATTCTTATTGCGGGGGGAACAGGATTTTCTTATACCCGCTCTATTTTATATGCTGCATTGGAAGAAAACCCTGACAGAGATATTACCTTCTATTGGGGAGGACGAAGATTAGAACACCTTTATGATTTGGGTGAATTGCAGTCTCTTTCAGAGCAATATCACAACATAAAAATTATTCCTGTTGTTGAACAACCTGAATCAGATTGGCGAGGACGTACAGGTACGGTTTTGAGTGCTGTGCTGGATGACTTTGGTTCTCTTACAAAATATGAAATTTACATTGCCGGGCGTTTTGAAATGGCAAAAATTGCGAGGGAACGTTTTTGTAGTGAAAGAGGGATCAGCCCTGAATATCTTTATGGTGATACATTCGAATTTATCTAAATATAATAAAAAAACAAAAAACCGCCCTTCTGGGCGGGAAAATAGCAACAACATAACATAAAGCGTAGACTAGTTATTTAATCCGTTCAACAAGTGTAGCTATGCCTTGTCCAAAACCAATACACATAGTAGCTAAACCAAACTGAGCATCTTTCCGTTCCATAATATTTAGTAAAGAAGTGATGATTCGCGCAGCAGAGCACCCTAAAGGGTGACCTAAGGCAATCGCGCCACCATGCAGGTTAACTTTTTTTCTATTTTATCGATAAGCTGTAAATCTTTTAAACAAGCCAGAGCTTGTGCAGAAAAAGCTTCTTTAATTTCAAAAACATCTATATCTTGGAGAGTTAAATTAGCCCGTTGTAATGCAATTTTACTTGCAGGAAGAGGTCCATATCCCATAATGGCGGGATCGCAACCAATAACGGACATAGATCGAATTTTAGCTCTTACTCTTAATCCCTGTGTTTTAGTATATTTTTTACTGGTAACAAGTATGGCGGCTGCACCATCTAATAGCGCCGATGAATTTCCGGCGCTAACTGAGCCTGAAATAGGATAAAAGACCGGAGGTAAAGCCCCTCAGGCTGGCTAAATTTGCATCAAATCGAATCACCTCATCTTGCTTGAGGGCAACCAGATTGCCGTCAATATCATGGCCGGCAGTTGCTACGATTTCATTATTAAATCATCCATGATGAGTTGCCTCAGCTGCCTTTTGATGAGAACCTAAAGACAAATTTATCTTGTTCAGTGCGACTGATTTGATTTTGTCTGGCGAGCATCTCGGCAGTTAATCCCATTGCAACTGAAGCGGTAGAAATATGAATAGCAAGTTTACGATTGATATCGATGCCGTGGGTCATAAGAACATGTGCCATATGTTCGACACCACCGACAAACACAACATTGGCATCACCTGACATAATAAATCGGGCGGCATGATGTAATGCTTGAATAGAAGAACCGCACAGCCGATTAACCGTTATAGCTAAGCGACTTAATTTTGATGACATTATTTATATGAGC
>NZ_CACTIE010000031.1 GCF_902713415.1 Arsenophonus endosymbiont of Bemisia tabaci Q2
ACTCAACCCTTCTTCTTCCATCGTAAATATCACTTTACGTCTAAAATCAATTGAATAGCTCATATAAATAATGTCATCAAAATTAAGTGGCTTAGCTATATCTGAGCATCATCAATGATTAAACCACTATGATACAGCGCATCAATCGGCGCTTTCATCAGGTTATCTAAATCTCGCTTGCGGAGGTCGGGCGGATAGACGTCTATCTCAACTCCTAAACGTTGTGACAATCGCTTGCAGAGCTTTTGATGCAGGATTTCAGCGGCTACCGATTGGCGGTATAATCTGCCTTTAGCAGTGATGAAGTGTTTATGTTTCGCGTGATACCAGTAGTGATTAACTGAAGGCGGGAAAGAAACGGTGATGTTATCGATTTTCATGCATCACTTAACCTCTCTCATTTCTACGCCTTTAGCGGTATAACCGGTTAACTGTTTACCTGCTATCCGCTGACGTTTCTTTGTCAGAAAATGGATATGGTCCTCATAAACATAAGGGTATTCACCATCGACAAGGATGTATTTAAAAGCTTTCATTGGTTGTTTTGCATACTGCACAAATCCTATTAACTTATTGTTTTTAATTATTTCTTTTGTGTGTACCTCTTTGAGCGTTTTTTCTTTACATCGGTAAATCCAAAAATCATTGAGCTTTCCGGTTATCTTTCAAGTGCGTACCTTGATATAACCCAGTCGCTTCATGAGTTTGCTAAATTCCGCGTCATTACGAATTAAATTCTCAATATATCGTAACGGTTCGGCTTGCCAGCTTTTTGCCTGATATATTTTTTATCAATCCGCGATGGTGATGTTTATTTAGAATCGTGTATTTATCGCCTTGCGTCGGATGACGGTACAGCGTCCAATTATTGACAGTTTGTTTCCGTGCTTGTTGGTCAATCAACAACGCGAAGGTAGCCAAAGGTGAACCGTCTTTACGTTCAGTAAAATTTTTACCGATTTTGCAAATAATATTCAATACATAACTATCAATATCTTTTGGCTGCACAAATCCATAATAATCATTATTTTCAATCTATTAGCTTGGCACACCTCTGAATGATAATCATAAGATTGCTTATCCTGAGCGGTCAATCCGGTATCACTCTCTGCCTCATGAACAGAAATCCCAGAGTTTAACCAAACTAACCCATTTCCATTGTATCTTAGTCCCAAATCCGTTAATGTGCAGGTACCGTTATTAACGGCTGACCAGTTACCCGAAATAACCGCTTCTCTAATGGCATATGAGTTTATCAATTGCATTTGTTATCCCCCTATCTGCTGAGATGGTGTCATTAGCGTTGCAAACATATCAATTGCGTTTACTAACTTCCCGTACTGCCTGAGTCGGTGATAGGCCGGATTGGATAGCCGTCTGAAATGCGGCTTGCTCTATCTTTTGCATACAAAGTAAAATACCGAGTTGTTGCTCATTGGCTTTATAGCTAAGCGACTTAATTTTGATGACATTATTTAAACGCTGTTTGCTAGCGAATTATTTGATATCAATATTAACAGCGATGTTTTCTATGGATGGGTCAACCAAGTCCTTATCCCAGTACTTCCTAAAAACAGTGTAATCATGATGGATAATGCAACTTTTCACAAGAAACAGAGTATTCAATAAGTTATCATCGATGCGGGGCATATGGTGGAATATTTTCCTACCTATTCGCCAGATCTTAATCCAATTGAACATAAATGGGCACAAGCTAAATGCAAAAAAAGAGCGCTCGGATGCGACACAGATATTTTGTTCGCACTCAATCAAAATTAAGTCGCTTAGCTATAGCATAGATACTATTAATTCAAGGTTAGAGCAATAAATGAACACTTAAACAGAAAAAATGTAAATAATAGTTGTTAGTTTCAGAAAAGCCCCTATAATAGTCAACCGTTATCGCGACTTATTCATCAATAAAAAAATAATAAACGCGTATTAAGGTGAAAAGCGTAATATACGCCACCTCGCGGTCTAGGTTAAACGCTCTTTAACAATTAATCAGACAATCTGTGTGGCCACTCGCAAAAAATCATCAAAAAATATTTGATTTTAAAGTCTTAAAAAGTGACAAAACAGTTAATTCATATATAAACTAATATGCAGTAACGTTATTTTGGTCAACAGCGGCGAAGGTGGTCAAACATCGGCAAAGCAAGTTCAACAAAAGGGTGTTACAGTCAGTAAAACATTCTTTAAGCATCAAGTTTTTAATTAAAGAGTTTGATCATGGCTCAGATTGAACGCTGGCGGCAGGCCTAACACATGCAAGTCGAGCGGCAGCGGGAGGAAGCTTGCTTCCTTGCCGGCAAGCGGCGGACGGGTGAGTAAAATATGGGGATCTGGCCCAAGGCAGGGGATAACCACTGGAAACGGTGGCTAATACCGCATAATCTCTAAGGAGCAAAGTGGGGGACCATTCTGGCCTCACACCTTCGGATGAACCCATATGAGATTAGCTAGTAGGTGGGGTAATGGCTCACCTAGGCGACGATCTCTAGCTGGTCTAAGAGGATGATCAGCCACACTGGGACTGAGACACGGCCCAGACTCCTACGGGAGGCAGCAGTGGGGAATATTGCACAATGGGCGTAAGCCTGATGCAGCCATGCCGCGTGTACGAAGAAGGCCTTCGGGTTGTAAAGTACTTTCAGTCGTGAAGAAAGTGTTAAGATTAATAACCTTAGCAATTGACGTTAGCGACAAAAAAAGCACCGGCTAACTCCGTGCCAGCAGCCGCGGTAATACGGAGGGTGCAAGCGTTAATCGGAATTACTGGGCGTAAAGGGCACGCAAGCGGTTAATTAAGTTGGATGTGAAATCCCCGGGCTTAACCTGGGAATGGCATTCAAAACTGGTTAACTAGAGTCTTGTAGAGGGGGGTAGAATTCCATGTGTAGCGGTGAAATGCGTAGAGATGTGGAGGAATACCAGTGGCGAAGGCGGCCCCCTGGACAAAAACTGACGCTCATGTGCGAAAGCGTGGGGAGCAAACAGGATTAGATACCCTGGTAGTCCACGCTGTAAACAATGTCGATTTGGAGGTTGTGGTCATAAACTGTGACCTCCGAAGCTAACGCGTTAAATCGACCGCCTGGGGAGTACAGCCGCAAGGTTAAAACTCAAATGAATTGACGGGGGCCCGCACAAGCGGTGGAGCATGTGGTTTAATTCGATGCAACGCGAAGAACCTTACCTACTCTTGACATCCAGCGAATCCTTTAGAGATAAAGGAGTGCCTTCGGGAGCGCTAAGACAGGTGCTGCATGGCTGTCGTCAGCTCGTGTTGTGAAATGTTGGGTTAAGTCCCGCAACGAGCGCAACCCTTATCCTTTGTTGCCAGCGATTTGGTCGGGAACTCAAAGGAGACTGCCGGTGATAAACCGGAGGAAGGTGAGGATGACGTCAAGTCATCATGGCCCTTACGAGTAGGGCTACACACGTGCTACAATGGCGTATACAGAGAGAGGCAAGCCAGCAAAGGGAAGCGAAACTCAGAAAGTACGTCAAAGTCCGGATTGGAGTCTGCAACTCGACTCCATGAAGTCGGAATCGCTAGTAATCGCGGATCAGAATGCCGCGGTGAATACGTTCCCGGGCCTTGTACACACCGCCCGTCACACCATGGGAGTAAGTTGCAAAAGAAGTAGGTAGCTTAACCTTTTTGGATGGCGCTTACCACTTTGTGATTCATGACTGGGGTGAAGTCGTAACAAGGTAACCGTAGGGGAACCTGCGGTTGGATCACCTCCTTACCTAAATAGATAGAATGTGAGTGTTCACACAGATTGTCTGATAAAATAGCGCATAAAGCCAATCTTAAATTGGCTAAAAAGCTTAAAGTCCCCTTCGTCTAGGGGACTAAAACACTGCCCTGAAAGGGCAGTAACAAAGGTTCAAATCCCCTAGGGGACGCCACTTTAGTGATTTAAAAAGGTGGTGCAACACGCTTTAGTGTTTTGCGCTGTTTGTGCTTTACGCAATAATAATTAACCTAATTCAGTGAGTTAGGTTACCAATTATGATCTTTAACAATCTGGAATAAGCTAAAAATTAAAACACACATTTTTGAAAAAAATAGTGTAGAAAACTCTCAAAACTCCAATCAGTTGGGTTTTTCTTGTCATAATAAATCGTCATGAGCAAGCAGTCAGCAATTCAAGGCGGCAAGCGCACAGCAAGCGCAGCGTACTAAAGTACGTAAGCATTGCGCGCACTGCCCAACAAA
>NZ_CACTIE010000032.1 GCF_902713415.1 Arsenophonus endosymbiont of Bemisia tabaci Q2
CTATTTATCGTTTATGAATCATCAATTTGTTATCTATGAAGTTGAAAATTACATTCAGTTTTATAATTATTATCGACGTCATTTAACGATTGGTTATTTACCGCCACATCAAAAATATTATGAAGTAAAGAATGCTGTTTAGATCTTCTACAGAATTTGTTGATTATTACAACTTGACTACTGAGCTATTACGCTTTCTTTAAATAATGGCTGCTTTTAAGTTAACATCTTGGCTGTCTAAGTCTTCCCACTTTGTTTTTTACTTAACCATGACTTGGGGACCTTAGCTGGCGGTCTGGGTTGTTTTTCTCTTCACGACGGACGTTAGTACTTGCCCTGTATTTCCCGTGATAATATTTTTTGGTATTCGTAGTTTGCATTGGACTGGTAAATTGAGATGACTCCCTAGCCGAAACAATGCTTTACCTCGAAGATGCATTCACGAGGCGCTACCTAAATAGCTTTTGGGGAAAAGCAGTTATCTCTTGGTTTGATTGGTTTTTTACTCCCAGCCACAAATCATTTGTTAATTTTTAACATTAGTCGGTTTGGTTTTTTAGTTAGTGTTACCTAACATTCAATTTGCCTATGGCTAGATCACTGGGTTTTGGGTTTATACTCTGCAACTTAACACCTAGTTAAGACTCGGTTTTTTACGGCTTTTTTATCTGGTTATTCTTGCTAAAGAATATAAATCGCTGACCCTTTACAAAAAGGTACGCAGTCACACTTTTTTGGGTGCTTTGACTGCTTGTACGTAGACGGTTTTAGGTTTTATTTCACTCTCTTTGCCGGTTTTTTTTGCTTTTCTCTCACGGTACTGGTTTACTATCGGTCAGTCAGGAGTATTTAGTTTTGTAGGACGGCCTCCCCATATTTAGACAGGATAACACGTGCCTTACTTTACTTTTTGAGTTTACAACACTTACTGTTTTAGATACGGGGCTATCACTTTTATTGCTGGCTTTTCTAAACTTTTCTCCTGCGGTAAATATTGATCTTGACTTTTGGGCTGCTCCGCGTTTACTCCTCGCTACTGCTACTGGGGGAATCTTGGTTGATTTTTTTCCGGGTACTGAGATATGTTTTAGTTTTTTTGGTTTGCTTTGTTTGACTATGAATTTATCAAACGATAGTACATTAATGCACTGGGTTTCCTCATTTAGACATCGCCAGCTAGTACGCTTTATATCAGCTTATCAGCTTATCAGCTTATCAGCTTATCAGCTTATCAGCTTATCAGCTTATCAGCTTATCAGCTTATCAGCAGCTTACTGACGCTTTTCGCAGATTAACACGTCCTTTATTGCTTTTGACTACTTAGGCATCTATTGTGTATGCTTTATTTTTGTTGGGCAGTGCGCGCAATGCTCATGTATTTTAGTACTTTTTGCTTGCTGTGCGCTGGCTGCCTCTAATTGCTGACTACTTGCTTATAACAATTTATCATGACAACAAAAACTCAACTGATTGGAGTTTTGAGAGTTTGCCACATTATTTTTTAATAATGTGTGTTTTAATTTTCAGCTTGTTCCAAATTGTTAAAGAGCATAATTGGTAAACCAATTTACTGAATTGGCTTAATCATTATTGCGCGATTTCACGTAAAGGAAAAAAATTACACAACGCTAAAAGCGTAATGCACCGCCTTTCTAAATCACTAAAGTGGCGTCCCCTAGGGGATTCGAACCCCTGTTACCGCCGTGAAAGGGCGATGTCCTAGGCCTCTAGACGAAGAGGACTTCAAGCTTTTTAGCCAATCTTAGATTGGCTTTACGACGCGCTATTTTATCAGACAATCTGTTTGAACACACTTACCTTTTACCTATTTAGGTAAGGAGGTGATTTAACCGCAGGTTCCCCTACGGTTACCTTGTTACGACTTCACCCCAGTCATGAATCACAAAGTGGTAAGCGCTATCTCAAAAGGTTAAAGCTACCTACTTCTTTTGCAATCTACTTTTATAGTGTGACGGGCGGTGTGTACAAGGCCCGGGAACGTATTCACCGCGACATGCTGATCTGCGATTACTAGCGATTCCGACTTCATGGAGTCGAGTTGCAGACTCTAATCTGGACTTTGACGTACTTTCTGAGTTTTGCTTTTCGGTTTGCCTCTCTCTGTATAAGCTATTGTAGCACGTGTGTAGCCCTACTCGTAGGGGTCATGATGACTTGACGTCATCCCTACCTTCTTCCGGTTTATCATCGGCAGTCTCCTTTGAGTTCCCGACCGAATCGCTGGCAAAAAAGGATAAGGGTTGCGCTCGTTGCGGGACTTAACTTAACATTTCACAACACGAGCTGACGACAGCTATTCAGCACCTGTCTTAGCGCTCCTGAAGGCACTTCTCTATCTCTAAAGGATTTGCTGGATGTCAAGAGTAGGTAAGGTTCTTCGCGTTGCATCGAATTAAACCACATTCTCCACCGCTTGTGACGGGCCCCCGTCAACTCATTTGAGTTTTAACTTTGCGGCCGTACTCCCTAGGCGGTCGATTTAACGCGTTAGCTTCGCAGGCCACAGTTCATGACCAAAACTTCCAAATCGACATCGTTTACAGCGTGGACTACCAGGGTATCTAATCTTGTTTGCTTCCCACGCTTTCGCACATGAGCGTCAGTCTTTGTCTAGGGGGCCCCCTTGTTTTCCCCACTGGTATTCCTCTCCACATCTCTACGCATTTCACCGCTACACATGGAATTTTACCCCCTCTCTACAAGACTTTAGCTAACCAGTCTTGAATGCTATTTTTAGGTTAAGCCTGGGGATTTCACATCGAATTTAATTAATTACTTGCGTGCCTTTTACGCCCAGTAATTTTGATTAATGCTTGGCTTGCACTCTCCGTATTACCGCGGCTGCTGGCACGGAGTTAGCCGGTGCTTTTTCTATCGCTAACGTCAATTGTCAAGGTTATTAACCTTAACATTTTCCTCACGACTGAAAGTACTTTATAACTCGAAGGCTTTCTTCATAAACGCGGCACGGCTGCACCAGGCTTACGCCCATTGTGCAATATTCTCTACTTTTGCCTTTTGTAGGAGTCTGGGCTGTTTCTTAGTCTCAGTGTGGCTGATTATCTTTTTAGCCCAGCTAGAGATCGTCGCTTAGGTGCGTTATTACCCCAGCTACTAGCTAATCTCATATGAGTTCATCCGAAGGTGTGAGGCCAGAAAATGGCCCCCACTTTTTTCTTAGAGATTATGCGGTATTAGCTACCGTTTTTAGTGGTTATTTTTTGCTTTCGGCTAGATCTTTATACTTTATTTACTCGTCCGCTGCTCGCCGGAAAGGAAGCAAGTTTTCTCTCGCTGCCGCTCGACTTGCATGTGTTAGGCCTGCCGCCAGCGTTTAATCTGAGCTATGATCAAACTTTTTAATTAAAAGCTTTATGCTCAATGCTCAAAGAATGTTTTACTGACCGTAACAGTTTTTTTAACTTGCTTTGCTGATTTTTTTACTACCTTTTCTGCTGCTGACTAAAATAACGTTACTGCATATTAGTTTATATATGAATTAACTGTCTTGTTACTCTTCAAGACTGTAAAATCAAATATTTTTAATGATGTCTTGCGATTGCCCACACAGATTGTCTGATTAATTGTTAAAGAGCGTGAGACCTAGGCTGCGAGGTGGCGTATATTAGGCTTTTCACCTGTAAAGTCAAGTAGTTATTTTTACTTTTTTACCTTGCCTCAAGAAAAATTTAATTTAATTGACTGGTTCTATACTGACTCAATTGACTGTGGTTCTATACTGACTCAGTGGGAGCGTATTATAGGCAGTTTTACGCAGCTCTGGCAAGAAATAATTTGTAAACTTTAGTCGTTTGCTCTTTTTTTAGACGAAAAGCAAAGAAAATAGCAATTTTTAATCAAATTTTTATTTAAGCGCATTAAATTCACGCGCAAAGTATTCGACTTTTTCCCAATCAGTATATTCAACCTCTTTATTTTTATTCGTTTCTCCGCCTGTTATTTTCATAATAAATTGGATCATAATACGATCTAACCATTTATATTGGGGATAACGTAGCGCTCCCGAAAACACATTAGTAATAGTTGGTTGCCACGGAATTTTAGCTAAAAATTTACGTACATAAACATTTGTTTCAGGTGTATCTTTTCCCTGTTTTCTGGCCATTAAATTAACGCCAAAAAATGCACTTTGGATAGTATTCAACTCTTTTTGGTGATTTTGCGCAAAATTCAAAACTGCAGGATTAAAATGACCATAACGGATTGATGCACCGACTAATACTTTTTGGTAGACAGAAAGATTAAAATTTTTATCCATATTTAAATCTCTAACATCACATTGCTTACCTTCTTTACGTAAATATTCAGTAATTTTAAGTATTATTTTTTTAGTCTGACCATTTTTACCAGAATAAAGTAGCAAATAGCTCATGTGTTACCTATAAAATTATATAAATGATTATTCCCGCCAAAAGGTTGGAGTGAAAAGAACAAGTAAAGTGAACACTTCCAATCGGCCAAATAACATAGTGACTATTAGGATCCATTTTCCCGTTGGATTCATGGTAGTAAAATTTTCAGCTACCGAGCCTAATCCTGGTCCTAGATTATTAAGTGTTGCCGCAATTGCGGAAAAAGCAGAAAATTCATCTACTCCGGTAGCAATTAACAATAATAAACTTATAATAAAAACCAATGCATAAGCAGAAAAAAATCCCCAAACAGCTTCAATAATACGTTCAGGTAATGCCTTGCAGCCTAATTTTATCGTGTAAACAGCATTTGGATGTACTAACCGTTTTAACTCCCGTGAACCCTGCAAGAATAATAGTAAAATTCGAATAACTTTTAATCCACCTCCGGTTGATCCTGCACACCCACCGACAAAAGCTGCGCAAAGTAACAATATCGGTAGAAAAAGCGGCCAATTTGCAAACCCATCGGTACTAAAACCAGCTGTTGTTGCGACAGAGACAACCTGAAAAAAGGCTTGATCAAATGTTTGTAATAGAGAATCATAAACTGAATGATATAGAAGTACTAAGGTACAAATGATTATCAAAACTATTTGAAAGCCGATAAATACTCTAAATTCAGGATCACGCCAGTAAATTGTCAGACTACGACCAGATAATACGGCAAAATGAAGCCCAAAATTACAGCCAGAAATCAGCAAGAAAATAGCAATAATTGTATTAATAGCAGGGCTATTAAAGTAGCCAATACTTTGGTCATGAGTAGAAAATCCACCAATAGCGACAGTAGAAAAACTATAGGAGATAGCATCAAAAACATCCATGCCAGCGCCCCATAATGCTATCGCGCAGACTATAGTAAGCAAAGCATAGATTAACCATAGTGTCTTTGCCGTTTCTGCAATCCTTGGACGCATTTTATTGTCTTTAAGTGGGCCAGGCATTTCTGCCCGATAAAGCTGCATTCCACCTACGCCTAATAAAGGTAATATGGCTACCGCTAAAACAATAATTCCCATGCCACCTAACCACTGTAGCATCTGTCGATAAAAGAGTATTGCTTTGGGTAAAGTGTCTAACCCAACCAATGTGGTTGCTCCAGTTGTAGTTAAACCGGAAAAAGATTCAAAAAAAGCATCGGTAACCGAAAGATGAGGCCGATCAGAAAAAATAAAAGGTAGTGCTCCAACACTACCTAACACGGTCCAAAAAAGGGCGACTATCAAAAAACCTTCTTTAGGTTTTAGATCATGTCGATTTTTTCTGTTTGGTATCCATAGTAACAATCCGATAATTAATGCCGCAAAAAAGGTTTGGCGAAAGGCGCTTCCTGCTCCATCTTGATAAATTAATGCCACTATACCTGGAATAATCATAGTGACAGAAAATAAGATAACAAGTAGCCCGACAATTCGGGTTATTGCTCGAAAATGCATGAGTGGTTCCTTGAGAATCTAGTTATAACATTAAGATTTACAGGTTAAATTTAATGCGCCTCTACTTAAATTACGTAATTTATCCGCAAACTTTTGTTCAACATTGATTGGTAATGAAATTTCTAATATCACATTTTCACTATATTCTCGCGCTAGGATCTGCTCTGCTGATTGTTGTATTAATTGCTCAATCATTTTTATATCCACATATTCACAATGTATTAAATAATATTTTTGTAGCACTTTTTGCTAGGTGTTTAAGAGGTTAAGTGCATGTTCAACACTGTTACCATAAGCTCTAACCAAGCCCCCAGTTCCCAATTTAATGCCGCCAAAATAACGCACCACAACGAGAGTAATTTCACCAATATGGCTAGATAACTGAGTGATCGTCGGCTTACCTGCCGTTCCTGTTGGCTCACCATCATCGGAAAAGCCTAATTTTTGGCAATCATCAGGCCTACCAGCAACATAGGCCGAACAATGATGGCGAGCATCAGGGTATTTATGTTTGATAGTTTGGATAAAAATTTTTGCTTCTGCAATTCCATCAGTATGTTCCAAATATGTTCCAAATAAGTAATGAAACGGCTTTTTTTAATCTCTTCGCTAACAACAACCGACTCTGCGGTTATCAAATAAGCATTCATTATTTTAAATATAAATTACGTGTCATATTTTCAACTTTATTCTCATATATAATGATATTATCTTCGACACGAATACCACCATAGGGCATAAAGGAGGCAATTTTAGACCAATTAAAATATTTACTAAACAATCCTTCGCGCCAGGGAGCTAATAGTGTCTCGATAAAGTAGAGACCAGGTTCAATAGTTAATACTATACCAAGTTGTAAGATCCAAGTGAAACGTAAGAAAGGGATAACATTCTGGTGCAGCCAAAGACTCTCCCGTTTCATCCTGCATCAATCCACCAACATCATGAACTTTTAATCCCAAAAGATGGCCTAAGCTATACGGGAAAAATGGTGTTGTAAGCCCTTTTTCTATCATTGTCTCTATACTGATATTGCAAATAATGCCATGATCTAGCAATAAAGATGCAATATGTTGATGCATCTGTTGATGATATTCAGTATAGCGAATACCGGTTTTAATTGTATCGATCAATATCTGCTGTTTACTATCCAAGCCGTTAATCAAATTAGCAAATTCATCATTATTTTTAGCCGCATAAGTACGCGTAATATCTGCTGCATAACCCTGATATTCAGCGCCCGCATCAATTAAAAAACTATACATTTTCTTTGGTGGCTGATATTTTAATTTAGTGTAGTGGAGTACTGAATAATTTTCATTGAGTGCAATAATATTACTGTATGGCACATCGATATCTCGCTGACCTCTAGCCTGAAAGTAACTAACATTAATATCAAATTCACTCGCTCCCTGATAGAAAGCCTCACTAGCGGCATGATGACCAGCTATTGCCATTTTCTGTGCTTGCTGTAAGCAACTCAATTCATAATTGGTCTTATAAGCCCGATGAAAATGAAAATAATCTAATACCGATTTGCGATTAATATTAACCGCTGAAATACCTAATTCTTTAGCTAGATCAATAGATTCACCAATATAACCAGTATGTTTTTTATCTAACTGAAATAACGATTTTTTAATATCATTAGCCTCCTTTAAATGGAACAACTCAACCTCTTTTAGCCAAAAGTTGTCCCGTAGAGGATCAATACTATGCCAATAATCAATTGGAGAATAAAACCACAGTTTAGGTTTACTAACTCCATCACCTAATAACCAACAATGGGCAACTTGTGTAATATAGCTAAACGACTTAATTTTGATTACACCATATTAAGTGCGAACAAAATATCTTTGTCGCATCCCACCAGCCCTCTTTTTTTGCATTTAGCTTGTGCCCATTTATGTTCAATTAGATTAAGATCTGGCGAATAGGTAGGCAAATATTCCACCATATAGCTAGGCGACTTAAAAATGATTACAAGTCATTACTCTATATCAGTAAATTTATATTGGAGAAAAACATATATTTTGTAATCAAAATTAAGTCGCTTAGCTATAACAGAAGATATACGTCCCTTAATCATTAAAGCACCGGCATCTTCGGCAGCATCTCTAAGATTTTGGTCGAACTGCTGTCGATCAAGATGTCAGCCACAACCATATGGGTCACGAATGAAATTGGTGGCTACCAACTGTGACCCACCCCAACAAGATAAATTTCCCTTATAGCTAAGCGACTTAATTTTGATTACAAAATATATGTTTTTCTCCAATATAAATTTACTAATATAGAGTAATTACTTGTAATCATTTTTAAGTCGCCCAGCTATATTTGATTAATCCAACGCGATACAGATGCAGAGCCAATCCGAAATTGCTTCGCTGTTTCTCGGATACTCAAACCTTCTTCTTCCATCGTAAATATTACTTTACGTCTAAAATCAATTGAATAGCTCATATAAATAATGTCATCAAAATTAAGTCGCTTAGCTATATTTTGTTCGCACTCAATATGATATAATCAAAATTAAGAGGGTACAATATCGGCTATTTGAGGATATAGAAGGATTTTATAACCATCTTGAAGCAGTGCTTAATATCTCGATTTATCAGAAAGCGTCACCCTGGGCAAATCATGAATAAATTGCGAGGTTTATTTACTCGAGCGCGTCCCGAAGTGCAGGAACTCGATATTTTGCGTCGCATTCTCACATCAATTGAAAAATGGCATAAATAATAGTTGAGTAAATTACTAGGTTAAATAATTGACTAAGACACTCTGGAATGACACAATTTTTGTCACATTTAACTATGGAGATATATTATGAGACTCACATCTAAAGGACGCTATGCAGTAACAGCCATGCTGGATGTGGCATTGCATTCAAAGACAGGGCCTGTGCCATTGGCTGATATATCGGAACGTCAAGGCATTTCTCTTTCTTATCTTGAGCAACTTTTTTCTCGACTTCGCAAAAACAAACTGGTTTCCAGTGTTCGTGGCCCTGGCGGCGGATATTTATTAGGTCGGGAAGCGAAAAATATTTTTATCGCTCAAGTGATTTCTGCTGTTGATGAGTCTGTTGATGCGACTCGTTGTCAAGGAAGAAAAGAAGGATGTCAAGGCGGAGAGCGTTGTTTGACCCATGCACTATGGCGTGATTTAAGTGACCGTATTATGGGTTTTCTTAGTAATATTAGCTTAGAAGAATTGGTCAATAATCAAGAAGTACAAGAAGTTGCTGATCGTCAAGATAACGATAAACACCATGTGAGAGCGACTCATCAATCCGAACCCATTATTAATATACGAGCATAAATTGCACGGTTCTACAAAATAGAATAATTGCAAAGTGATAAAATTTTGAGATGTTTTTAGTCTTATGGAGCTAGTGAGTTAATGAAACTACCAATTTATTTAGACTACTCGGCGACTACACCTGTTGATCCTCGTGTTGCTGAAAAAATGATCCAATGTATGACAATGGATGGAAATTTTGGTAATCCATCATCGCGCTCTCATGGTTTTGGCTGGCGGGCTGAAGAAGCTGTTGATATTGCGCGAAATCAGATTGCTGAATTAGTCAATGCGGATCCGCGTGAGATTGTTTTTACTTCAGGAGCGACTGAATCAAATAACCTGGCAGTGAAAGGGGTTGCCAATTTCTATCAGAAAAAAGGTAAACATATAATTACCAGTAAAACCGAGCATAAAGCGGTTTTGGATACTTGCCGTCAACTTGAGCGTGAAGGTTTTGAAGAGACTTACCTTTCACCACAAAATAGTGGTCTTATTGATTTACATGAACTTGAAGCGGCTATGCGTGATGATACAATTTTGGTTTCTATCATGCATGTCAATAATGAGATTGGAATCATTCAAGATATTGCCTCTATTGGCGAACTTTGTCGCAATCGAGGAATTTTTTTCATGTTGATGCTACCCAAGCGGTCGGTAAATTACCGATTGATTTGAGTAAACTAAAAGTTGATTTAATGTCTTTTTCAGCACATAAACTGTATGGACCAATGGGAATAGGTGCACTTTATGTGCATCGTAAACCCCGTATTCGACTTGAAGCCCAACAACATGACGGTGGTCGTGAACGAGGCATGCGCTCAGGAACATTACCTGTCCACAAAATTGTAGGAATGGGCGAAGCTTATCGGGTTGCTAAAGTAGAAATGGCGGTAGAATCTGATAGATTAAATGCCTTACGCCAACGTTTATGGAACGGCATTAAGAATATTGAAGAACTTTATCTTAATGGCTTCCTGGTAAATGGTGCACCTCATATTCTGAATATCAGTTTTAACTATGTAGAAGGTGAATCATTGATGATGGCACGCAAAGATTTGGCTGTCTCATCAGGTTCCGCGTGTACATCGGCAAGCCTCGAACCTTCATATATACTAAGGGCATTGGGAATGAATGATGAGTTAGCTCATAGCTGAATTCGTTTCTCCTTTGGTCGATTCACCACAGAAGAAGAAATCGATTATGCCATCCAGCTAATCCATAATGCGATAGGTCGGCTGCGTGATCTTTCTCAGCTATCGGAGATGTTTAAGCAGGGTGTCAATCTTAATAGCATTGAATGGGCTCATCATTAATAGACGGATTAAGGAGTTTACAATATGGCATATAGTGAGAAAGTAATTGATCATTATAAAAATCCACGTAACGTAGGTTCGTTTGATAATGATGATCCAATGGTGGGCAGTGGCATGGTAGGGGCACCTGCATGCGGTGATGTCATGAAGCTTCAGATCAAAGTCAATGACGCAGGCATCATCAAAGATGCGCGTTTTAAAAGTTATGGTTGTGGTTCGGCCATTGCCTCTAGTTCATTGGTAACGGAATGGATGAAAGGTATAGCTAAGCGACTTAATTTTGATTACACCATATTGAGTCCGAACAAAATATCTGTGTCGCATCCGAGCGCTCTTTTTTTTGCATTTAGCTTGTGCCCATTTATGTTCAGTTGGATTAAGATCTGGCGAATAGGTAGGCAAATATTCCACCATATGCCCCGCATGGATGATGACTTGTTGAATACTCTGTTTCTTGTGAAAAGTTGCATTATCCATCATGATTACACTGTTTTTAGGAAGTACTGGGATAAGGACTTGGGTGACCCATGCATAGAAAACATCGCTGTTAATATTGATATCAAATAATCCGATAGCAAACAGCGTTGTGCCCAATAAAGCGCCGATAACATTTGTTCTTCCTTTAGCTCCCCAGTTCTTGAGACCAACACACCGTTGACCTTTCGGGGAATAGCCGTGAGTCCGCGGGGTATCGTGTGAAAAACCACTTTCATCAATAAAAACAATATGCTTGCCTTCTTTTTCATACTGTTGTTTTTTTGTTGAAACGTTTGTCGAGTGTTTTCGTCGGCTTTCGGATGACGTAGAGTTTTTTATAGGTCAATCCCATTTTTTTAAGAGCTTGCCAAATGGCCTTCTGACAAACGCCAAAACGCTCTGCACGCTCTTTTTGGTAAGCATCTGGATATTGTTCAACATCTTTTATCAACTCGGATTTATCGATTTTTCGCTGACGCGTAGTCGATGCTTTTGGCTCTATTTGATTAATCCAACGCGATACAGATGCAGAGCCAATCCGAAATTGCTTCGCTGTTTCTCGGATACTCAACCCTTCTTCTTCCATCGTAAATATCACTTTACGTCTAAAATCAATTGAATAGCTCATATAAATAATGTCATCAAAATTAAGTCGCTTAGCTATATTT
>NZ_CACTIE010000033.1 GCF_902713415.1 Arsenophonus endosymbiont of Bemisia tabaci Q2
CGAGTAAGCCTACACACGTTCTACACAATAGCGTATACAAAGAAAAGAGAGACGAGCCTAACTAAGGGAAGCAAAGCAGGGAAGAAAAGAAAGAAAAAAAGAGAAGCGAAACTCAAAAAGTAGGTCCAAGTCCAAATTGAAGTCTTCAACCAGACTCCATAAAGTCGGAATCGCTAGTAATCGCAGATCAGCATGTCGCGGTAAATACGTTCCCGGGACTTGTACACATCGCCCGTCACTCCATGAGAGTAAGTTGCAAAAGAAGTAGGTAGCTTAACCTTTTTAGATAGCGCTTACCACTTTTTGATTCATGACTGAGGTAAAGTCGTAACAAAGTAACCGTAGGAAAACCTGCAGTTAGATCACCTCCTTACCTAGATCTAGATATAGATAGATAGAATGTGAGTGTTCAAACAGATTGTCTGATGAAATAGCGCGTAAAGCCAATCTAAGATCGACTAAAAAACTTGAAGTCCCTTTCGTCTAAAAACCTAAGGCTTAGGACATCGCCCTTTCATGGCGGTAACAGGGGTTCGAATCCACTAGGGAACGCCACTTTAATGATTTAGAAAAGCGGTGCATCACACTTTTAGTGTTGTGCACTGTTTGTGCTTTACGCAAAAATGATTAAACCAATTCACTAAATTAGTTTACCAATTATGCTCTTTAACAATCTGGAACAAGCTGAAAATTGAAACACACACTATTGAAAAAATAGTGTAAAAAACTCTCAAAACTCCAATCAGTTGGGTTTTTTTGTCATAATAAATCATTATGAGCAAGCAGTCAGCAATTCAAGGCGCCCAGCGCACAGCAAGCGCAGCGTACTAAAGTACGTGAGCACTGCGCGCACTGCCCAACAAAAATTAGTGGAAGCGCAGCCATAACCCAACAAAAAAAACAATAGAAGACACCTTCAGGTTGTAAGGTTAAGCGAATGAAGCGTACACGGTGGATGCCTAGGCAGTCAGAAGCGATGAAGGACGTGCTAATCTGCGAAAAGCGTCGGTAAGCTGATATAAAGCATACTAGCCGGCGATGTCCCAATGGAGAAACCCAGTGCATTAATGCACTATCGTTTGATAAATTCATAGTCAAACGAAGCAAACCGGGGGAACTGAAACATCTCAGTACCCCGAGGAAAAGAAATCAACCGAGATTCCCCCAGTAGCGGCGAGAAAACAGGGAGCAGCCCAAAGTCAACATCAATATTTATTGCAGGAAAAAAGTCTGGAAAGACCGGAAATAAAAAGTGATAGCCCCGTATCTGAAACAGTAAGTGTTGTTAACTTGAAGAGTAGGGCAGGACACGTGTTATCCTGTCTGAATATGGGGGGACCATCCTCCAAGGCTAAATACTCCTAACTGACCAATAGTAAACCAGTACCGTGAAAAAAAGGCGAAAAAACCCCGGCAAAGGGAGTGAAATAGAACCTAAAACCGTGTACGTACAAGCAGTGGGAGCACCCGAAAAAGTGTGACTGCGTACCTTTTGTATAAAGGGTCAGCGAGCGACTTATATTCTGTAGCAAAGTTAACCAGATAAAGGAGCCGTAAGAAAACCGAGTCTTAACTGGGCGTTAAGTTGCAGGGTATAGACCCGAAACCCGGTGATCTAGCCATGGGCAGGTTAAAAGTTAGGTAAAACTAACTGGAAGACCAAACCAACTAATGTTAAAAAATTAGCGGATAACTTGTGGCTAAAGGTAAAAACCAATCAAACCGGGAAATAGCTGGTTCTCCCCAAAAGCTATTTAGGTAGCGCCTTGTGAATTCATCTTCGGGGGTAAAGCACTGTTTCGGCTAGGGGATCATCCCGACTTACCAACCCGATGCAAACTACGAATACCGAAGAATGTTATCACGGGAGACACACGGCGGGTGCTAACGTCCCTCGTAAAGAGGGAAACAACCCAGACCGCCAGCTAAAGTCCCCAAATCATGGTTAAGTGGGAAACAAAGTGGGAAGGCTTAAACACCCAGAATGTTGGCTTAGAAGCAGCCATCATTTAAAGAAAGCGTAATAGCTCACTGGTCAAGTCGGCCTGCACGAAAGATGTAACGGGGCTAAACCATGCACCGAAGCTGCGGCAGCGACATTTAGATGTTGTTGGGTAGGGGAGCGTTCTGTAAGCCGTAAAAGCTAGACTAAAAAGTCTAGTGGAGGTATCAAAAGTGCAAATGCTAACATAAGTAACGATAAAACGGATAAAAAATCCGCTCGCCGAAAGACCAAAGTTTCCTGTCCAACGTTAATCGGGGCAGGGTAAGTCGACCCCTAAAACGAGGCTAAAAAGCGTAGTCGATGGGAAACAGGTTAATATTCCCGTACTAAGGGTTACTGCGAAGGGGGGACAAAGAAGGCTAGGCTATCCGGGCGACGGTTAGCCCAGTTTAAGCAAGTAGGTAAGTAGTGCAGGAAAATCCGCACTGCTACAACACTGAGACGTGATGACAAGCCACCAAAGTGGTGAAGTAGTTGATGCCCAGCTTCCAGGAAAAGCCTCTAAGCAATAGGTAATCATTAATCGTACCCCAAACCGACACAGGTAATTAAGTAGAGAATACTCAGGCGCTTGAGAGAACTCGGGTGAAAAAACTAAGCAAAATAGTGCCGTAACTTCGGGAGAAGGCACGCTGGCATTAGGTAAAAGATCTCGCATCCGGAGCTAAAGCCAGTCAAAGATACCAGCTGGCTGCAACTGTTTATTAAAAACACAGCACTGTGCAAACACGAAAGTGGACGTATACGGTGTGACGCCTGCCCGGTGCTGGAAGGTTAATTGATTGGGTAAGCCGTAAAGCAAAGCTCTTGATCGAAGCCCCAGTAAACGGCGGCCGTAACTATAACGGTCCTAAGGTAGCGAAATTCCTTGTCGGGTAAGTTCCGACCTGCACGAATGGCGTAATGATGGCCAGGTTGTCTCCACCCGAGACTCACTGAAATTGAACTCGTTGTGAAGATGCAGTGTACCCGCGGCAAGACGGAAAGACCTCGTGAATCTTTATAACTAAGCGTCTTAATTTTGATTACAAAATATATGTTTTTCTCCAATATAAATTTACTGATATAGAGTAATTACTTGTAATCATTTTAAAGTCGCCCAGTTATATTTGATTAATCCAACGCGATACAGATTCAGAGCCAATCCGAAATTGCTTCGTTGTTTCTCGGATATTCAACCCTTCTTCTTCCATCGTAAATATCACTTTACGTCTAAAATTAATTGAATAGCTGATATAAATAATGTCATCAAAATTAAGTCGCTTAGCTATATGTCGCTGATTAATGGTAAAACTGCTACTGACCGGTTTATTATTGCTAATGCAGTTACCGTTAGGACAGATCAAAACTGCATCAATTTGCTCAGGTAAGGTAAATTGATAGTTTTTTTCCACTTTATAGTCTTTAATACAGTTAACGGTTGCATAGGGAGCATACATTGCTAGTTCGCTTGCTTTTTCAGGGGTGAGAAAGGTATATTCAATTTTAATCAGATCTTTTTTACCTAAGTAAGTGATTAGAAGGTAGATTTAAACCTATGGTAATAGCTGATCAGTTTGCGTTAATTTAAAAAACGAAAGTAATTTAAAACCGATTTGAGCAGGAATATGGTCGATAACGGTGCCACAGCTAATTGCTTCTACTTATAATTTGTGGTTATTTGCCATAATTGCATGCCTCAAAAATTAATGGTTTTATTTAAGATCAGTGCTAGAAGTGCTTGTCGTGCATAAATACCATTACCGGCTTGCTGAAAATAGTAAGCATGGGATGTTTTATCAACATCTGTAGTAATTTCGTCCATGCGTGGTAGAGGATGTAAAACTTTCATGCCAGGTTTAGCGACAGCTAATTCATAGCTGTTTAAAATGAATTGGGCTTTAACATTGGCATATTCAGAAGGATCTAAACGTTCTTTTTGCACTCGAGTTATATAGAGAATGTCCAATTTTGGCAAGATCGTTTCTATGTTGTCATGTAAGCTATAAGTTACCCCTTTTTCTTCTAGCAGATGCAGGATATGAGCTGGCATCGATAAAGCTTCAGGTGCAATAAAATAGAGATGATTATTATCAAACTTCGATAATGCTTGGGTTAATGAATGAACGGTTCGACCATATTTTAGGTCACCAACCATCGCAATATGCAAATTATTTAAGCTGCCTTGGCTCTCTTGAATGGTGAATAGATCGAGTAATGTCTGGGTAGGATGTTGGTTTGCACCATCACCGGCATTGATCACCGGAATTTTTCCTGAAAATTGAGCCGCTAAACGTGATGCCCCCTCTTGTGGATGACGCATAACAATGGCATCAACATATTGGCTAATAACCGATATCGTATCTGCCAAGGTTTCGCCTTTTTTACCTAACGAAGTATTATTACTGTCGGAAAAACCCACCACCGAAGCACCTAATCGGTGAATGGCTGTTTCGAATGAAAGGCGTGTACGGGTGGAAGCTTCAAAGAAACAACTGGCAATAACTTTATGTTTTAGCAGATTCGCTTGGGGATGTTGTTTTAGTGATGTAGCAACTTCAAGTACAGTGAGTAGATCTTTACTATTTAAATCATTAATCGAGATTATGTCTCGAAGATACAACGGATTAACCATCGTGTTGTTCCTTCTTTTTTTGTGCCATATCTAAGTATTGTTATGCCAAAAAAAAGCCCCTCATTGCCGGGCTTGAATAAATAGGGTTAATTGAGGAGGAAATGCAATAACTAAATAGCCCAATGGCAGCAATGCATATATTGATTCTTTTAAGCATTGATTATGCATTTCTTCCCCCACAAAAATTTTGGAGCATTATACGCCGCTCTGTCAGTATCGCAAGTGGTTACAGAAAGAAAATTGAAAAATGGTTAAAAATATAATGCATTGAATTCAGAAAAATTCTTGCGCAGTAATAAAATAATTGTTACTAAACCTACTGAGGAATATTTTGGCAACATTAAACCTACAATTCTTAGCTGCCAATAATCAAATGGATGGTCTATTTTTCGTTATAGCTAAGCGACTTAATTTTGATTACACCATATTGAGTGTGAACAAAATATCTGTGTCGCATCCGAGCGCTCTTTTTTTACATTTAGCTTGTGTC
>NZ_CACTIE010000034.1 GCF_902713415.1 Arsenophonus endosymbiont of Bemisia tabaci Q2
AAGGTCCAACCGCAGAGCCAATCCTAAATTGCTTCGCTGTTTTTCGGATACTCAACCCTTCTTCTTCAATCGTAAATATCACTTTACGTCTAAAATCAATTGAATAGCTCATATAAATAATGTCATCAAAATTAAGTCGCTTAGCTATATCTATATCTATATCTATATCTATATCTATACTTCTTTGACGCCCCATTAAACATTAAATAAAACCTCTTTTAAAATACATACGTATGGATTAATATCGTAAACTTAACGTTAACATTATGGCAGATAAACATACTACATATTTTTTCTAAATAGAGATATTTTATGGTTAATACTCATGATAATCGCAGATGGATTGCGCTCCTTTTAATTTCTAGTGCTCTTTTCTTAATTGTCATTGATATGACAGTGCTTTATATAGCATTGCCGACTTTAACCCATGAACTCCATGCCAACGCATCTGAGAAATTGTGGATTATCAATGCTTATCCATTGGTGGTTGCTGGATTATTGCCAGCCGCGGGTATGCTTAGTGATCGCATTGGTCATAAAAAAATGCTGATCAGCGGTTTACCACTTTTTGCATTAGCTTCATTTTGTGCTGCATTCTCGCCTAATCCAGAAAGTTTGATTGCTGCTAGAGTCTTTTTGGCGGTAGGTGCCGCGATGATGATGCCAGCAACTTTATCAATTGTTCGTCATATTTTTACTGAGCCTCAAGAACGATCACTAGCGATTGGTATTTGGTCAGCGGTTGCTGCTGGTGGCGCTGCGGTTGGACCTTTAGTAGGTGGTTTATTACTGAAATATTTTTGGTGGGGATCCGTATTTTTAATTAATGTGCCTGTTGTTATGTTGGTGCTACCTTTTTCAGTGAGTTTGATCCCAAGCTGTGGTGGAACAAACAAACGTGCTATTGTTTTTTTAGGCTCATTATTAATTTTAGTCGGTTTAGTTGGGCTGATTTATGCATTAAAAGAGTTAAGCAAACCTAATTTTTCTTTAGTTGAATTTTGTGCTGCTGCCTTGATTGGCGTGATCTTTATGCTGTTTTTTGTATTACGCCAGCGCAAACAATCGCAACCGATAATTGATTTTTCTTTATTCAGTAATCGACTGTTTTCAGCGGGAGTAATTATCGCCGTTATTACTATGAGTGTAATTGTTGGCATTGAATTAGTTTTAAGTCAACGCTTACAGTTAGTACTTGGTTTCAAACCATTACAAGCTGCGTTTTGTATCCTTCCAATACCAATTGGTTCCGTGGTTGCATCACCATTGACCGGTTTACTCTTACCTCGTTTTGGCGAGAGATTAACGACCGTGGTAAGTTTTATATTAACGCTGGTTGGGGTAATAGGGATGATCCTCTTCTATCAGAGCGGTATTACTTTGTTGTTGATTAATTTATTCATTATTGGTATGGGTATGGGAATGGCATTTACCTCTGCATCTACCACGATTATGCTCAATGCGCCTGATGAAAAGTCCGGTATGGCAGCTTCTATTGAAGACTTTGCTTATCAGCTGGGTAGTGTATTAGGCGTTACCATATTGGGCGGCATGATGACGGCAATTTATAGTTATACTCTTTTTGTTCCCGAACAGCTAACAATTGATGCGCGAGTTTATGACAGTATCGATGAAGCATTAAGCACGGCATCAACGATGGATAAAGATCAGGCTCAGATATTGATAATGGCAGCGAGTAAAGCCTTTGATACTTCTTTTATTGTTGTTTTTATTACCATTGTTTGCATATTGTTAGTTAGCACTGTGATTTTACAACGTATGTTGCGCCCTTTAATCAAAAAATCATGATGATATGAATTTTTGTGCTGTTTTAGATCTTACAAGAAGTTTTAGTGATTGTTTTTTGTAAAGTTAGTTGTTGGCGTTGTTCTATCTCAGGGATAGTGAGCTGATCCTAACATTCTATTACTGAAAATATAACCGGTTAGAGGTAAATTAGAGATGGAGTTACAGTCATTACAGTTTTTTAAAAATTTGTCTGATGAAACAAGATTTAGGATCGTAGTACTTTTGCGAAAAATGGGGGAGCTTTGTGTTTATCATCTTTGTATTGCACTTGAGCAACCCCAAACTAAAATATCTCGTCATTTAGCCATGTTAAAAAAGAGTGGGTTGCTACAAAATCGTAAGGAAGGGAAATGGGTTTTTTATCGACTTTCTTCACAGATTTCTCCATGGGTTATGCAAATTATTGAATCTGTATGGTCAAATGAACACCAACTAATCGACTTAATGGCTAAAAAATTGATACCAGAAAATTTGCCTGCACGGAGTATTAATTTCTCACTCTAGAATAAAACGCAATAGCGTTTAATGTGAGCAACCTTTTATTTATCTATTTGTTACTAATCAGAATAATTTAGTATTCCGATTAGTAATTTTTAAATAATTTTTAATTTTGCTAAACACTGTAAAGTCAATGATTCGCGTTTTGACACTGCTTTATCATCTGAGATCGCGACATTAAGGGCAAAAGTTTTTATTTTACCGTCAGCGTTTTCCACCCATCCGACATACCAGCCGGTACGCTTACGATTAATATTGGCTAAGCCACTTTTAGCATAAATTTTAATATTGGCAGTCTGTTTGATAAGTAGCATATTAGCTACTTCAATTTGAATGGTTTTATCAATAGGTAGTTGTTTAGTGGCTAACTTATAGATAAATTGGGATTGTTCTTGCGGGCTAATTTTTAATGGGCCCTCTAACCAAAATTTTGTAACATCATTGCCTATTTTGCTATTACCGTAGTGCAAACGATAAAGTTCTTTTTTCATTATTGCCAGACCCGTACGTTTTGCAATCCCTTGATAGACAGGGACAGCGGATAATTTCATTGCTTCTTGCATATTCATATCTTTATTCCAACTACTAAGATATCTGGGCTGTCCATCCCATTTAAAAATTTCGTTATAGCTAAGCGACTTAATTTTGATTACACCATATTGAGTGCGAACAAAATATTTGTGTCGCATCCGAACGCTCTTTTTTTGCATTTATAGCTAGGCGACTTTAAAATGATTACAAGGAATTACTCTATATCAGTAAATTTATATTCGAGAAAAACATATATTTTTGTAATCAAAATTAAGACGCTTAGCTATATCATTGTTTTCCCTATTCCATGCACTTTTCAATAAAACGCCGAATGTTTTTATTGTTGTACAGTTGCAATAATTCCTCGTTATGCGATCCGGATGACGATTTCCCAACTACTCGCTCATAAAATCCCTTATCAATATAGCTTTGGTGCGATAACTCCACCATTGAAGGTTTACGTAAGGTAATCGATACCTTGTCACGCTGACAGGCTGGCGGTAAAATAACCTGACCTCGTTCCCCACTTTCCACTATGGAAGAAAACACGGGCTTTATGTCAGCAATATAATCACCATGATAGTTTGCCAATACCCGTGCAAATTTATGACATTCATCCAATGAGAGGTTTATCTCGTGAAGCTCCCATACGCCTTTAATTTTGGTCAACAACTCATTCGGGCGATTGACTGCAATTTCAGTTAATCCGGGATGGTTAAGAAAATCACCAAACAACCTGTTTTTGATATAATCCAGACTTTCATTCTTTGCCATGTTGTCACCTTTTCATTTTTAGATATCAGACGAAAATAAATCATTATCAAAATGCTTGTTGGCTTTTTTGATGTTCTAGCTTGGGGTCAAAAACGAGCATCGAATTTTTAAAATCAAGCAGGTTAGGAATAATAATCCCCGCGCCTTTACCTGAATGGATGGCTTTACACATTGATACAAAATCCGTTTTCATAACAACAACGTTTTTTATGTTTTTCATATATTTTTATAGCTAAGCGTCTTAATTTTGATTACAAAATATATGTTTTTCTCCAATATAAATTTACTGATATAGAGTAATTACTTGTAATCATTTTACAGTCGCCCAGCTATATTGTCCAATCTTTAATTGATCCGATCCACCAAGAGATCGGCTTAAAACCGGAATCAAAGCTCAACCGTACGCATGGACTATCTAATCTAAATCAATATGATGCTAGAATTGCAGCGATTGAATATACATTAGCGCACGATGATGGTATAATCACTAAAAAACCTTGATCAGGCTCAGGTGGCTCAGGTTATTTTACTTGAGGTTTCGCTCTGTGGTAAAACACCCACCAGCCTTTATTTAGCGATGCAATTTGCCATCCAGACTGCCAATTATCCTTTCACCGCAGATGATATGGATAATTTACAATTACCACTTGCATTAAAACCTTATATAAATAAACTTTTTGGTCTAACAATTAGTCCTGAGCGTCTAGCCGCTATTCGTGAAGAGCGCTATGAAAAAGGTCGTTATGCTTCTTTGCATCAATGTCGGATAGAATTAACTGAGGTTGAGGCTTTATTTAGAAGACATAATATTAACTATTTAAATACAACTAATTACTCTGTCGAAGAGATTTCAGCCAAAATTATTGAAATATTTGGGCTAAGTCGTCGTATATTTTAACAATTTAAAATTAGCTGAGAAACGCTCATTACTTAAACGATATCTTAAACAACCATTAGATCCAGTTTATTTTCGGTTATGGTAATGCTAGTTTATTTGCCAGAAAATCGACTATATTGAATTATATATGAGATAAATATGTATAAAACCGATGAGTTAAGAACTCAACCTATTGATAGACTTATTACGCCTCAAGCGCTGGTGGATGAACTTCCGCTATCCAAAGAAATCATCAAAAATGTTACAACGTCACGGAAATCGATTGAGTCAATTTTAATTGGCCAAGATCAACGCCTATTGGTGATCAATTGGCCCCTGCTCTGTACATGATACCCAAGCGGCACTTGAATATGCCAAAATGTTGGCTAAATTGCGCGGCGAATATAAAGATTATCTTGAAATCGTGATGCGTGCCTATTTTGAAAAACCACGTACAGTGGTTGGCTGGAAAGGTTTAATTTCCGATCCTAACCTAAACAATTCCTGCCAAGTTAACAAAGGTTTGCGTTTAGCCCGTGAGCTACTAACCAATATTAATCAACTTGGACTACCAACGGCAACTGAATTTTTAGATATGATAACCGGTCAATATGTAGCCGATCTTATTAACTGGGGAGCCGTCGGCGCCAGAACAACAGAAAGCCAAATCCATCGACAGATGGCATCAGCGCTGTCATGTCCGGTTGGTTTCAAAAACGGTACCGACGGCAATATCAATATTGCTATCGATGCTATTCGTGCCGCACGTGCCAGCCATGTATTTTTATCACCTGATAAGAATGGCCAAATGACTATTTATCAAACAAAAGGTAACCCTTATGGCCATATTATTATGCGGGGAGGAAAACGGCCTAATCATAGCGCTGAAGATATTGCCATAGCCTGTAGTCAGTTACGCAAATTGGGATTACCGGAACGATTGATTATCGACTTTAGCCATGGTAATTGCCAAAAAATTCATCAACGCCAAATCGATGTCGCTAAAAATATTGCTCAACAATTGCAAAAAGGATCGAGGGCTATCGCCGGCATTATGGCAGAAAGTTTTCTAATAGAAGGTACCCAGCAAGTCACTGCTGGCAAGCCACTTACCTATGGTCAATCTATTACCGATCCTTGCCTAGGCTGGCAGGACACTGAACAATTACTAACTATACTTGCTGAAGCGGCAAAACATCGATTTTAGTCATCATAAAGGAGAATTTTTAAGTCACAATTAAATTAATTGTCAAACAAAATTCCTCCTTAACAATAAGTTATTTTATCTGGCCGGATTTACTGAATTTTTTATTATTAAAATACCAAATGCCCCACCATCAGCTATCTTTACCCTATACACTTGTATAATTTTTTATTGAGCCTATTTTAACAATCGCATTTACTATTTTGTCTGGTAATTAAAAATTTAACTAAAATTTACTATCAAGCCTGGCAACAAAATTATACCGATTATGCCGACTACAGAGGATATTTTTAGATGCAAAAAT
>NZ_CACTIE010000035.1 GCF_902713415.1 Arsenophonus endosymbiont of Bemisia tabaci Q2
GAGCAATAGGCCATTATATATTGTCCATCTGAAATCAACATATATAAGTACCCCAATCAATTTTAATTGATCAACCAGTTTGGCAATAAACCGATATACAGTTAACCAGTTTTTCGGTTTTTTAGGGCATTTTCTGCCAATTGATATAAAATCCAACAAAATACCCACTCACTATCCTTCTTTCCAATTGGCCGATAGTCTCCTACTGGTAATTTTTTATAACCCTCAAGTTGGCCGTTATGTGCATAAGTCCAATTTCTGCCCCACAGTTCCCTGGTAAAAGGATGGGTATTTTCTAATAACAGATCGCCCCGATTCGCCTGACGAATATGAGCAATAACTGCCTCTGATTTAATCGGGTACTCTTGCACAAAGCGTGCAATAGGCGATTGACATGGCTTGGGTTCTTTAAACGTTCGCCAACCTCGACCTTCATAAAAAGTGATCCCCCAACCATCTTTGTGTTGCCCAGTCTGACCTCCTCGCGGGATCAGACCACTTAAACTAAAATTAATATCTGTGGGGACACTAGCAGTCATAACAAGCAATTCACACATAATGCCTCCTTTATGTACGCCAGAATGAAATTTCCAAATCTAAGGATAATCACGCTAACGAATCACATTTCTACCCGACAATATTGCCTAGCAATATTATTTCACCATTTCTTTTTCTATTAGCTGAATTAAGATATGGATCACCTTAATATGAATTTCTTGGATCCGATCGGCATAACCAAAATGAGGTACTCTGATCTCAATATCAGCAGTTCCTGCCATTTTTCCGCCATCCTTACCTGTCAATGTGATCACTTGCATCTTTTTAGCAAGTGCAGCTGCGATTGCCTTGATGATATTGCCAGAATTACCTGATGTTGAGAGTGCAAATAATATATCCCCTTCTTTCCCGACAGCCTCTATATAACGGGAAAAAACATAGTCATAACCAAAATCATTACCAACGCAAGAGAGATGACTAACATCAGAAATCGCAATGGCTGGATAACCTCGACGATTTTCACGATAACGTCCGGTTAATTCTTCTGCAAAATGCATAGCATCACAGTGTGAGCCACCATTACCACAAGATAATACTTTTCCTCCCGCTTTAAAGGCATTCGACAACATAATCGCGGCTTGTTCAATCGCTTCGATATTTTCTC
>NZ_CACTIE010000036.1 GCF_902713415.1 Arsenophonus endosymbiont of Bemisia tabaci Q2
ATTTAGGGCAGATACCTAGATTAGATTTTAACTGTTAAGATGGCAAAACGACCTTGAGAAAATCAGTAGCAAATTTGCTATTTATTCAATTTGGAGTAAACAATGATCACTCGTAAAATCCTTGCTAATGCTATCCGTTTCCTCAGTATGGATGCGGTACAGAAAGCAAAGTCAGGGCATCCAGGTGCGCCAATGGGAATGGCGGATATCGCTGAAGTACTCTGGCGTGACTATCTGGATCATAATCCTGCTGATCCTGACTGGGTAGATCGTGACCGTTTTGTATTATCTAATGGCCATGGTTCTATGCTACTTTATAGCTTGCTGCATCTTACCGGTTATGATTTACCGATGAAAGAATTAAAAAATTTTCGCCAACTTCATTCCAAAACACCAGGACATCCCGAATATGGTTATACGCCAGGTGTTGAAACCACGACTGGCCCGCTGGGACAAGGAATTGCAAATGCTGTAGGTTTTGCTATTGCCGAACGAACGTTAGCTGCTCAATTTAATCGTCCAGACCATACTATTGTTGATCATTATACCTATGTATTTATGGGTGATGGTTGCATGATGGAAGGCATTTCACATGAAGCTTGTTCACTGGCTGGAACATTGAAATTAGGTAAACTGATTGCTTTTTATGATGATAATGGCATTTCAATCGATGGTGAGGTGGAAGGTTGGTTTACAGATAATACTGCTGAACGTTTTGCTGCTTATCATTGGCATGTTATCAAGGGTATTGATGGACATGATCCTGAACAAATCAAGTCAGCAATAGAAGAAGCCTGTAAGGTTACCGATAAGCCCTCTCTATTAATCTGCAAAACGATAATTGGTTATGGCTCGCCACATAAAGCTTGTTCCGAAGAAGCGCATGGTTCACCATTAGGTGAAACTGAGATCGCTGAAACCCGGGCGGCACTAGATTGGCCATATCCACCTTTTGAAATACCCGCCGATATTTATCAAGCCTGGGATGCCCGCGAAATAGGTCAGCAAAAAGAAGCTACCTGGCGTGAAAAATTTGCCGAGTATCAACGAGCTTTCCCGCAACTTGCCGATGAGTTTATCCGTCGTAGCAAAGGTGAGTTACCGACTAATTGGCAAGCTGTTGCAAATGATTTGGTTACGGAATTGCAACGCAATCCTGCTAATATTGCCAGCCGTAAAGCTTCACAAAATACGTTCGAAGTTTTCGGTAAGGTATTGCCTGAACTTTTAGGCGGCTCCGCTGATTTAGCTCCCAGTAATTTAACTATGTGGTCAGCGTCTAAGTCAATAAAAGATTCTCCAGCAGGTAATTATATTCATTATGGTGTACGTGAATTTGGTATGTCGGCTATTATGAATGGTATTGCCTTGCATGGTGGTTTTATACCTTATGGTGCAACCTTTTTAATGTTTGTTGAGTATGCACGTAATGCAGTACGCATGGCTGCGTTAATGAAAATTCGCAGTATTTTTGTCTATACTCATGATTCTATTGGTCTGGGTGAGGATGGTCCAACCCATCAACCTGTTGAGCAATTAGCCAGTTTGCGCCTGACGCCTAATATAAGTACTTGGCGTCCTTGTGATCAGGTTGAATCGGCCATTGCCTGGCAGTATGCGATTGAGCGTAATGAGGGGCCAAGTGCGTTGATTTTTTCCCGTCAAAATCTTGAACAGGAACCACGTGATACTAAACAGTTAGCCAATATTATTAAAGGGGCTTATGTGCTCAAAGATAGCGAAAAAACACCCGCGCTTATTTTGATTGCAACTGGTTCTGAGGTTCGATTAGCTGTTAACGCTTATGAAAAATTGACTGCCGAAGCCTATCAAGTACGAGTGGTTTCTATGCCATCAACGGATACTTTTGATAAACAAGACGCCGCTTATCGTGAGTCTGTATTACCCTCTTCAGTTACTGCACGATTAGCTGTTGAGGCGGGTATTTCCGATTATTGGTACAAATATGTTGGCACAACCGGTGGGGTTGTTGGTATGCATACTTTTGGTGAGTCAGCACCGGCAGAGGTTTTATTTAAAGAGTTTGGTTTTAGTGTGGAAAATGTGATAGAAAAGGCTAAAGCTTTATTGCCGTAATTGATGAAAATGATATGAGCGTATTGATCAACTTTATATGATTAGATACGCTCTTTTTATTTCAGCAGATTAAGCTAAAACGTTTCATTTTGGCAAAATTGCAAGATTTATTGATCAAAAGCAGACTTTTATGATTGACGACAAAAATCCTCAGTACAAAAGCTGTAATTATCGGTATTCTTAGCCATTAATAAATCAGTTGTTATATTGAAGGAAAAGTATGGTAGTTAGAGTGGCAATTAATGGTTTTGGGCGAATAGGGCGTAGCATCTTAAGAGCGCTTTATGAATCAGATCACCGAGCTCAAATTGCTGTTGTTGCAATTAATGAAATTGCCACTTCGGAAGGAATAGCGCATTTATTAAAGTATGATTCGAGTCATGGCCGATTTACTTATGATGTGCGCCTGAATAACGATTTGTTAGTTGTGGGTAATGACAGTATTCATCTTTTTCATCAATCTGAGATTGAAAAACTACCATGGCGAGCATTGGATATTGATGTAGTACTCGATTGTACCAGTGTTTATGGCTCAAAGGCCGATGACTCTGCGCATTTATCAAGTGGCGAAAAAAAGGTGCTATTTTCTCATCCGGGAAGTACTGATCTTGATGCAACTATTGTTTATAGGGTTAATGAAACCAGTTTGAAAAATAGTGATCAAACTGGTATCAAACGCATCTTGTAGCACAAATTGTATTATTTCTGTGATTAAAATATTAGATGATGCTTTGGATATTGAGTCTGGCACAGTCACAACGATTCACGCTGCAATGAATGATCAGCCGGTTATTATGCTTATCATCAAGATCTACGTCGTACAGGCGCCGCGCTAACCAATCTATTATTCCTGTTGATACCAAATTGGCTGCTGGGATCACACGAATATTGCCAAAATTCAAAGATTATTTTGAAGCGATATCGGTTCGCGTACCAACTATCAATGTAACGGCGATCGACCTCAGTGTGACGGTAAGATCTAAAGTAACGGTAGCTAAAATCAATCAGCTGTTGCAACAAGCAACAGAAGGTTTATTTCGTGGTATAGTTGATTATACTGAATTGCCGTTAGTATCAAAAGATTTTAATCATGACCCACATAGTGCTATTGTAGATGGTACGCAAAAACGAGTTAGTGGGCAACACCTAATTAAGATTTTAGTTTGGTGCGATAATGCGATAATGCGATAATGCGATAATAAGTGGGGTTTTGCCAATCGTATGCTTGGTAGGACATTAGCAATGGCTTCTACTGGTTTCAACAAATCTATCTGTTGACAGACAGTATGGGGAATCTTGCTCTCCATACACAGCAGAAGATTAATAATATAGAGAATCAACGAGAGGATTCACCATGTCTGTAATTAAGATGACCGATTTAGATCTGGCGGGTAAAAAAATATTCATCCGGGCTGACCTAAACGTTCCTGTCAAAGATGGCAAAGTTACCTCTGATGCACGGATCCGTGCTTCTTTACCGACGATTGAAACCGCTTTAAAGCAAGGCTCAAAGGTAATGGTAACGTCTCATTTAGGTCGCCCGATTGAAGGTGAGTATAATGAGGAATTTTCATTGAAACCCGTTGTAGACTATTTAGCAGATAAGCTCGACTATCCTGTTCGTTTAGTAAACGATTATTTAAATGGAGTTGAAGTTGCTAATGGCGAGCTGGTGGTTCTTGAGAATGTACGCTTCAACCGTGGTGAAAAAAAGGATGATCAAAATTTATCTAAGCAATATGCTGCACTTTGTGACATCTATGTAATGGATGCATTTGGTACGGCGCACCGTGCTCAGGCATCAACCCATGGTGTGGCAAAATTTGCGCCTATAGCATGCGCAGGGCCGCTGTTATTTGCTGAGTTGGACGCATTAGGTAAAGCATTGAAAGAGCCTGCTCGCCCAATGGTTGCAATCCTTGGTGGTTCAAAAGTTTCGACTAAATTAACTGTCTTGGATTCTTTAGCAAAAATTGCCGACCAAATTATTGTGGGAGGCGGTATTGCCAATAACTTTATCGCAGCTGAAGGTCATAAAGTCGGCCGTTCTTTATATGAAGATGAGTTGATCCCAGAAGCAGAAAAATTATTATCTACTTGCGATATTCCTGTACCTACTGATGTTCGTGTAGCGACTGAATTTTCTGAAACAGCCGAGGCGGTAATGAAATCTGTCAATGATGTTAAAGATGATGAGCAGATTTTGGACTTAGGCGATGAAACGGCTGAACGTTTGGCGGGTATTCTTAAAAAAGCAAAAACGATTTTATGGAATGGTCCAGTTGGGGTTTTCGAGTTCCCTAATTTTCGCCACGGCACCGCCGTGATTGCCCAAGCGATTGCAGAAAGTGAAGCTTTTTCTATAGCAGGTGGTGGTGATACATTAGCGGCGATTGATCTGTTTGGTATTGCGGATAAAATTTCTTATATTTCTACTGGCGGTGGTGCTTTTCTTGAATTTGTGGAAGGTAAAAAATTACCTGCAGTTGTTGTGTTAGAAGAACGAGAAAAACAGTAATTATATCTGAAGAAAATGACAGGTAGCACTGTTCACCTGTCCAATAATAGGATTTTATCTCATGTCTAAGATTTTTGATTTTGTAAAACCAGGTGTTATTACCGGCGATGATGTGCAAAAAGTTTTTGCCGTTGCAAAAGAACATAAATTTGCGTTGCCGGCAGTCAATTGTGTGGGTACAGATTCGATTAATGCTGTTTTGGAAACCGCTGCTAAAGTTCGTTCTCCGGTAATTGTCCAATTTTCTAACGGTGGTGCTGCGTTTATCGCCGGTAAATGTCTAAAAGCAGAAGGTCAGCAAGCTGCGATTTTAGGCGCAATATCAGGTGCTCATCATGTGCATCAAATGGCAAAGCATTATGGTGTCGTAGTTATCTTACACACTGATCATTGTGCACGTAAACTACTGCCATGGATTGATGGCTTGCTAGATGCTGGCGAGGAATATTATAAAACCACCGGTAAGCCACTGTTTTCATCGCATATGATCGATTTTTCTGAAGAGTCATTGGCGGAAAATATTGAAATTTGCTCTCAATATTTGCAACGGATGAGCAAAATGGGCATGACACTAGAAATTGAGTTAGGTTGCACTGGTGGTGAGGAAGATGGTGTCGATAACACTGGCTTAGATAGCTCATCGCTTTATACACAGCCTGAAGATGTCGCTTATGCTTATGAAAAATTGAGTAAAATTAGTCATCGATTTACTATTGCGGCATCTTTCGGTAATGTGCATGGTGTTTATAAGCCAGGCAACGTTCAATTAACACCAAAAATTCTACACAACTCACAACAGTACGTTGCGCAGAAATTTAATTTGCCAGCGGAAAATAATCTGAATTTTGTTTTCCATGGAGGTTCAGGCTCTACTGCTGAAGAAATTAAAGAAGCAGTCAGTTATGGTGTGGTAAAAATGAATATTGATACTGACACCCAGTGGGCAACCTGGGAAGGGATTTTGCATTATTATAAGAAAAATGAAGGTTATCTACAAAGCCAACTGGGTAATCCAGAAGGTGAAGATAAACCTAATAAAAAATATTATGACCCTCGTGTCTGGCTGCGTGCGGGTCAGACGTCCATGATTGAGCGTTTAGAACTTGCATATAAAGAGTTAAACTGTATCAATGTGCTGTAATTAAACGCTATTTTATTTTGCTAGTTCTCAACCCTATAGTTCACCATAGGGTTTTTTATTATCCGACGTAAGTTTTGACAAAAAAGATATTTTAGGTATAAGTGAGATATAGCTAGGCGACTTTAAAATGATTACAAATAATTACTCTTTATCAGTAAATTTATATTCGAGAAAAACATATATTTTTGTAATCAAAATTAAGACGCTTAGCTATACATGCTCGGCGCGATGCTGGCTCAAATAAATCCCGCGCTCTTCGCCGTTTTTTAGTTCATCCAGAAAGCGTAGACAGACCAAACGGACATATTGACACGCTAGCATCTCGCCAAACACCACGCGCTCGGCATAGCGGATATATACCTTGGGCAACCGTTGCCCATCAGTCCTACTTTTTGCTTAACAAGGCCGCGAACGGATCTATGGTCTCTGCTTCTTTATAGCTAAGCGACTTAATTTTGATTACACCATATTGAGTGCGAACAAAATATCTGTGTCGCATCCGAGCCCTGCATTTAGCTTGTGCCCATTTATGTTCAATTGGATTAAGATCTCGCGAATAGGTAGGAAAATATTCCACCATATGCCCCGCATCGATGATGGACTTGTTGAATACTCTGTTTCTTGTGAAAAGTTGTATTATCCATCATTATTACACTGTTTTTAGGAAGTACTGGGATAAGGACTTGGGTAACCCCAGGCATAGAAAACATCCCTGTTAATATTGATATCAAATAATCCGATAGCAAACAGCGTTGTCCCCAATAAAGCGCCGATAACATTTGTTCTTCCTTTAGCTCCCGAGTTCTTGAGACCAACACACCGTTGACCTTTCGGGGAATAGCCGTGAGTCCGCGGAGTATCGTGTGAAAAACCACTTTCATCAATAAAAAACAATATGCTTGCCTTCTTTTTCATACTGTTGTTTTTTTGTTGAAACGTTTGTCGAGTGTTTTCATCGGCTTTCGGATGACGTAGAGTTTTTATAGGTCAATCCCATTTTTTAAAAGCTTGCCAAATG
>NZ_CACTIE010000037.1 GCF_902713415.1 Arsenophonus endosymbiont of Bemisia tabaci Q2
ATACAGATGCAGAGCCAATCCGAAATTGCTTCGCTGTTTCTCGAATACTCAACACTTCTTCTTCCATCGTAAATATCACTTTACGTCTAAAATCAATTGAATAGTTCATATAAATAATGTCATCAAAATTAAGTCGCTTAGCTATATTACACAATTAAAACAGCTAGAGAAAATAACCAGCAATTTCTGGCTTCTACCTAATAATTTTTCTTCTGCTGTTGAAGATACAATACCTGCTATTACACCATCTTTAATTAGTAAATATATCTCTGATTTTAAAGCGCTAAACTTATTAATATAAAATAGCTAAATTAATTTTTTAACAAAAAATATCAAATATAATTCTCAATGTTTATTTCTTATTTAATCATTAAATGTAAATAATAAAGTACCACGATATTATGATAGTGTTTTATTATAATAATCTTGTTCAAAATACTAATAGCCTGATGAAATTTAACGACCCGCTTTTAATCGTTGAAAATAACTTTCATATAAAATATTAGCATTGCCCACATCATTCTGCCATTCCCCTTTTTTTAAGGTTTCTTCATCAGGATATAGGGTTTTATCGGAAACTAACGTGTATGGCAGTAATTGGTTAGCTGCTAGATTGGGTGTCGGATAACCAATTTGTTGCGCTACTTTAGCGGCAATATCAGGACGAAGTAGAAAATTAATCAACTTAAGCGCACCTGCGACATTTTTTGCATTGGCTGGGATCGCTAAGCTATCCATCCAAAAAATACCCCCTTCTTTAGGCCAAATAAATTGTATCGGGGCACCTGATTGACTCACTACATAGGCAGAACCATTCCATAGCATTCCTAAATCAACTTCACCTTGCATAAAAGGGTTCGCGGGATTATCAGAATTAAATGCCATTACATTGGGCATTAATTTTTTTAATTCTTCATATGCAGTTTTAATCAACGCCGGATCTGTTGTGTTACCTGAATAACCTAGCTTGAGTAACGCCATTTGAAACACTTCCCGCGCATCATCAGTTAATAACAGCCCATTTTTATATTCAGGTTTCCATAAATCTGCCCAAGAGGTAATAGTTTTGGGATCAATAACTTCACTATTGATACCAATTCCTGTCGCTCCCCAAATATAAGGAATCGAATAATCATTCTTAGGATCAAATGATTTATGTAATAAATTTGGATCAAGATTTTTAAATTGACTCAATTGACTTTTATCAATCTTTTGTAGCATACCCTTCTTACTCATTTTCGACACAAAATAAGTTGAAGGCACTACTAAATCATAAGCTCCTTCCGCATAAGTTTTAAGCTTGGTATACATACTTTCATTAGATTCATAAGTAGAATAAATGACCTTGATACCAGTTTCTTTAGTAAACTGATTAAGTAGCCCGGGAGGAACATATTCCGACCAATTATAAAAATAGACTACCTTATCATCATTAGCTGCTACTGCTGAGCCAATACTCGCGGCTATGATCCCTGCTGCAAGCCATGAGGAGCACTTTTTCATATAGTGTTCCCTCCATAAAATAATGTTAAATGAAAACCTAATAAACTTTTTTCTAGCCCAAAAACAGTTATTATATGAGGCACCTGTAATTGGGTAAAGCTTATAAAAGTCGTTTAGTAACTTTTTTATTAGAAAAAGACTATTTCGGACATTTTGCTCAAATAAAAAACAAATGAAAATGACTAACTGAAATACAATAATTTAAATACCATTAATATACTAATTAACGATTAATAGTCTTTAATTTTGACACTAATTTAATTTATAGTTTTTATCGATTTTATTTTTAACATCCATTGACTCAACAACACCATTATCAATGAAAATAGTAATAAAACTGTCGCCAGCGCATTAACCTCTGGTGAAATTCCTATTTTTACCATTGAATAAATTTTTAAAGGCAATATTTCATAAGCCGGTCCAGTAACAAAAGAAGATACAACCACATCATCCATTGAAAGGGTGAAACTTAATAACCAACCCGAAATTACCGCTGGCAATGCTAATGGTAAAATAATTTGCCGTAAAATGGTTAATTCACTAGCACCTAAGTCTCGCGCAGCTTCTAACATTTTCACATCAAAATCCTTCAGTCGTGCATAAACGGTAATAACAACGAAAGGTAAACAAAATGTAATATGAGAGAAGAGTAAAGACCAAAAACCTAAAGAAACGCCTAATAACATAAAGACTAATAGTAAGGAAATTGCCATTACAATATCAGGGGACATCATAACAACAAATAGCATACCACTAACAAATGACTTTCCTCTGAATTGGTAGCGAAATAAAGCCACTGCTGCTAATGAACCAATCAAAGTAGTACAACTAGCTGAAATCATTCCTATCGTCAATGAATGGCCTGCTGCTTGCAATAGACTATCATTATCCCACAACATATCATACCAATCGATAGTCAATCCTTTCCACTGATTCCCAAAAGGTGATGCATTAAATGAATTGACAATCAAAATAATAATTGGAATATATAAATAGGCATAAACTATGGTGAGAAAAGCACTTCGCAAAAAACGTCCAATCATGCTAAATACACCTTTTTATTCAGCAAATTCGCAGCACGATAATAAATATAAAGCAGGAAGCCCATTGCAATAGTCAATGCAATACTGGTTGCAGCGCCAAAAGGCCAATCGCGCAAATTAAGAAATTGGCTCTTGATAACATTACCGATTAATAAATTTTTTGCCCCACCCATCAAATCCCCGACATAAAACAATCCCATTGCTGGTAGCAACACTAATAAACATCCAGCTATAATGCCAGGCATAGTTAGATGCACTATAATGCGTAAAAAGGTCTGAAATTTGTTAGCACCAAGATCTCGAGCTGCCTCAAGACAAGATTTATCCAGTTTTTCAATACTAGAATAAAGCGGCATCACCATAAATGGCAGCAAAATATAAACTAATCCCATAATGACGGCTTCTTGTGTATACATGATACGAATAGGTTTATCTATCAATCCCATCCATAGTAAAAAGTCGTTAAAATAACCTCGGGTACTCAAAAAAATCTTCAACCCATAAATACGAATAAGCGAATTAGTCCAAAATGGCACAATCAATAAAAATAACATCAATGGCTGCAATTTTGGCGGTAATCGTGTTAGAAGAAATGAAAATGGATAACCAATGACTAAACAACAGAAAGTAGCAATGATTGCCATATTTAGTGAGTGGATCATTACCTCTGCATATAAAGGATCAAATAGCCGAGTATAATTGTCGAGGGTAAAAACCATGTCGACTAAATTGGCATCATCACGGGTCAAAAAACTGGTAATAATGATCATTAAATTTGGCAGAAAGGCAAACAATAGGAACCAGGAAACCAACCCGATAACGATAATATTCTGAAAAATTTTACGGTTATTGTTCATCGAGAAGTACGACCTCCCAACTTTCTACCCATGTCAAAGCAATTTTTTGTTCCAACGAGTGGTCAACATCTGGATCATCTTCATTGAAAAATTGACTGACCATTACCCGCTTACCATTGTTCATTTCTACTTCTATATCAAGTATCATGCCCTTATAGTTGCATTCACGCACATGACCAATTAGTCCAGAAGGTTGCTGTTCATCATCGATCTCTTTAACGCGTAAATCCTCTGGCCGTAATAAAACTTTTAATTGCTGACCTACCGATACAGAAAGCTTAGTGTAAATATCACACTCATAGCCTTCAATATTCGCACGAATACGTTGCTCATCAATTCGATGTAAAGCAATCGCATCAAAAATATTAATTTCGCCGATAAACCCCGCAACGAATAAATTCTTCGGCTCTTCATATATTTCACGGGGTGACGCATCTTGTTCAATATGACCGTCTCGCATAACTAAAATACGATCAGACATGGCTAACGCTTCTTCTTGATCATGAGTTACATAAATAAAAGTAATCCCTAACTGACGTTGCAAGGCTTTTAATTCACTTTGCATCTTTTTACGTAAGTTATAATCCAGCGCCGATAATGACTCATCTAATAAAAGAACCTTAGGTTTATTGATAACTGCACGCGCAATTGCCACTCTTTGCTGTTGTCCACCCGATAACTGATGGGGATATCGCTGGGCGAAATCTTCTAATTGCACCATCCGTAGCGCTTCTTCCACTCTCGGTTTTATCTTTTTAAAAGATTTTTTTTGCATACGTAAACCAAAGGCAACGTTATCAAATACCGACATGTGGGGGAATAAGGCATAACTTTGAAAGACAGTGTTGACATGACGCTGTTCAGCCGGAATATCCGTAATATCCTGCCCCTCAAGAAAAATGCGCCCATTATCAGCGTGCTCTAATCCAGCAATTAATCGCAAAATAGTCGTTTTACCACACCCTGACGGACCTAATATGGTAAGAAATTGACCATTATTAATCGTAAGATTAAATTGTGAAATAATATTTTTGCTATCGAAACCTTTAGTTAAGGATTTTAATTCGATCAATGGTGTAAAAGAGGTTGTCTCACTCATTTAAGGTATCATCTATCCCTTATAGCAGATAGTAATGCAGATAGTAATGCAGATAGAACCGCAACTGGAAAAAGACTGTATTAGCTAATCAGCAAAAACGCCCAGCAATAGCCAAAACCAGTTGCGCCAATAGATTTAACAAAAACAGAATAATAAACGCAGCAACACAAAATTAAAAGCGATATCATCAGAAAAATGACAACAATAATCCTAATATATTAAATTAAACTTATCGAAAAATAATTAGCTATCAAAATAAATCTAATATTTCCATCTATTTCATATGATTTATTAATATAAGATATAATAAAGCGAGCTTACTATTTTCTTTAAGAATTTGCATAAATTATAGATAATAATTCATAAAAAATTCAATTTATGCTATTTAATTAGTTAAAATAACAAATTAAATTTAACAAAATTACTTATAATAATTATTTTGGCTTGTTATTTTCGTCACTCAGCTAGAATGAAAAATACGTAAGAACCGTTGGTACCAACTATGTAGTGTAGCGTGTATAGCTAAGCGACTTAATTTTGATTACACTATATTGAGTGCGAACAAAATATCTGTGTCGCATCCGAGCATTCTTTTTTGTATTTAGCTGTGTGCCCATTTATATTCAAATAGGTAGGCAAATATTCCAGCATATGCCCCGCATCGATGATGACTTGTTGAATACTCTTTTCTTGTGAAAAGTTGCATTATCCATCATGATTACACTGTTTTTAGGAAGTACTGGGATAAGGACTTGGGTGACCCATGCATAGAAAACATCGCTGTTAATATTGATATCAAATAATCCGATAGCAAACAGCGTTGT
>NZ_CACTIE010000038.1 GCF_902713415.1 Arsenophonus endosymbiont of Bemisia tabaci Q2
AGCGTATTGTTTTTATTGATGAAAGTGCTTTTTCAGACGATACCCCGCGGACTCACGGCTATTCCCCGACAGGTCAACGGTGTGTTGGTCTCAAGAACTGGGGAGCTAAAGGAAGAACAAATGTTATCGGCGCTTTATTGGGCACAACGCTGTTTGCTATCGGATTATTTGATATCAATATTAACAGCGATCTTTTCTATGCAGGGGTCACCCAAGTCGTTATCCCAGAACTTCTTAAAAAGAGTGTAATCATGATGGATAATGCAACTTTTCACAAGAAACAGACTATTCAATACGTCATCATCGATGCGAGGCATATGGTGGAATATTTGCCTACCTATTCGCCAGATCTTAATCCAATTGAACATAAATGGGCACAAGCTAAATGCAAAAAAAGAGCGCTTGGATGCGACACAGATATTTTGTTCGCACTCAATATGGTGTAATCAAAATTAAGTCGCTTAGCTATAATTGTTCAATATGCTTAAACAATACGATAATATGTGTTCAGTTGTTCGTTATTAGTGAAAATAACTTTATGAAAAAAAGCAATTTACCCTGGTACTTTTGATCCTATAACTTACGGCCACTCGGATATTATAGAGCGCGCTGCTTTAATATTTGAACAGCTAATATTGGCTATTGCTGATAGTTCGTGTAAAAATCCGATGTTTACCCTGGATGAACGTATTTTGTTTGCTAAAGAACAGACAAAACATTTAACTAACGTTGAAGTAATCGGGTTTTGTGGGCTCACGGTAAATTTTGCGCAAAAACACCAGGCTAATATTTTAATTAGAGGTGTGCGAACCGTATCAGATTTTGAATATGAATGTCAGCTGGCTAATATGAATAGTCATCTAATGGCTGATTTAGAAACCATCTTTTTATTACCTTCTCCGAAGTTGTCGTTTGTTTCTTCTTCTTTGATTAAAGATGTTGCCCGCCATGGCGGTGATATTTCATCTTTTATACCAGAACCAATAGCTAAAGCAATCTTGCAAAAAATTGAACAATAAAAATAAGTTATACTTAAGTTTATTTTTGGAAACTATGACAGAAAAAAGTACTATCTTCCCCTAGTTTTATTGATTCAATCAGTTGACCACAATGGGTACAAGCTTGATCTTTTTTACCATAAACAAACAGTTGTTGAGCAAAATAACCCGGTTTGCCATCTGACTGTAAAAAATCTTTCAATGTTGTTCCACCCTGTTCTATTGAACGTTGAAGAACTTGTTTAATTTGAATAACTAAATTGCTGATCTCTTTTTTTGTCAATAAATGTGCAGCTCTGATTAGGAGAATTTTGGCAGCAAATAGTGCCTTATTAGCATAAATATTTCCTACACCGACGACGACTTTATTATCCATTAACCAAGGTTTGATGGCGGTTTTTTTACTTTTTGTTCGTTGATAAAGATAATCGGCGTTAAAATCGATAAAAAGCGGTTCCGGCCCTAGATGGGAAAGTACAGAGCAATTAGACACAGGTCATTAGTCCATAACCAGGCACCAAAACGTCTGGGATCTTTATAACGCAATATTTTGCCATCGGCTAGAATCAAGTCGATATGATCGTGTTTTTCGGCTAATTGTTGCTTGGTTAAGATGCGTATACTATAGCTAAGCGACTTAATTTTGATTACACCATATTGAGTGCGAACAAAATATCTGTGTCGCATCCGAGCGCTCTTTTTTGCATTTATAGCTGGGCGACTTTAAAATGATTACAAGTAATTACTCTATATCAGTAAATTTATATTGGAGAAAAACATATATTCTGTAATTAAAATTAAGACGCTTAGCTATATCTTGTGTTGGTTAGTCTATAGAATAGAATGCGTTAATATGTTATCTGGAGTGCAAATGAAGAAGATTATCTCTATAATTAATAAATGATTTAATTACCAATCTTATTGGAATTTAGGGAGAGTATTTTTTATTGCTATTTATTTTTCTTGATGATGTTACACGTTATAAACATGCCTTATCTGGATTAATTTATTTTACTGCAATTTTCTCTTTAATTAAAGATAGAAAATGTGTTTTCAGTATATTTAAGAATAACTTATTTTTATCTCTATTATTTTTATTTTGGCAATGTTTTATTCATTAATTATTTCTAAAGATGTGAACATTTCATTAAAATCTATTAATAAAAGTGTTGTCGAAAAATTATTTATTACCGCAATGGCTATTGCGATAGTACTTTATCGAGAAAAGAAAGAGCACATAACTAAGCTATTAATTTTCTCTTTAATTTTTTCTATTTTACCATTAGCCATTAAGGAAATTTTGCAATATATTGGTGAATATCATTAAGGTATCATGCCGTTATCAGCATTTGAACATCGATATATTTCTGATTGGTTAATGTTTATTGCACCCGCTTTATTTTCTTTTTGATTATATAAAGGTGTAAAAATAAGATCTTATTTTTCTCACTTTCGGTTATTTTTGTCGCAATAAAAATCGGCACATTACAGCGAGGTACATGGTTATCTATTGCAGTAATATTTATTATTTGGTTTTTAGTAAAAAAAGAAATCAAATTGCCGATTATTTCTGTTATTGCTTGCAGTATCTTATTTTCAGGTTTAGCGAAAGTTAATCAAGGTCAGTTTGATAGATTATTTTTTAAATTAGAGCAAACTAATAGTAGTCATCGATATGGTAATGGTACTCAGGATTCAGCATTAGATTTGATTAAAGAGAATCCAATAACCGGTTATGGCTATGGCGAGCACTTATTTTATAAAATTTATAATGAAAGGGTAATTGATTATCCTGACTGGGTTTTTAAAAAATCGCTTTGGCCTCATAATACAGTTTTGTCAATTTGGTTTTCCGCTGGAATATTTGGACTAATTGCTATCCTGTATCTTTTTGTTTCAATTTTTATCCATTTATTTAATGGATATCCTAATAATACGGCAAAAGATGGTTTTTTGATCCTGATGTTGATATTTATCGGTGATATGATTGTTAGAGGTTTGTTTGAAACATTTGCAGTTTCAAATATGGCTATCATAATAGGAATAGCATTAACACTGAATAGCGATCAAAAATTGATTAATTAGCTAAGTGAAAGTACCTATCTGTAAAGTGCTTTAAAATTATTTTTTTAGTAATTTATATTTAATTAAACATAACAAACCATGCAAATATTTATGTTGTAAAAATAGATGCTTATATTTTTCTTTTAGTTCCGTTCTCTTTTCTGAGATTTTTAATAGCTGATCATTCCACGGCGAGTGAATATATGAGTTGAAAAAAAATTGACTGGCCGGATAATTAATACCCAAAGTATGCCAGGGTTTTTTGACGCCAGTATAGTAAATAAGAATAGTGCTATCAGTTATGGTATTTTTGTATTTGGATAAATCATGGTAAGTTAATTCATTTTTCAACGTATATATACAGTTATAATCACGAGATAAATAGATGTTTTGCGTCTGAAATAATATATTTAGTGCATCTTGATAAAGGTATTTTAATTTATCAAAAATTTGTTTTTCCGCGTACCAGTTATAATAATTTTTTGGATAAATCATTTTCAACCCATTTCTTTAAATTTACATAGATTACGCCGGCATTAAAATATTTGCCATTTAAATCGGTTAACTTTAGTCGAGTTGCACTTGATTGCTGCATGTTGTCGACATCGAGTACCACGGCGGCAAAACAATTCGCTAAGTTTAGCTGAAATAGTTCTTTTAGGCTGACTTTTCAAATAACATCAGCATCTAGATATAAAATAGAGTTTATGTTCGTACTTAAATATTCAAAAGCGATTAATCTAAAATAGGTTGCATAAGACCAGAAATCTGAGGTTGATAGTTTTTTTAATTCTTCAGCATCTAACAGATAGATAATTATATTAGAATTATACTTTGTTATCATTTTTGGAAACGTTGTATATATTCGTCATCAATATAATCAGTAAACAGGTGAAAATTGAAATTTGTATCAATATTATTTATTAATACGGAATTTATTGATATCGCTGCACCAAGTAGGAAATTTTTATCAACGCCATAAGCAATGTTAAAATTTTTATTCTTTTCAAGAAAATTTTTTCCCCGCAATATTAAAACTTTGTTTTATAAAATGCTTCATGATAAACATAAGCCCCTTAACTCTTTTAAAGAGAATTTTAAATTTTGCTAAATAATAGTGAGTATAATTCTATAAACCTTCGTGGTACTTTCTTTGTTTGAATTTATGTTTAGCGCAATACCTTAAAAGATGTACGCTTTCTGCTTTTAATAGCGGTTTATTTTGCCAAGGGGAAGCATTTTTTGCTTTTATGAATGGTTGGGGAAAAGGCGATATTGCCCACTCATGCCATGGCTTGGTCGGGCCAATATAGTGAATAAAAATCGTATCAATAGCAAATGCAGCATCTTTAACGCTTTTCAGACCATAATTTATACTATATTCAGTATTATATTTTTTTAGATAGATTATTTTATTTGCTAGCTAGCATGCTTAAAACATTTTTGTCTAAAAAAGAGAATTTATTTTTTAACGCATTATTTTTAAGTAACCTCATTGCCTGCGTTGAAATATCCTCTTCTGCCCAGCGATTAAGATTAATGGATAAAAATCCAGCATTAAAATATCCTTGCGAGATATTTTCTACTTCTAATTCCGATGCTCTTTTTTGCCACCATTTTTCATCTTTTTCTGTTACAACTGCAGCAATTTCATTATTATTGAAGTGAATGTTTTGTAATCTATCTAAATCATTATTACATATGATATCTGCATCTAAGTATAAAATTTTATCTAATTTATTTTAAAAATAGTCAGCAATGATGAATCTAAAGCAGGTGGCATAGGACCAGTTTTTAGTACTAGGTAATGATTTTAAGCTCTAATCGTCAACTAAATAAATATTTATTTCAATTTTATATTGTTGCGCAAGGGTATCGAACAAGGTTTCTTACTCATGATCAAAATAATCGGTAAATATATGGAAACAATTATTATTATTAATATTATGTAGTGCAATTGATGTTATCGAAATTCCGCAACCATATAAAAAATTTTTGTCTGCCCCATAGGCAATATGGAATTTAGGGTGGCAATCAGCATGCAAATTTGGCGTTAAGCAGAGTTTTTGTGTAATAACTTTATGCTTTTCAAAATACATGTACTATACATATTTCCTAAAATTTTTTATAAAAAAACGGTTAGAGTTATAATCCTCTCCTAACGGTTCTTTCTTTTATTCTTTCTGCTTTAATATTAGCGCTTGATATCAATTTTTTTTCCTTGTTGAGAATATTTTTAAAATTATCAGAAAAATAAATCTGCATAAAACGAAAAATATCTCGTTGGGTTAAACCAATATTCAGTGATGAAAAATATAATCCAATCAAATCCTTATCCTTCCAACTTTTTGGTACATGCTGACGTATTTGGGCACGATGCAAATCAATGATTGAAATCTTTAATTTTTTGTCATCGCCGTCAAAGGGCAAATGTAATAAAAAATGGCAAATATAGCAATCGCGATGATTGACACCACATGCATGCATTTTACGTACTATTTCAGCCATTCGACAAATTAATATTTTTTTAGTACTAAATTGGGGAGCTGAATTTTTCCAATTTGCGCAGTACTTTTCTAAGTTAATGGTTGGAATCAGCGCTTCGGTAATAATAAATGACTTACGGCGTAAAGGATTAATTCCTTTTTGACCGAAAGCTTTACGATGCATAGTGTCAATGCCTGCCTCAGTTAGACGATGGATTGCTTTCCATTCTCTATCCGCACCTAATACTGGTAAGCGTAAAGAAAATAGATTTTTTAATACTTCTTTTAACGTAGTACCATAATGAATTTTGAGAAAATAACTTTTTTCATTGAGCATAAAGCATAATGTTTTGCGTGTTTCTAATTGACGAAAAATTTTACCATCTAATTTTTCTATTTCTATAAAGGGATCTTTGCCTTGCCATAAGTTTTTAAAAGGTTGTTTAAGTTCAAGCATGCTGGCATCCCAAAATAATATCTGCAGCTTTTTCAGGCAAACTGTATAAATCTTGAGTATCAGCAAAGTGGCGTGCAGATTTCGCCCATTGTTTTAATAGAGATTTATTAGTTAAACTTGTTGTTAAAGCATTATTAAGATTTTTCTGTTTATAAGGCTCATCTATTACTATGCCACAATCTGCATGTTTGATATAGAACGCATAGCCACAAATATCTGTTGTAATTACTGGTAAACCCGCTGCAATGGCTTCGATTAATACTATGCCAGCAGCTTCTTGATAGGCAGGATGGATTAACATATCAGCAGCAGCCATCAATTCTCCTATATCATTACGCCCCTGAAAAAATAAAACTTGTTTATCTATCCCCAAATTTTTTGCTAGCCGTTGATAACGGGTAGGTGAGTCTTGTCCTACTACCATTAACATAGTCTTATTTTTTATTTTGTCAGGCAGGGAAGCTATTGATTTGAGTGTTCTATCTACGCCTTTACGTTTAAAATCTGAACCGACTTGTAATAAAAGAAATTGGTCTTCAGAGATAGGATTTTTTTTACGATAAATTGGTTTTGCGTCAATAATTTGTTGGTCATATTTTCTACTAAGGTCAATGCCAGGTGCTAACAGATAAAAACGTGCGTCAGGTGTTTTGTAATGTTTTTTAAAATCATTAATTTGATGTTGGGTAAGCATTAATAATTTGGTGTGACTGTCTGCATCAAAAACCGCTTTTTCATAAGCAATATAATGTTTGTATCGTTTGGTCAGTTTATAAAAAAAACCTTTTTCTTTTTCAACTTTTTCTGCATAACAAACATCTGCTGCATAATAAATATCTAATCCTGGCATCTTATTAAAACCGACAATAATATCAGCCGGATGCTGGGTTAAATGTGTTTTGACCTGATGATAAAATGCTTCATTACGCCCATTATTTGTATGTGCTTTAACTGGGATTATTATAACGTTAATATCAGCAGGAATTTCACCATCCCATACCATTATGTAAACACGTATTTGATGCCCTCCTCGTTTTTGGCAAGCAGAGAGAATCTGAATGAAATCTCTTTGTAGTCCACCAAAAGGGAAATATTTGTATAAACAAAATGCAATTTCCATCGAATTATATCTCTATCTCAGATTTTATGGTTTGTATATCCATTGGTAACATTTTTTTTGTAGCCGTGATAACATCTTTAACTGGAATTATTGATAGATACTTTTTATTGCGATCACGTTCATGTCGTTCTGGCATTTTTTCATAATTGCCAGCCCAAATTTGAATAACGTTTTTACTCCATGGTTTCCAATATTGATGATCTGTCGCACCGAACAAGCAAATAATGGGGGTTTCTAATGCTGCTGCAATATGCATTGGTGCTGAATCTACACCGATGAATAAGGCAGCATGGCTAATTAGAGCACCTAATTCTGGAAATGTTATTTTTCCTGCAAATTCGATAATGGGTGATTGACGACATTGTTGTGCAATATTAGCCACACAGCTGAGATCATTTTTACTGGGACCTGATGTTAGTATCACCTGGTATCCTCTAGATTGTAGATTATCAATTACCTGAGCAAATTTTTCATCATTCCAGCACTTAAATTTTTGTCTAGCTGTTGGTTGGATAACAACATAACTACTATGTACCCCTAGAGATATTAATCGGTGATTAATTTTTTCCCAATCGTTTTTTTGATAAGTCATTGTTGTACTGGAATACAAAGTATTAAGTTGAAGTGGTTTTAATATAGAGAGATTTTGTTGAACAACATGTTTTCCCGTTGGTTTAACCATATGTGTGAAACTTTCAGACCAATAGTTTGTATTTCTATGGTTGAATTGCTGAGAAACTTTTATCTTGGCAGGGATACATCTTACCAAAAGAGGTACAATCCATTGATCAGCTAAATTTATAATTAAATCATAATGATTTTTTCGTAATCTATTGATTATTAAAATAAAGTTAACTAATTTAGTTATTGTGTTATTTTTTTTGTTTTTAATCCCATAAAGTGCATGAATTTCTATATTTTCAGACAAGATTGGTATTGTATCTTGATAGAGAAGAATATCAATTTTAGCGGCTGGATAATTTTTTTTGAGCGTGCTAACAACAGGTGTTGTTAGCAACATATCTCCATGAAATTGCATTTTAATGATCAGAATTTTTTTAAATTGTTTATCCACTTTCTGCAGTCACTCTTGAATTGTTTTTTATAAGTTTATCTGATTTTTGACCAATGTTATCATTATAAATTCAACAAATTTAAGATAGTTAATTTATTAGAATAATCTAAATGGTTACCTATTTTGGTATTAAAAATAACTTTTATTTTAAAACATTTCAGCAGATTTGAAAAAATAATAAAAATTTGAATTTATATAAAGTAAAGGACTTTTAATATTATTAATTTTTTAACAAAAAATTACTGATTTTTAATTTATTATCTACTATTTTTTACTACATATCACGCTATCTATCTATTTTTTAAATAGAAATATCCATAAATATTTTTAGAAAGTTTGAATCGACAGTGGTCAAAGATTATATGGCTAGTATGAAAATAAGATAACTCGATTTTTTGATTTAGTTTATTATAACAAAAACTGAATAATTTTTGTTACTCTTCAAGTTTCTGTTAACAGATTGAGTAATTATGGTAATAATTTTACATGCACCGTTTATTTCACTTTAGAGATAAATTTTAGATGTTTATTTTTTATCTAAAAAATAGTAATTCTTGACTTTCTGAGTAATTTTTTTATTTAAAGAAAAATTATATCGATATGTAAGTTCAAACTTAGTGAATAAAATAATAGGGGTTTCTTATTTTTAATAATTATTTATATTTGATAATTTTTTCAAAAGGTTATTTATTATATTGAAACAGATTTTTTTAGTCTATTTTAAGATAAAATTAATAAAGCTATTTGCTATTAAAGCATTAATTAAAATTTTAGTTTTATTCAAATCGTTCTTTGCATTCCTCAGCACTTAGCCGATATTTTTAGTCGTTGCAATAGCTATAAAAACGCCTAGTAGTTACTTTTCTTTTTATCGGTATTAATCATATCATAAAATCTTTAGGTTGGCTGTTTTCTATATAATCGGTTAAATACTTATAAACAGCAGTTTGGTGGTCAATGATCTTTCACTAGAGGTGATATGGAGTTGTTATACCTTTTTATATTTTTATTTTAGTTAGAAAAAAAATGCACTGAAATATTATCTATTTTTCTACCAACATGAGTAACTGTTACTGTCGATAAATTAATAAATATTTGATATCAGATAAAGTTGAGAATTTAAACTTACTTAAATTGCGACTGACCAATTTAATTGGTTTAATTAACTCAAGGCTAAAATGTCTTAATATTTTTAGTATTGAATCTTTGGACAACTTTTCTTAGGTACCATACCACTAGCCAGTAATAATAACTTATGTCGTATTTTAAGCCATTAACGATTTATTTCTTGATGATAAATAAGAATATTAAAAGTGAGATATAAATTTTTCAAATAGGGCGTAGATCTTATTGTGAAAAGAATGGAATGAATAAAAATGTGAATAATATTATAAAGCTTTGCTTTATACACACCAAATAGTATATAAAAAACCCAGCTTACGCTGGGTTTTTTATTAAAAAGTTATTTAATTTTAGCTTCTTTATAAATCACATGCTTACGAACAACTGGATCGAATTTTTTCATTTCCAATTTGTCAGGCATAGCACGTTTGTTCTTCGTTGTAGTATAGAAGTGACCTGTACCTTCAGAAGAAACCAGTTTAATTTTATCGCGAATACTTTTAGCCATTTTTTAGCTCCTTAGTATTTCTCACCACGGGTGCGAAGCTCAGCAAGAACTGCGTCGATCCCTTGTTTATCGATTATACGCATGCCTTTTGCTGACACACGAAGCTTTACGAAACGTTTCTCAGATTCAATCCAGAAACGGTGAGAGTGCAGGTTTGGCAGAAAGCGGCGTTTAGTTGCATTCATTGCGTGTGAGCGTTTGTTACCACTCATCGGGCACTTACCAGTAACTTGACAGACTCGTGACATGTCTATTTCTCCAAAAATCTAATCAGCTCGAGCTTTATATCGGGAATGACTGCCTCGTCAGACTTGGACGCCTATCTCAGCAAATTTTCTTAATATAAAAAATAACTTAACTTCAGTAAAACTTACTGAGATAAGCTCTTCTTCTCAAACCCGAGATCCTAAAAGGTGACATATTATTATACGCTCTCTAGGGCTTTCACTCAAGCCAAGAACTAATAAAGTTGCTATTTATTATTAGTCAAAATATGGTACTAGAGTAGGCTAAGTTCGAAAAATGAAAGGCATTTTTATGAGTGACGACAAAATGGTCAAGCAATTTTATATCTATCAAACGGCAAGCATTAGCAATTTTTTCGGTGAAAATTTTATCCGCTAAACTGGGCTATGGGTTACCCGAAGGATGATTATGTGCAAGTATAATGGATACTGCATTTACTTTAACCGCATGCTTTAAAATTTCTCTTGGATGTACTTCTACGCGATTTATGGTGCCTTTAAACATTTCTTCATAGCAGATAATTTGATTTTAGTTGTTTAAGAATAATACAATAAAAATTTCTCTATCCTGTCCAAGATAAAAATCGAGTAGATATTTTTTTAAGTGCTTAGGGCTTCTCATAATAGTTTGATTAATAAGTTGTTGTGTAAAAAAATCGTTTAGCGACTTCACCAATCGCTTGTAATTGTGAATACTTACAAACTCCTAATCCTTTGTGCGCTGAAAATTGTTGATAATTAGCAGTTAATAGTTTGTGCAACGAGCCAAATTCTTTTAATAAGTTTTCAGCCAATATTAAAACCGGAAATCCAGGCAATCCTGTGTGAAGAAAAATGGCCAAAAGCTCTTGGTTACTTAATGATGATATACCCCATAAGCTAAAAGCTTTTCTCTAGGTTGAAGTGCATAATTTATTTCGTCCATATGTTTTTCCTGTCTATTTCCTTGTAGCTTTGACAGGTTACAGCATGCCAAAATATGGGCCAAAATTTTCTAGCGTAGTTGCGTAGTGTTTTGCAAAAAAGTTTTTTTATAGATAAAAATTGATGGTATTCTCACCTAAACTTCAGCTTATGGTAATATCAGTAGACTCATCATTTGAATTTGGATATATATGATGCCAAAACTTACAGGTAAACATATCGTACTTGGCATTAGTGGTGGTATTGCTGCTTATAAAATACCAGAATTAGTTGGTCGTTTGCGTGACCATGGTGCAATTGTACGTGTGGTAATGACGAATGCTGCCAAATCTTTCATTACACCGTTGACGCTACAGGCTGTTTCGGGCTATCCAGTTGCAGATGATTTATTGGATCCTGCCGCAGAGGCAGCAATGGGTCATATTGAATTAGCTAAATGGGCAGATTTAATTATTTTAGCGCCTGCAACTGCAGATTTGCTGGCTCGTTTATCTGTTGGTATGACTAATGATTTATTAACAACGGTCTGTTTAGCTTCAGAGGCAACAATAGCTGTCGTACCGGCAATGAATCAGCAAATGTATCGCGCTAATATTACTCAGCAAAATATTGCAATACTTAAAGAACGCAATGTTTTAGTTTGGGGCCCAGATGAAGGTAGTCAAGCTTGTGGTGATGTTGGCCCTGGTCGAATGTTAGAGCCGTTAGCTATTGTTGAATTAGCTAAGAATAGTTTTCAGCATAAGCTAGATATGGTAAATCTGCATTTAGCAATTACTGCGGGGCCAACACAAGAAGAAATTGATCCCGTTCGTTTTGTGACTAATCATAGTTCAGGGAAGATGGGTTTCGCGATAGCGCAAGCTGCTGCAAAACGAGGGGCTAATGTAACACTTATTACCGGTCCAGTTAATTTACCAACACCAGCAGGTGTTAAACGTATTAATGTTGTAAGCGCGTTGGAAATGTATAGTCAAGTACATAATATAATTGATAATAAAGATATTTTTATTGGATGTGCCGCAGTTGCTGATTATCGACCAAAAGAGTTTACAAAAGAAAAAATTAAAAAGCAGGCAGATGAAATTACTCTGACATTGGTAAAAAATCCTGATATTGTAGAAAGTGTTGGTAAATTGACTAAAAATCGTCCTTATGTCGTTGGATTTGCAGTAGAGACACAAAATGTGGAAGAATATGCCCGTAATAAGCGTACCCAAAAAAATCTGGATCTTATTTGTGCAAATGATGTTTCATTAGCTGATCATGGGTTTAATTCAGAAAGCAATGCCTTGAATTTATTTTGGGAAGATAAAGAGATACATTTACCACATATCCATAAATTAGAGCTTGGTCACTGTTTACTCGATGAGATACTTCAACGTTATGAAGAAAAAAATAGACATTAAAATTCTTGATCCTCGTGTAGGAAATAAATTTCCGTTTCCAACTTATGCGACAGAAGGATCTGCTGGGTTAGATTTACGAGCTTGCTTAGATCAGGCTATTCAATTAGAACCAGGTCAAACTCAGCTATTACCTACAGGATTAGCAGTGCATATTGCAGATCAACAATTAGCTGCAGTCATTCTTCCCCGTTCAGGTTTAGGACATAAACATGGTGTTGTATTAGGAAATTTAGTCGGTTTAATCGATTCTGATTATCAAGGTGAATTGAAGGTTTCAGTCTGGAATCGTGGTGATACAAGTTTTACTATTGAACCTGGTGAGCGTATAGCACAAATAGTTTTTGTACCAATTGTTCAAGTTGAATTTGATCTGGTACAAGATTTTGAAAAGACAAAACGAGGTAGCGGTGGTTTTGGTCATTCCGCTCGTCAATAATAATCTTGTTATTTATAAAATATTATAAATTTGTTAAATTTTGTGCTTTATACATAATGAAAGGCAAGGATTGCGTGGTCTGTTTTGTTATTTTATCAGGGGTCTTGTTTCGCCATGGCAGGAAAAGAGATAATAAAGAAGAAAAACAGGCGTGAGGAAATCTTGCAGGTGTTTGCGCAAATGTTGAAAACGAGTGATGGTAGTAAACGCATTACCACAGACCACAGCTAAGTTGGCAAGTCATGTTGGTGTATCTGAAGCAGCACTTTATCGGCATTTCCCTAGTAAGGGAAAAATGTTTGATAGTCTTATTGAATTTATTGAAAATTCTTTAATTTCACAGATTAATCTTATTCTTCAAGATGAAAAAGATACCATTAGGCGTATTCGGTTGATTTTAATGTTGATACTCGGTTTTGCGGAGAAAAATCCTGGATTGACACGAATAATCACGGTACATGCGTTGATGTTTGAGCAAGTTCAGTTACAAGATAGGATTAGCCAATTATTTGAACGTATCGAAGCGCAATTTAGACAGGTTTTAAAGGAAAGAAAAATACGTGATAAGCAAAGTTTTAGTTATGATGAGAGCTTATTAGCATCTCAATTATTAGTGTTTTGTGAGGGGATGCTATCACGTTTTGTACGTTCAGAATTTCGGTATTGCCCAGCTAAAGAATTTGATGCACGCTGGCCTATCATCTTGGCGCAGTTGCAATAATTAATTGTACTACTCACTCCGCCTGATATTTGGGCGGAGTTTTTTTTATGTTAGTGGGTTAATAAAATTGCTAATTTTTTTATTTGTTAAGAGGGAGTGATACCGTAATTCTCACGATAAGCTTTCATCGTAGCTATATGGGTTGACATATTCGGATTTTCACTTAAATAATTAATTAAATCATTCAAAGTGATAATAGAAAATACTTTGCATTTGAATTTTTTTTCGATTTCTTGGACGGCGGATAGATTCTTTTCACCTTTCTCCTGACGATCTAGACTTAATATAAAAGCACTAAGTTTAGCTTTATGTCGCTTAATTATTTCTGCAGATTCTTTGATTGCAGTTCCTGCTGTAATAACGTCGTCAACGATTACAACGTTTCCTTTTAATGGGCTACCGACTAATTCCCCACCTTCTCCATGTTTTTTAACTTCTTTACGATTAAAACAGTAAGGCTTATCGAAGTGATAATGCTCAGATAGTGAAACTACCATGGTTGTTACGATCGGAATACCTTTATAGGCCGGACCAAAAATAATGTCACAAGTAGGATTATGATCCATAAACGCTTGGGCATAAAAATGACCGAGTGCAGCTAAATCTTTTCCTGTATTAAAGAGGCCAGCATTGAAAAAATAGGGGCTCTTACGACCAGATTTCAACGTAAATTCACCAAATTTCAATGCTTTTTTTTTCATGGCGAGTTTAATAAATTCGCGCTGATAACCTTTCATTAAATTTTCCTCTTTAATTTATTCTGACTTTAATTAATTGCTATAAAAAGACCGTTAAACAGATGATTAAAATTTATTGTTCTAATGCTTCCTTTTGGGCGGTAAAAATAATTTGTAAACCATTTTTTGCTAAAGAAAGCAGTGATAGCAGCTCTTCATGACTAAATGGCTCACCTTCGGCAGTACCTTGAATTTCGATCATTTTACCATTATCTATCATGACAACATTCATATCTGTTTCTGCGGCAGAGTCTTCAATATATTCTAGATCACAAATAGGTTTGCCATCCACTATGCCGACAGAAACCGCAGCAACCATCGATTTAAGTGGGCTTTTTTTTAATTTTCCTTCTGCGACCATTTTATTTAATGCGTCAGCTAAAGCGACACAGGCACCAGAAATTGCAGCGGTACGAGTCCCTCCATCAGCCTGAATAACATCACAATCTAGTGTAATGGTATATTCACCTAATTGCTTTAAATCAACGGCGGCACGCAGAGAACGGCCAATAAGGCGTTGTATCTCCATGGTGCGACCTGTTTGTTTGCCTTTTGCTGCTTCGCGTATATTACGAGAATTTGTTGCCCGTGGTAGCATACCGTATTCCGCTGTTATCCAACCTTGTGATTGGCCTTTTAAAAAGCGGGGAACGCCTTCTTCGATTGTGGCGTTACATAATACTTTGGTATCACCAAACTCAATCAGAACAGAGCCTTCGGCATGTTTAGTATATTGGCGGGTGATTTTTATAGGGCGCAGCTGATTAGCTTCTCTATTCTCTGGACGCATGGTGTTATCTCCGTAGTTAAACAATGCTGGTGGCGCATTATACGTTCTTCGACATTGAATGCCTATCCTATGGTTTCACTCAAGGTTATAATTTAATTTTTATTTATAGGAACGAAATATGATCCATAGTATGACCGCTTTCGCACGACGAGACATAAAAAGTGAATGGGGAAATGCGGCTTGGGAGCTGCGTTCCGTTAACCAACGTTATCTTGAAACTTATATTCGCTTGCCGGAACAATTTAGAAGTCTGGAACCTGTTATTCGTGAGCGTCTACGTGCCAGATTAACCCGAGGGAAAGTAGAGTGTAGTTTACGTTTTGAACTTAGTTCACACCAACAGAGTGAATTAGTGCTGAATGAAGAGTTAGCTAACCAATTGATTAGAACTGCTAACTGGGTAAAACAGAGTAGTGGTGAAGGAGAAATTAATCCGTTAGAAATTCTTCGCTGGCCTGGTGTTATGTCGGCTCAAGAACAGAATTTGGATGTTATTTGTAAGCATTTGCTTAAACAATTAGAACTTGCTTTAGATGATTTTATTTTCAATCGGGAAAGCGAAGGCAAGATGCTAAAAATAATGATTGAGCAACGGCTAGATGCTGTTTGTCAGAAAATTCAAGCGGTTCGTCGTCAAATGCCTGAAATTTTAAAATGGCAGCGTGAGCGCTTACAAATAAAATTAGAGGAGGCAGAAATTCAGATAGATAATAATCGATTAGAACAAGAGCTTATCATATTAGCGCAACGTATTGATGTTGCAGAAGAGCTTGATAGGCTGGATGCTCATGTCAAAGAAACACGTAATATTCTTAAAAAACAAGAAGCTGTCGGCCGTCGGTTAGATTTTATGATGCAGGAGTTTAATCGTGAATCTAATACCTTGGCCTCAAAGTCTATTAATAGCCAAGTGACTAATTCTGCTGTTGAATTAAAAGTATTAATAGAACAAATGCGTGAGCAGATTCAAAACATCGAGTAGATTCTCAAGTAAATTCACTAGATATCATAACTTGCAACTAATACCAATAAGCAAGTGCAAATACTGGCTTTTTAATTCAAGAAGTTTCATATGATATAGCTAAGCGTCTTAATTTTGATTACAAAATATGTGTTTTTCTCCAATATAAATTTACTGATATAGAGTAATTACTTGTAATCATTTTAAAGTCGCTCAGCTATATTTGATTAATCCAACGCGATACAGATGCAGAGCCAATCCGAAATTGCTTCGCTGTTTCTCGGATACTCAACCCTTCTTCTTCCATCGTAAATATCACTTTACGTCTAAAATCAATTGAATAGCTCATATAAATAATGTCATCAAAATTAAGTCGCTTAGCTATATCGGCGCTTTATTGGGCAAAACGCTGTTTGCTATTGGATTATTTGATATCAATATTAACAGCGATGTTTTCTATGCATCGGTCACCCAAGTCCTTATCCCAGTACTTCCTAAAAACAGTGTAATCATGATGGATAATGCAACTTTTCACAAGAAACAGAGTATTCAACAAGTCATCATCGATGCGGCGCATATGGTGGAATATTTGCCTACCTATTCGCCAGATCTTAATCTAATTGAACATAAATGGGCACAAGCTAAATGCAAAAAAAGAGCGCTCGGATGCGACACAGATATTTTGTTCGCACTCAATATGGTGTAATCAAAATTAAGTCGCTTAGCTATAGTTGGTTTTAAGTACACTAATTTAAGGACACCCTCAATAAAATATGCGAAAATTTAACGACATATAAAAAAGAACATGAATATGAATTGGAAAACTCTTTGTAAGATGCTGAGACGGTAGTGAGCTATATTTTATTTTCCAAGCTAATAAAAAATAAACAAGTATTATATACGTCAATTTCAATGTTTAATGGCCCCATCACTCATTTCTTTTCATATAGTTGCACAATACAGATGTTCGACGTACAATTTAAATGTACACTTTAGGAGACATATCATGTTTAGGAGACATATCATGCGTACATACACTTCCACTCAAGCCCGCGTTAATATGTCAGAAGTGCTGGATGCTGCCACTCATAGTGAACCCGTTGAAATCACCCGTAGGGATGGAAGTTCAGCAGTAGTTATCAGCAAGGCTGAATTCGAGGCATACCAGAACGCTAAGCTGGATGCGGAGTTTGATGTGATTATACAGCGCCATGGGCATACTGTAGAGGCATTGAAAAAGCGATGATATGGGTCAGCGCACAGGAAGTTATTGCTTTTCATGACCGGTATATTGCAATGGCTTCGCGGCGTTTCTGGTATGCCGGATCCTAGCAGAACGGAAGCTCTTATTTACGAGGTGCAAAATCGTGCACATTATGACGGTGTTACGGATATTTTTGAGTTGTTTGCCACTTACTGGGTTGCTATCACCAGAGATCACATTTTTAATGATGGCAATGAGTGTACCGCGTTTTTTGTGACCATGACTTTCCTCTACCGCAACGGTATCAATATCCGAGATAACGACAATACTTTGGAAAATTTAACGGTAGAAGCTGCTACCAGAGAAAAAACTGTTGATCAGTTAGCACAGTAGTTACGTGAGTTAGTAAATCGTATCGAGCCAATTGGTTGAATAGTCATTGTTTTTCATGTAATTAATCAAAAATTAATTTAGTAAAAATATAATCAAATAATATTAGTAGTAAGCCACTATTCAGTACTCAAAATCATACTAGTTTATTAAGTTAAGGTATTTTTTTAAATTGTTAGCGTGGCTAAATAACGCACTTGTATTGTTATAATGTTGTTTTTTTAAAAAAGATATTGTTAATTAGTGACAGAATATTGAAAAATTCAATCATGATAAGCATCTATGGAAAAATGTTGCTTATTTAGTACATTTATTTTCATAAAGAATATAAGCCATTCATAATGTTTTTATATCGTAAAATGCTTAGATAATTTTAATATGTAGGATGTTCGATATATAACTAAATGAAATTTATAGAGCAATTGAGATATAGATTAAACTGATTTTTAGAATGAAATATGGCTAATTAGCCGATATATTGATTTAATTATAAATAAATTTGTAAGCAAAAGTTTACTTCTTTGTTAAGGTTAATATATTGATATATAAGTGAATATTGATATATAAGTGAAAATTAAAGTATTGCGAAGAAAAATGAGGTATTAATGGCAAATTATGATGAAAAAAATCTATAAAGCCAGCAGAGACGTCTTGGTTCTGCTGACTATATATAGCTTTATAATATTGAGAAATAAATTTCCCTGGTGTTGGCCAACTTAGCAGCCTGACCTTACATGAGGTCAGGTTTTTTTATTGTTTTTATATAAATCTAATACTAACTTTACCCTTTTTTATGCTTCGATTGTAGTTAGACTTAAGTCTAGTTTTGTACTATACTTTTTTGTCTTAACACGGAAGTTTATTATTTTACTTTTGAGGTGATATTAGATGTCAGAGTTATTTTATGGTAATGATGAAATAGATAACTCAGTAAAAAATTATTTAGATAGAAAATTTGTTGTTTTTGGAGATTTCAAATATGCATATATGATTCTTAATAAGAGAGACCCAATGCGCATGTTAATCATCTCAAATTATCCGACGGAATGGATTGATATATATAAACAAAGGCAATATCAACAAATAGATCCAGTTGTCTTAGCTGCTTTTAGTCGAATTACCCCTTTTTCTTGGAATGAAAGATTTTCTGTTAAGGATTTAAATGGTTTGAGAAAGATTTTTAATATCTTAAAAAATTATAGTATTACGAATGGTTATACTTTTGTGCTTCATAATTGTAATAACTATCTTGCTATCCTATCGATTTTGATGAATGAAGATGGAGCTATGGATATAATAGAAGAAAAGCTAGAAAAGAGCAAGGGTGACTTGCAAATGCTTTTGCTTACTATTCATGAAAAAATCACCTCCCTATATCGAGAGATGATTCAACAAACCTACTCTATGCCAGCAGATGGGAAAGATTTTTTTTCACCGCGTGAAAATGAAATTTTATACTGGGCTAGTATGGGAAAAACATACCAGGAAATTGCAACCATACTAGGTATAAAGTTGGGTACAGTAAAATTTCATATCGGCAATGTTATGAAAAAATTAGGTGTCTTAAATGCTAAGCATGCAATAAGACTTGGTGTCGAATTACAACTAATTAAATCTGTCTCCAAATGATGGATATACTAATGCTAATGGGGGGCATTGCTTCAATTTATTATTAATAAGGCTGTCATAATGGTTTCTTATTTTTAGAATGAGTTGGTTTTGGCTTCCAGAGTCTGTAGGTAAAAGCATCAAATATACTTTTTCGTGTTTTTCGGATATCCCTTTTTCGATAATTGAGATATCCCAACCAGAACGCTCTAAAATCTTCAACATAGCACGACTAACTATGGTGAGAATACCATATACTGGTATTTTTTTGAGTAATTAAGGATTGCTAAAAATAGTATAGAACAGACGGGATCTTTATTATCATTTCCCTGGCTTATTCCGTTTTTAGCCAAAAAAAAAGGGGCTTGATTCAATATAGTTTCCTTTAGGGAGATTGAGATGCTTGAAAAAAGGGGAAAATGTGCCTGTGATCATATTAGGAAATTGCATTTCAATAAATCTAACACTACAGATGATGGTGTTACTTCTTACGCCAAATAAACTTCTTACGCCAAATAAATAGTTAGCTTTGTCATTATCATATTCATCAAACTCCATGCCATTAATACAATTAACTGCCCAGTTAAGGCGATCTTTAAATGTTTCTTTTCTTAGCGTAAATAATTCTTTTGATTTTTTTCAGTCAAAAGGTTGTAGTTCACATCGAATATTTCTAACATTTTTTCTCCATTATTTCATTTACTCGCAGATCCCATATTTAAAATTACTAAAATATTTCTATCTAGCGATATTATTTTTCGATTTCCACTGTGGGTAATAATGCCTGTTATAGCT
>NZ_CACTIE010000039.1 GCF_902713415.1 Arsenophonus endosymbiont of Bemisia tabaci Q2
AATATATCTTTTTCTCCAATATAAATTTACTGATATAGAGTAATTACTTGTAATCATTTTAAAGTCGCCCAGCTATAGTGGTGTTAAGTTTATATATGCGTTTTGCGATGGAACTAACTGACTTATAAGGAATATTTTAGATGAAGTGCAAATCGGAGGTGTAAACTAATCAGACAGTTTTAATTAAAAATTAAAAATTAAAAATTAAAAATTTTTATAGATAAAGTTAGCTATATTAAAAGGACATAAAAAGCGTTTTATTGATAGCGCTGGTTTAAGAAAAGTAATCTATATATTTATAGTATAAAAAATTAAACTATCTATTAAGATAACTGAACTATCCGCTAAATATATAATTTATTAACATAATGATTAACCATTTTTTATTTCATTATTCTAATGATAGCATTTGCAATATTTATACTAAATTTTACCTTTATCAAAGAAAGCTAATAATTTAAGCATTTGGTAAAAGTTTTATCGTATAATGTAGTAAGCCGAATCAATTCAGCCAGTTATAGCCATAAACAAAATGCATGAAATTATGGTTTTTATACTTATGGCAATATATTAAATCAGAGGTCACCATGAACAAAAAAGGAATAAAAAAAGTTGGCGTTTTAACCAGTGGTGGTGATGCGCCAGGAATGAATGCCGCTATTCGTAGTGTTGTGCGCATGGGACTTTCTGAAGATTTAGAAGTTTATGGTATCTATGACGGCTATATGGGACTTTATGAAAATCGAATAAAAAAACTCAACCGTTTTAGTGTCTCTGATATTATTAATCGCGGCGGTACTTTCTTAGGCTCTGCCCGTTTTCCTGAATTTCGTGATAGTGAGAAGGTAAGAACCCAAGCTATTGAGAATATGAAAAAACATAATATTGATGCCTTGGTTGTCATCGGTGGAGATGGCTCTTATCGTGGCGCAAAGAAGATCACTGAAGCGGGCTTCCCTTGTATAGGTGTACCCGGAACTATTGATAATGATGTTGCCGGTACTGATTATACGATTGGTTATTTTACCGCTTTGGATACTATTGTTGAGGCAATTGATCGTTTACGTGATACCTCAACTTCCCACAAACGTATTTCGATTGTTGAAATAATGGGCCGTCATTGTGGTGATTTGACTTTATCTGCGGCTATTGCTGGCGGCTGTGAGTTTGTAGTATTGCCCGAAATACTTTTTGATAAGGAAGAGTTACTGACAGAAATTAAATCTGGTTTAGCAAGAGGTAAACGTCATGCAATTGTTGCCATTACTGAACATATTTATGATGTTAATGAGTTGACAAAATATATTGAAAAAGCAACGGGCCATGAGACACGAGCAACGGTTTTAGGCCATATTCAGCGAGGTGGTAGTCCGGTTGCGAGTGATCGAGTTCTGGCATCTCATATGGGCGCTTACTCTATTCAGTTACTTTTACAGGGGTATGGTGGGCGCTGTGTTGGTATTCAAAATGATAAACTGGTTCATCATGATATTATTGATGCAGTTGAAAATATGCAACGTAAGTTTAAGCAGGATTGGTTAGATACGGCGAAGAAACTTTATTAACTGGTTTGAGCGGGTTGTAGTTGATAAAGTTTCGATAGTAAGCCTCATAAGTTTATGAGGCTTATATGGTTTTATTGCGTGATGGTTGTATTTTTAGTCAACCATTGCGTTATTAGTTGTTTCTCGTCATCATTGAGCCACATACCTAATTTGGTTCTGCGCCAGATGACATCATCTAACTCTGTAACCCATTCATTTTGGACTAAATAACGTAATTCAGCTTTGCATAAATTGTGGCCAAAAGCTTCACCTAGATCTGATAAGGATTGTGCTTGTTTTAAGATCAAATTGCTACTACTACCGTAAGTGCGGGCATATTGCAATGCAATGCCTTCTAGTAACCATGGGTAGCGTTTACCTAATAGTTGGGCATAATCGTCACGATAACAGCCTTCGATATCACCACCAGGTAGCGTTGCTTATTTAGTCCACGCTTTACCGGCATTAGAATAGTAATGAGCTAATTTATCTATCGCATGCTCTGCAAGTTTACGATAGGTGGTTAATTTACCCCGAAAAACAGATAGTAAAGGTGCTTTTCCTTGTTCATCATGAATGTCGAGGGTGTAATCACGTGTAATAGCTTGAGGTGAATCAGATTCATCATCACATATAGCTGGGCGACTTAATTTTGATGACATTATTTATATGAGCTATTCAATTGATTTTAGACGTAAAGTGATATTTACGATCGAAGAAGAAGGATTAAGTATCCGAGAAACAGCGAAGCAATTTCGGATTTTCTGTGCATCTGTATCGCGTTGGATTAATCAAATAGAGCCAAAAGCATCGACTACGCGTCAGCGAAAAATCGATAAATCCGAGTTGATAAAAGATGTTGAACAATCAATATCCAGATGCTTACCAAAAAGAGCGTGCAGAGCGTTTTGGCGTTTGTCAGAAGGCGATTTGGCAAGCTCTTAAAAAAAATGGGATTGACCTATAAAAAACTCTACGTCACTCTACGTCATCCGAAAGCCGACGAAAACACTCGACAAACGTTTCAACAACAAAACAACAGTATGAAAAAGAAGGAAAGCATATTGTTTTTATTGATAAAAGTGGTTTTTCACACGATACCCCGCGGACTCACGGCTATTCCCCGAAAGGTCAACGGTGTGTTGGTCTCAAAAACTGGGGAGCTAAAGGAAGAACAAATGTTATCGGCGCTTTATTGGGCACAACGCTGTTTGCTATCGGATTATTTGATATCAATATTAACAGCGATGTTTTCTATGCATGGGTCACCCAAGTCCTTATCCTAGTACTTCCTAAAAACAGTGTAATCATGATGGATAATGCAACTTTTCAAAAGAAACAGAGTATTCAACAAGTCATCATCGATGCGGGGCATATGGTGGAATATTTGCCTACCTATTCGCCAGATCTTAATCCAATTGAACATAAATGGGCACAAGCTAAATGCAAAAAAAGAGCGCTCGGATGCGACACAGATATTTTGTTCGCACTCAATATCGTGTAATCAAAATTAAGTCGCTTAGCTATACATTATGATGCTCAATGATTTTGTGGATGTTTGCAGGAGGTGCTTTGTCAGTAAAAAGATAATCAATCATCTCCATACTAACTAGGTTAACCATTGCATTGCGACCAAATTTTGAGTGATCAGTAACCAGGATAACGCAACGAGAATTTTCAATAATCGCTTTTTTGTTCGTACTTCATGGTAGTCGAATTCGAGTAATGAACCGTCTCCATCGATACCACTAATGCCTAAAATATAGCTAGGCGACTTTAAAATGATTACAAGTAATTACTCTATATCAGTAAATTTATATTGGAGAAAAACATATATTTTTGTAATCAAAATTAAGACGCTTAGCTATACCATAGTCAAGACGGAATTGAGTTATAAAATCTAAGGTTGCCTCACCAAAAATTCCTCCATCACGGCTGCGAACTTCTCCTCCTGCTAAGATCAGACGAAAATCCTCTTTTGTCATAAGTAGGGTTGCAACATTAAGATTATTAGTGACGATCCTTAATTTTTTATGATCCAGCAAAGCATAGGCGACAGCTTCTGGTGTAGTGCCGATATCAATAAATAGTGTAGCTCAATTAGGGATTTGACGGGCAACATGTTGAGCAATCCGTTCTTTTTAGCTCGACCACATCATCTTGCGATCGTGGTAAGCAGTATTAACAGAACTTGAAGGAAGCGCGGCACCTCCGTGATGGCGCTGAATTTTATTTTTTCCGCAAGTTCATTGAGATCACGACGGATACTTTGTGGGCTGACATTGAAATATTCAACTAACTTTTCAGTACTTACATAGCCTTGAATGCGGGCAAGTTCGATAATAGTATCATGGCGTTGAGTTTGCTTCACAAAAACCTCAAGTATCACTATATGTATTGGTCATGTTTGGTATTATTTGGTTTATGTCTATTATCCCATAATCCCATTAATAAACCGATAATTAACCCGGCAATGTGTGCTGTGCTAGCTATTTTCATGCCAAAAATATCAAAGTAACCAAGAAATAACCATAAAACAGCAAATATCATTAACCCTCTTGGAATAGAAACACCTTTTTCTGGGTGACGTTCACCGGTTAACCAAACGTAGCCAATCAGCGAAAAAACTACGCCGGAAAGACCACCAAAAGCAGAGCCACTAAAGAGCGATTGCCCCCAATTACTAAAAAGAGCTGATACAATAGCAATGACAAATAGTTTACCTGTACTCAATTGGCGTTCTACCTGACTACCTAAATACCACCACCACATTAAATTAAATAAAATATGCATCAACGAAAAGTGAAGTAGGGCGGGGGTGAATATTCGCCAGATTTGCGTGTACTGAGTACTTGATGGCCAAGCCAGATAAGCCATTACGGCGTCATTACCGGAAATTAACATCCAAATATAAATAAAAATAGCTAAAAAGAAAACGATGATGAGTAGTGGGCCAGATTGTTTTTTAAAATAATCAACAGTGAGATAATTACGGTAGCCAAATTTTTTATCAATATGTCCCGTTTGCCAACTTGCTGCCTGATAACGTGAATTAAGAGGATCTTGCATAAACAGCTTTAGTTCTTGCTGAACTTGATCGAACTTATTTTCATCATATAGCCAGAGATCAAAAAATTTTCCCTGTGGTTCTGCGCGCATTTCTATAACAATATTTTGCATCGCAATATAATCAATAAATGCTTGTGCTAATCTAGGATTTGCTATAGAAGTTAAATGGATCATAACCAGTTATATCGCTTACGAGAGTGAGTTCATGGTGTGTGGCTATTCTCTCAACCATGCTTTAAAACCACCGTTTATGCTATAAACAGTTTCGAAGCCCATATTAACTAAATATTGTGCTGCGTGCAATATTGTGCTGCGTGCTGCGCCATGGCTACTATAGCCATGGTAACACATTATCATTACCGGTGAGTCAAAGTCTTTTTGCTTAATAAAGTTATTTAAGGTCTCATTCGTGAGATGGTAAGCGCCTTTAATATGCGCTGAATGAAAACTTTCTGGGTCACGAATGTCGACAATGATGATGTCACCTGTTTGCCAAAGTTTATAGGCTTGTTCAACTGTAATTAATTGAAAATTATCCATAGTAATCTGCACAATATTATTTTACATTCGGAAAAACAAGATACTCTCTGTACTTTTAAAAAGTATCCATCATTGGCGAAAATGAGTAATTATTTTAATAATAAGAGTGATCACCACGCTGATGTTCGGTTAAATCTTTTACTCCTTTTAATTCGTCTGGGAACATATTTAGCAACTGTTTTTCAACACCTTCTTTTAAGGTAATATCGACCATTGAACAGCCATTACATCCTCCACCGAATCGTAGAATTGCATATCCATCGTCAGTGATTTCCATCAATGAAACCCGTCCTCCATGGCCTGCTAATTGTAGGTTAATTTGTGATTGAATAACATATTCAACTCGTTCAATCAGTGGAGCATCGTCAGTCACTTTTCGCATTTTAGCATTAGGCGCTTTTAGGGTAAGTTGAGAGCCTAATTGATCCGTTACGAAATCGATTTCGGCCTCTTGCAGAAAAGGTGCGCTAATTTCATCAATATAAGCTGAAAGTTTATCAAATTTAAGTTCAATATCCGTCGCTTCGATAGCATCAGGAGGACAATAAGAGACCCCACCTTCTGCAGAAGGTGTGCCAGGATTGATGACAAATACGCGAATTTGTGTACCAGTTTTTTGATTTGCCAATAGTTTGGCAAAATGAGCTTGTGCTGCTTTAGTAATATTAATCATAATCGATGCTCAATTTTATCATTTTAGTATGTTTATCATACGCTCTTTTCCTTACTTTCTACAAGGTTCTGCGTATTGCTTAGGCTTGAACTGAGTTTGCTCCAGCACTAATCAGCAATTTAGCAACTTCATTCATTGTTGTTCCTGTTGTAATGACATCATCAAATACGGCAATATGGCGATCTTGAAACGATTTTTTTACCCTAAAAGCTTTACTAAGATTTTGGGTACGTTTTTTAGCAGAAAGTTGAGTTTGCGGTAGTGTAGCAGGAGTGCGAATAATTGAATTAGTTTGAAATTGGCATCCTAACCAATAGGCTAATTGAGTTGCTATAGCTAAGCGACTTAATTTTGATTACACCATATTGAGTGCGAACAAAATATCTGTGTCGCATCCGAGCGCTCTTTTTTTTACATTTAGCTTGTGCCCATTTATGTTCAATTGGATTAAGATCTGGCGAATAAGTAGGCCAATATTCCACCATATGCCCCGCATCGATCATGACTTGTTGAATACTCTGTTTCTTGTGAAAAGTTGCATTATCCATCATGATTACACTGTTTTTAGGAAGTACTGGGATAAAGACTTGGGTAACCCATGCATAGAAAACATCGCTGTTAATATTGATATCAAATAATCCGATAGCAAACAGCGTTGTGGCCAATAAAGCGCCGATAATATTTGTTCTTCCTTTAGCTCCCCAGTTCTTAAGACCAACACACCGTTGACCTTTCGGGGAATAGCCGTAAGTCCGCGGGGTATCGTGTGAAAAACCACTTTCATCAATAAAAACAATATGCTTGCCTTCTTTTTCATACTGTTTTTTTGTTGAAACGTTTGTCGAGTGTTTTCGTCGGCTTTCGGATGACGTAGAGTTTTTTATAGGTCAATCCCATTTTTTTAAGAGCTTGCCAAATAGCCTTCTGACAAACGCCAAAACGCTCTGCACGCTCTTTTTGATAAGCATCTGGGTATTATTCAACATCTTTTATCAACTCGGATTTATCGATTTTTCGCTGACGCGTAGTCGATGCTTTTGGCTCTATTTGATTAATCCAACGCGATACAGATGCAGAGCCAATCCGAAATTGCTTCGCTGTTTCTCGGATACTCAACCCTTCTTCTTCCATCGTAAATATCACTTTACGTCTAAAATCAATTGAATAGCTCATATAAATAATGTCATCAAAATTAAGTCGCTTAGCTATATTAAACTGGCTTGATTAAATCCACGTTGCCAATGTTTACCATGATGAAGTGGGATCGCTATTATGATATCTGGTTTGCGCCAGCGTTGTTGGCGATATCCTTGTTGCCAATAGAGTAGAAATAAGCGTGCAAGGATAAAGGCGATTTGCGTTATTTTTTCATATTTGTACTGCTGTATTAGCTTGCTTAATGGTGGTATATAGGGAGTAATGGCGAGAAGATTGTGCCAATAGGGTGGAGTTTGTAAACAGCGACCGCAAGCAAGGGTGAATTGTTCAACGGGTAAAGCACAGCGATGACAAACTCGTTTTAGATAAGGCAAATGTTTTAAACAGTAGTGACAAATGCCATGAAAGTGATATTTTAGTGTTTGGTGGCATAGCCAACAATACCCAGCCATTGTTAATATAATGATGTCCTTTTTTATACCTGTAAAGCGAGAATAACTATGACGACACTGTTTTGGCAGCAGTTGGGTAAAGGAAAACAAGATATTGTGCTATTGCACGGATGGGGATTGAATGCAGAAGTTTGGCGTACCATTGAAGTGGAATGTGGTTCTCATTTTCGTCTCCATCTAGTTGACTTACCTGGCTATGGTCGTAGTAATCTTTTTCCACCGATGTCGCTACAACAAATGGCAGAGGTAATTTGGCAGAAAGCGCCCAAGGAGGCTATTTGGTTAGGTTGGTCGTTAGGCGGACTGATTGCTAGTATCATCTCACTTAACCATCAAGCTGAAATAGCAGGTTTAATAACAGTGGCTTCATCGCCCTGTTTTGGACAACAAGAAAATTGGCCAGGCATTAAACCTACGGTACTTAAGGGCTTTGAACGACAATTACAGGTTGATTTTCATCGTACAGTAGAACGTTTTCTTGTATTGCAAACATTGGGCACTAAAACAGCTAATGGCGATATACGGTTATTAAAATCGGTGATACTAGAGCAGCCGTTACCCTCTGTTGCCGTGTTAAACGCAGGTTTAAAAATTGTGCGAACAACTGATCTACGGCAATCTTTATTAACCTTAAATAAACCTTTTTTGCGTATTTATGGTGACCTTGATAGCTTAGTACCCAAAAAAATAGTACCAATGCTGGATAAATGGTTACCAAATTCGCCTTCGGTGGTAATAAAACATGTGGCCCATGCCCCTTTTATTTCTCATCCTAATCAGTTTATTCAATTGTTAGTCGATTTTTTGCGGCAATTGGAGAAATGAATATGGGGAGTCAGAATAAAAGCAAAAACATTCTTTATGCTAATCGAGTAAGCGATAATTTTAATAAATTATCGCTTACTCGCATAAATTAGAGAGAAGTAACTTGATAAATTTTTAGGTTACACTTTTTTATTTCGGGACATTGCTTACAACTATGGCCCGTTAAACAGGATGATTGATCAATTTGTTCTAATTTTCCCATGGCCGCTAATTTATCTAACATAGCCTCAATCATAGGTAATGAAGCAGAGAATTTCTGACTAATTTGGTAAGCATCCGTTCTGCCATACAGCGCAACCATATCTCTGACTTGCAATAAACTGATCATCTCATTACCTCTAGTGTTGGCATGAACCACTTTGGCTGTGGTTACATTTATGGACATTATGATGGAGTTTTAGTGTTATGCGTTTTACGTGAATGGCGCAACAATGCAATTAACAGTAAGTTAAACACGACGAGCATCCCAATAACCCACGCGCTATATTGTGGATGTTGTGAGAAAGTGGCTATTTGGTAGAACAAGGCAGAAACGGAATAAGCAACATTCAAGCCCCATAAAATAGAAAATGTCATCCAGTTTCGATTCGTTTCACGGGCAATGGCTCCTAATACAGAAATGCAAGGCACATAAAGTAGAACAAAGATTAGATAGCTATAGGCTGATAAAGACGAGCCGAACCGTGCTGCCATAGCGCCCATTGTACTGCTATTCATATCATCATCACCTTTACTGGCTTCAATAGGATTGGATAAGACACTTAAACTGAATGTTTTTTTTAGACTATCCCAAGTTTCATTAACCGCATCTTCTAATTCATCTAACAGATTAAATTGCTCGGCATAAAAAGGTGTTTGAGTAATATTTTCGGCGGTGTACAGTGTATTCAATGTGCCGACAACCACTTCTTTAGCTAATGCGCCGGTAATAAGTCCAACGGTTGCTTGCCAATTATCATCATTGATACCGATAGGTTTCAATAACGTGGTAACGGTTTTACTTAATGACGCTAATGCTGATTGGTTAATATTATCAACGACTTTACCGGACAAAGAAAAACTATTAAGTGCACCGATAATCATACTGGCAATAATAATCACTTTTCCCGCTCTTAAGACAAAGCCTTTCAATCTTTGCCAGGTCTGTAATAGTAATGTTTTTAAGTGTGGTACATGGTAAACCGGTAATTCCATGATAAAAGGGGAGGATTCGCCCCGTGCAACAGTATATTTCAATAACAACCCGGTTAGGATGGCAATGACAATACCTAATAAATAAAGATAAAAAACAATACTTGCGCCATTTTTGCCAAAAAAAGCGGCCTCAAAGACAGCAAAAATAGCCAGCCTGGCGCCACAAGACATAAAAGGCGCCATTAAAACGGTGATTAATCGTTCACGAGGAGTATCTAGTGTCCGTGCACCCATAATAGCAGGCACATTACAGCCAAAACCGACAATCAAAGAAACAAAAGATTTACCAGGGAGACCTAGTGCTTGCATCAGTCTATCCATGACAAATGCTGCGCGTGCCATATAACCTGAGTCTTCCAATACAGAAAGGAATAAATACATTAAACCAATTTGGGGAACTAATGGCAAAACAGTGTTGATACCACCACCTACCCCTTCGGCGAGGAAAACCGTCAACCATTGGGGAAAGTTAAAAGTATGGCCAATCCATTGAATTCCATGGATGAAAATGGCTTCTGAGCCACCTTCAAAGATCGGTTGTAATGCACCACCAATATTGATAGCAAGTATGAACATCAAATACATGATAAAAAGAAATATCGGCACCCCAAACCAGCGATTAAGTACTATATTATCAATAAATTGCGTTAAGGTATTCGGTTTTTCCGTTTCAGTATTAATCACTGCTTCGTAAAGGCGGACAATAGTTTGATAGCGTGCATCAGCAATGATGAGCTCAGGTTCTTCTTGTTGTTGAGATTGGAAATGGGTCCTAATTTTATCTAATTTATCAGTGGAAATAGCGGCACGTTCCAGGCTATATATATCACCTTCTAAGATTTGTAGTGCTAGCCAACGGCGCTGTTGATGATTGAATTTATTATGGTCAATAACTTGAACTAAATTTTCCACTTTGGTGAGCAAAAAATCGGGATAGCGGATGAGTGTTGAAATAAGATTATTGCTATGTTTATCAATCGCTTGTTTTAATTTGCTAATACCTTTTGCGCGAGTCGAAACTAGAGGGATAACAGGGCAGCCCAGGCGTGTTTGAAGTTCATCAATATTAATATAAATATTTTTGTTTTCGGCAATATCCAACATATTAAGCGCAACGATACAAGGCACACCTAATTCAATAAGTTGTAATGTTAGATAAAGATTACGCTCGAGCTTAGCGGCATCGATAACATTTATCAACATATCCGCTTCGCCACTTAGGATGAAATGACAGGCAATTTGCTCATCGAGTGAGGTCTGTTCTGAAATAGTGGTTAGTGAATAGGTGCCAGGCAGGTCAACTAATTCAATATCATATTCCGAGGTTGCAAAGCGACCAGCCTTTCGCTCAACAGTGACACCAGACCAGTTGCCAACACGTTGGCAAGCGCCTGTTAATTGATTAAAGAGTGTCGTTTTACCGGCGTTAGGGTTGCCAATAAGGCCAATAGTTAATGGTTTCATAGTTTTGGTGTCAGATGAGTAATAAGCAATAGGCTATTTAGTTATCATAAAAAATGTTTTTATACCGCTTGGTTGCCGGCATCGTCCAAATTTAATAACGCAAGATCTTTTTTTCTTAAGATCAAATTTATACGGCGAGTTTCGATTTGAATAGGATCACCAAACGGCGCTATACGAATAACGTTAAAAAAAGATCCAGGTAACATACCTAAAGAAAGTAACTTTTGACGGTAAGCTGGATTTATTTCTGCTGAAAATCCGACAATTTTGTATCGATGATTAGGAAGAATTGACATAGACACTTCCACTCTAGAGCCAAAAAAACAAAGATACCGCAAATGGGTACCAGATGAATAGTAAAATTAATGAAAAATATTATCATTCTTATATTAATAATGATAATCATAATTATATGCTACTCGAATTAATTTAGCGCTTTTTTAAATGACAGCAATTGATATTGATCAATAGTTCTCTAGAGAGTGAAGTATTGGCATCAAAATTAGTGTTAATTCATTAGTTTTTATTAAAAAAAACATTTTTTAAAATTGAATATGTTAATAGTCTGATGTTAGATCAGACTATTAACTATATAATATATGTTAACAATTAACGCTTTTTATTGAGTGCTGCCGCCGCCAGTGCATCAGCCATTACACTATTAGCGAATGGCATATTGTTACGTTGGGATGTTTTAGTTGAACTGGCTGAGGAGGCATTTTTGCCTGTCTGTGGCTTATTACGATGTTGTTGTCGCGTATCTGTTGTTTTCTCATCCAGACGCATGCTTAATGCAATTCGTTTACGGTTTAAATCAATATTGATGACTTTAACGGTGATAATATCCCCTGTTTTGACTAGAGAATTGAGGATCTTTAAGAAATTTATCGGACAGAGAGGAAATGTGTACCAAACCATCCTGATGAACGCCAATATTGACAAACGCACCAAAATTGGTCACATTGGTCACCGAACCTTCTAATATCATACCTACTTTAAGATCTTCCATGGTTTCAATACCATTGATAAAAGTGGCTGTTTTAAATTCTGGCCGGGGATCTCGTCCAGGCTTTTTTAATTTTTTTATAGCTAAGCCACTTAATTTTGATTACACCATATTGAGTGCGAAAAAAATATCTGTGTCGCATCCGAGCGCTCTTTTTTGCATTTAGCTTGTGCCCATTTATGTTCAATTGGATTAAGATCTGGCGAATAGGTAGGCAAATATTCCACCATATGCTCCGCATTGATGATGACTTGTTGAATACTCTGTTTCTTGTGAAAAGTTGCATTATCCATCATGATTACACTGTTTTTAGGAAGTACTGGGATAAGGACTTGGGTGACCCATGCATAGAAAACATCGCTGTTAATATTGATATCAAATAATCTGATAGCAAACAGCGTTGTGCCCAATAAAGCGCCGATAACATTTTCTTCCTTTAGCTCCTCAGTTCTTGAGACCAAAACACCGTTGACCTTTCGGGGAATAGTCGTGAGTCCGCGAGGTATCGTGTGAAAAACCACTTTCATCAATAAAAACAATATGCTTGCCTTCTTTTTCATACTGTTGTTTTGTTGTTGAAACGTTTGTCGAGTATTTTCGTCGGCTTTCGGATGACGTAGAGTTTTTTATAGGTCAATCCGATTTTAAAGAGCTTGCCAAATGGCCTTCTGACAAACGCCAAAACGCTCTGCACGCTCTTTTTGGTAAGCATCTGGTATTGTTCAACATCTTTTATCAACTCGGATTTATCGATTTTTCGCTGACGCGTAGTTGATGCTTTTGGCTCGATATAGCTGGGCGACTTTAAAATGATTACAAGTAATTACTCTATATCAGTAAATTTATATTGGAGAAAAACATATATTTTGTAATCAAAATTAAGATGCTTAGCTATAAAATATGTTGAACAATATACAGATGCTTACCAAAAAGAGCTTGCAGATCGTTTTGGCGTTTTTCAGAAGGCCATTTGGCAAGCTCTTAAAAAAATGGGATTGACCTATAAAAAAACTCTACGTCATCCGAAAGCCGACGAAAACACTCGACAAACGTTTCAACAAAAAACAACAGTATGTAAAAGAAGGCAAGCATATTGTTTTTATTGATGAAAGTGGTTTTTCACACGATACCCCGCGGACTCACGGCTATTCCCCGAAAGGTCAACGGTGTGTTGGTCTCAAGAACTGTGGAGCTAAAGGAAGAACAAATGTTATCGGCGCTTTATTGGGCACAATCCTGTT
>NZ_CACTIE010000040.1 GCF_902713415.1 Arsenophonus endosymbiont of Bemisia tabaci Q2
GAAATGTTTTTACTAAGTATCGTTATTTGGTATTGTGGTGCTAATCGAAGTGCTAACGACAGACCGGCGATGCCACTACCAATGATTAAAATATCCGTATAATGTTGTGTTGATGGCATAATATTTTATTACTAAGGTTTAGGAATAGAGTAAATTACCATGTTAGCCTATTCTTTTATTTAGAGTAAATACGATGGCCTTGAAAGAACTTTTCTTATGGTTTAGCTTAGATTAAATCTAAATAATTTAAATTGACTGGAACTTTGCGAGTTTTTGTCACTCAAAAAGATGCTTGCTTACAAATGAGAGAAAACATGGCGGGTTCAAATAAGGAAAATATGAGGCTTATTTTCGGGAGAAGTGACCTCGAATGAGCGAGCAGTTAACAGACCAGGTGTTGGTTGAACGGGTACAAAAAGGGGAAAAAAAAGCTTTTAATTTACTGGTTATCAGATACCAGAATAAAGTTGTGAGCCTTGTTTCTCGTTATGTGCCGCAGGGAGATGTACCGGATGTAGCTCAAGAGGCATTTATTAAAGCTTATCGCGCTATCAGTTCATTTCGTGGTGAAAGCGCATTTTATACTTGGCTTTACCGGATCTCTGTAAATACAGCAAAAAATTATCTTATATCCCAAGGACGTCGACCGCCATCGAATGATTTGGATGTAGTTAATGCACAGAATTTTGAGGCTTCTAATGCATTAAAAGAAATTTCTAACCCTGAGAATTTAATGTTGTCAGAAGAATTGAGAAAAGTAGTCTTCCGGACTATAGAGTCACTTCCTGAAGATTTACGTCTGGCAATTACGCTTAGGGAGTTAGATGGACTAAGTTATGAGGAGATAGCGCTTATTATGGATTGTCCTGTTGGTACAGTTCGTTCTCGCATTTTTCGAGCAAGAGAAGCTATTGATAATAAAGTGCAGCCGCTAATACGAAATTAAATGTGGTTCACATTTTACTGAAGGTTACTTTGGCATGCATAGAGAGAGACTTTCCGCTTTAATAAATGGAGAGATCTTTGATTCAGAATTGATCCATACCATTTTACAAGATGTTGCGTTACAGAAACGATGGGAGAGCTACCATCTTATCTGCGACAGTTTGAGAGGCGAGATCAATGAAGTTATCCATCTTGATATTACCGACAAAGTAGAGCAGGCGCTGGCAAGTGAGCCTATCCAAATTGCGCCTAATGCAATACCGGAGTCACAACCTGTGACTGCTAGCTGGTATTTAATGCCTTTTTCGCGTAAGCTTTGCCCTTGGGCTAACAAGATGACCCAAGTTGGTTTCGCAGCGAGCGTTGCCGTAACTATTATTGCAGGTGTTCAGAATTATAATACGTCTAGCATAGAAACTGATGTCAAATCTGACTCACCCATATTTAATGCGGGTACCTATCATGGGGTCTGCGTCGCCTGTGAGTTTAAATGTATCTAATGATCAGTATCTAATGATCAATTGTTTGCTCATCCAAAAACCGAGCAGCTAGAACAACGTAATCGCGGGCTTGGTCTGATGTTACAACAATATGAGCTTGAGCGTCGTTCAATGCTGAATCAAAGTGTAACATCATTTTCACCAGTAGCAGAAAAATCTTACTCAAGAGCAGAATAATAAGAATAGTAGTATAGTAAGAATAGTAGTATAGTAGTAATGAAGCATTGGTTATCCGCCCTCTTTTTTTGTTGGGCCGTTTATTGTTTCCTTTACATTCCTATGCGAAAGAATTATCGGTTGAAACTTTATTAATTGAATTGATATGGGTAACGCAGTAAAGTCTTTACCCCTACCAATTATCATTTATTATTGTTAATCGACAAGGTATAACCCCGATCAAATATCGTCATGTCATTATTGACAATCAACCAATTTCTCAAATGATGCAGATAAATAATTTTCGTCGTGAAATTATTCAGAAAGGTAATCAAGTTAGCTACTTTGAGCCAGGATTTGATTCTTTTAGCTTAGAGGGCACTTATATCGTTGATTATTTGCCGTCGGTAGTGTTTGCTAATTTTGCTAAACTGCAATCCTATTATAATTTCATTAAGTTAGGTAGAACACATATTGGTGATATAAGCTGTCAGGTTATTCGTGTTATACCGAAAGATAATTCACGTTTTAGCTATATCTTCTTAATTGATCAAAAAAGCAAGTTACCATTGCCTATTGATCTTTTAGATAGTAAGAATGAAATATTAGAGCAATTTAGAGTTGTCTCTGTGGCTTTTAATAGTCAAGCGTTGCTGAAATCAATGCATGTGATCGCATCGTTAAATATGCCTCCCTTATTACTTATCCCTAAATCGATCACTAAGCGATTTAACTGGCAAATAAACCAACTGCCGTTGGGATTTGAAGAAATTTTTCGTAGTTGTAAAGAGATTGCTACTAATGAATCTTTAGAGACCATGTTATTTAGTGATCGGTTATTTAGTTTTTCTATTAATGTTACTAAAGCAGGTACGCATCAACTTAGTGAAAAACCATTTCGTAAAGGTGGTTTAACTATTTATACGGTGATAAAAGGACAATACGAAGTGACAGTTATAGCTAAGCGACTTAATTTTGATGACATTATTTATATGAGCTATTCAATTTATTTTAGACGTAAAGTGATATTTACGATGGAAGAAGAAGGGTTGAGTATCCGAGAAACAACGAAGCAATTTCGGATTGTCTCTG
>NZ_CACTIE010000041.1 GCF_902713415.1 Arsenophonus endosymbiont of Bemisia tabaci Q2
GCATCTGTATCGCGTTGGATTAATCAAATAGAGCCAAAAGCATCGAGTACGCGTCAGCGAAAAATCGATAAATCCGAGTTGATAAAAGATGTTGAACAATATCCAGATGCTTACCAAAAAGAGCGTGCAGAGCGTTTTGGCATTTGTCAGAAAGCCATTTGGCAAGCTCTTAAAAAAATAGGATTGACCTATAAAAAAAACTCTACATCATCCGAAAACCGACGAAAACACTCGACAAACGTTTCAACAAAAAAACAACAGTATGATCGCAAAAAGAAGGTAAGCATATTGTTTTTATTCATGAAAGTGGTTTTCACACGATAGCCCGCGGACTCACGGCTATTCCCCGAAAGGTCAACAGTGTGTTGTTCTCAAGAACTGGGGAGCTAAAGAAAAAACAAATGTTATCGGGCCTTTATTAGGCACAACGCTGTTTGTTATCGGATTATTTGATATCAATATTAACATTAACAGCGATGTTTTCTATGCATGGGTCACCCAAGTCCTTATCCCAGTACTTCCTAAAAACAGTGTAATCATCATGGATAATGCAACTTTTCACAAGAAACAGAGTATTCAACAAGTCATCATCGATGCGGGGCATATGGTGGAATATTTGCCTACCTATTCGCCAGATCTTAATCCAATTGAACATAAATGGGCACAAGCTAAATGCAAAAAAGAGCGCTCGGATGGAACACAGATATTTTGTGCGTACTCACTATGGTGTAATCAAAATTAAGTCGCTTAGCTATAACTTGGGCCCCTAGTCCTCATCCGGGCTGAGGACAGTGTCTAATGGGTAGTTTGACTGGGGCAATCTCCTCCCAAAGCGTAACGGAGGAGCACGAAGGTTGGCTAATCAAGGTCAGACATCGTGAGGTTAGTGCAAAGGCATAAGCCAGCTTGACTGCGAGGGTGACGGTGCGAGCAGGTACGAAAGTAGGTCTTAGTGATCCCGGTAGTTCTGAATGGAAGGACTATCGCTCAACAAATAAAAGGTACTCCGGCGATAACAAGCTGATACCGCCAAAGAGTTCATATCGACGGCGGTGTTTGGCAACTCGATGTCGGCTCATCACATCCTGGGGCTGAAGTAGATCCCAAAGGTATGCCTCTGTTTCGGGATTTAAAGTGGTACGTGAGCCAGGTTTAGAACGTCCTGAGACAGTTCAGTCCCTATCTGTCGTGGGTGAGGAAAGATTGAGGAGAGCTGCTGCTAGTACGAAAGAACCGGAGTCGACGCACCACTGGTGTACAGGTTGTCATGCCAATGGCATTGCCTAGTATAAAATAGAATAAAATAGAATAGATAAGTGCGGAAGAGATAACCGCTAAAAGCATCTAAGCGGGAAACTTGCCTCAAGATAAGTCTTCCCTGACAGTAATGTCCTATAAGGGGTGTTCAAGACGAGGACGTAGATAAAGCTAAGTGTGTAACCGTAGCGATACGTTGAGCTAATTAGTACTAATAACCCGAGAGGCTTAACCTGACAACACCGAAGATATTTTAAGAGAGAAAATTTTAGCTTGTTTTGAGATTGAATATGGGCAAATTTTGCTGAAGGCCAAGGTGTATTCGCTACTGAGGTAGGTCAGCAGACTATGCAGACTATAAAGCAGCGAAATAAGACGGGATAAATAGAAAAAATTTGTCTGGCGCGAATAGCGCGGTGGTCCCACCTGACCCCATACCGAACTCAGAAGTAAAATGCCGTAGCGCCGATGGTAGTGTGGGCTCTCCCCATGTGAGAGTAGGGAACTGCCAGCCTTTAATTTAAGGCTAATGGGAAAGACCATTAGTAAAATGGATCTCTGATAGAACAGTTTGGTTAGTGGTTATTTATCTATACTTTTAATTATTAATATCATGGATAAGCTACTTAAACGTTCGTTAAAATATAAATAGCAAAGAATTTGCTTAGTAGCTATAGCGCGGTAGCTCCACCTGATCCCATGTCGAACTCAGAAGTGAAATGCCGTAGTGCCCATGGTAGTGTCGGGTCTCCCCATGTGAGAGTAAGAAACTGCTAAGCTTAAAATATTAAGGCCACCTAATTAAGGTGTCTTTTCTGTATGTGCAAATAATAAATCATAACTTAATGAATAATATATTTTATGGTTGAATTGTATCGATTTTATCGACAAGCTTTATTAATATTTTTGATATTTATTATAAGGGTCGCCTCAGAAAACGGAAAAATCGTACGCTAAGCTTTGATTATGAGAGCACTTTGTAAACTGTTGAACGACCAATTTTTAATTGTCTCGCAATCTCTGTCACACCAACTCCGTTCTCATAGAGACGACGAACTTTTACACGGTCTATAGTGGGTTTACGTCCAAACCTAACGCCTTTCGCTTTCGCTTCCTCACGACCTTCATTCGTTCGTTCCAGTATTCCTAACCGTTTGGCCTGAGCCACAGCTGACAAAATAGTTACCACCATCTTCCCCATGGTTCCTTCGGTGCTAATCCCGTCATCCATAAACCGGATTGCCACCCCCATTGAGTCAAACTCTTTGATGAGTTGGATCATATCTGCTGTATCGCGGCCCAATCGGTCTAGCTTCTTCACCAATATAATATCGCCTTCCTCAACCTTGAGCCGGAAAAACTGAAGGCCTTCGCGTTTTTTATGGATGCCCGACTCTTTATCGGTAAAAATCCGGTTAGCCTTTACTCCTTCGGCTTTTAGCGATTTCACCTGCACATCCAGTGACTGTTGACTGGTATAGCTGGGCGACTTTAAAATGATTACAAGTAATTACTCTATATCAGTAAATTTATATTGAAGAAAAACATATATTTTGTAATCAAAATTAAGTCGCTTAGCTATAGATACACAGGCATAACCAAAGAGCCTCATAACAAAGCTGTCTCCTAAATCGTTTGATAGATAAAGTGTCTATCAAGTACTGGATTTTCCAATTATAGCTAAGCGACTTAATTTTGATTACACGATATTGAGTGCGAACAAAATATCTGTGTCGCATCCGAGTACTCTTTTTTTGCATTTAGCTTGTGCCCATTTATGTTCAATTGGATTAAGATTTGGCGAATAGATAGGCAAATATTCCACCATATGCCCCGCATCGATGATGACTTGTTAATACTCTGTTTCTTGTGAAAAGTTGCATTATCCATGATGATTACACTGTTTTTAGGAAGTACTGGGATAAGGACTTGGGTGACCCATGCATAGAAAACATCGCTGTTAATGTTAATAT
>NZ_CACTIE010000042.1 GCF_902713415.1 Arsenophonus endosymbiont of Bemisia tabaci Q2
ACTCAACCCTTCTTCTTCCATCGTAAATATCACTTTACGTCTAAAATCAATTGAATAGCTCATATAAATAATGTTATCAAAATTAAGTCGCTTAGCTGTATTGTGCCCTTGAACCTGCGCAAGAGCAGCAGATCATTGCTGCCATAAAACAAAAATTACCCACTAAGGTCGCTTGTGTTGTACTAACTTCACTGGATGTACGTCGCTTATCTACGCAAAATTATCGAGCCAGCATTGACAACCATCGCCGTACTTTCATTCCAAGAAATTATTGAAGATGCCAATATTAAAGTCCTGGCCCAAGTTGATATTACCGGGGAGAAATTGGATGCGCTCACTGGATAAAGCAAAGATCACTCAAGCGATGGCCACTCCGCTATTTCACCCATTGACGGATATTCTCCCATATCGATGTTTTGGCAAGGTACAGGAAGTATTCACGAATTTGGTTAAAGTGACATTGCCAGGCGCTAAGCAAGGTGAATTATGCCTGATTGATAATCGGCTAGCAGCAAAAGTCATTACCATCAAAGGGCAAGAAGCTTGGTTATCACCATTTGACCTTACCATCGGCTTAGTGGCCGGCGCTTGTGTTGAACGCTTGGGCCATGGTTATCGAGTGCGGGTAGGAGAGCATTTATTAGGTGGCATTGTGGATGGTTTAGGGCGGGCCGTTAGAAAAATGCCGAACGCGGGTGAATGGCGTAGTAATCATATAGCTGGGCGACTTTAAAATGATTACAACTAATTACTCTATATCAGTAAATTTATATTGGAGAAAAACATATATTTTTGTAATCAAAATTAAGTCGCTTAGCTATATTTATACCGTATTGGTGGAAGGTGACAATATGAATGAACCTGTCGCTGATGAGATTCGTTCTATTTTAGATGAACATATTGTTCTATCTCGTCAATTAGCTGCTGCAGGACATTTTCCCGTTATTGATGTGAACGCCATTGTTAGCCGAGTTATGGATAATATTGTTAGTAAAGCACATCGCCTGCATGCGCGTCGTTTAAGAGAATTACGAGCACTTTTTCAAGATGTTCAGCTATTAATTCGTGTTGGCGAATATCAACCAGGACAAGATAAAGATACCGATGAAGCCATTAAAAAAATCAACGAATTAATCAATTTCTTCGGCAAGGTTACGATGAGTTAGTCTCATTCGATCAGACGATAGAAGATCTTAGCCAACTGGTTTAGCGTATATGAAAAATCAATTTTCTGACTCTGTGCAAGTTATTATTAAAAAATTATTGCGATTACGACAGCATCGAGAAATAAGCTTGCAATCTCAAAGGCAACGAGTTCAGCATGAGCAGCAAGGGCTACAGGGAACCATTGCTGAGTTGGAACAACAACGGATGAAATTTTGGTATGATTTAGCGACGCCTTCATTACCAAATGAGACCATTTCCCGTGACCAATTAGCGTTATAGCTAAGCGACTTAATTTTGATGACATTATTTATATGAGCTATTCAATTGATTTTAGACGTAAAGTCATATTTACGATGGAAGAAGAAGGGTTGAGTATCCGAGAAACAGCGAAGCAATTTCCGATTGGCTCTGCATCTGTATCGAGTTGGATTAATCAAATAGAGCCAAAAGCATCGACTACGCGTCAGCGAAAAATCGATAAATCCGAGTTGATAAAAGATGTTGAACAATATCCAGATGCTTACCAAAAAGAGCGTGCAGAGC
>NZ_CACTIE010000043.1 GCF_902713415.1 Arsenophonus endosymbiont of Bemisia tabaci Q2
CGAAATTGCTTCGCTGTTTCTCGGATACTCAACCCTTCTTCTATCGTAAATATCACTTTACGTCTAAAATCAATTGAATAGCTCATATAAATAATGTCATCAAAATTAAGTCGCTCAGCTATAGTTGCTAATAATGATCTTTAATCAAGGCGATTGAGTTCTTATAATACTATTGAAGAGGAAAATATTACCTCTTCAAATAAGATTAATAATTTAATTTTATTTATTGCTTAGCAACAATAACACTTTTTTTAATATCTAAAGTGACTTGTTTGCCTGGCACTAATTTGCCTGATAACATCTGTTCAGCCAATGGATTTTCTATCTCTTGTTGGATAGCTCGTTTCAAAGGGCGTGCACCAAATACCGGAGCAAACCCCGCTTCGCCTAATTTTTCTAGCGCTGCTGGCGTGATTTTTACTTTATAGCCTTGCTCTTCCATTCGCTTATATAAACGCGATAGTTGGATCTGCGCAATTTCTGTAATTTGCTCTTTATCGAGTGGATGGAATACTACTACTTCATCAATACGGTTTATAAATTCGGGTCGGAAACTACGGCTGACAACTTCCATGAGGAGCTCTTTCATTTCGTCATAACCCAAACTAGCAAAACGCTCTTGGATTAAATCCGAACCTAGGTTTGATGTCATAATGACAACTGTATTACGAAAATCGACCGTTCTTCCTTGCCCATCGGTCAAACGTCCATCATCCAGAAGTTGTAATAAAATATTGAAAACATCAGGATGTGCTTTTTCAATTTCATCAAGCAAAATAACAGAATAAGGGCGACGTCGAATGGCTTCGGTTAAATAACCGCCTTCTTCATATCCTACATAACCTGGAGGTGCACCAACTAGCCTGGAGACTGTATGTTTTTCCATAAATTCGGACATATCAATACGTACCATTGCATCGTCACTATCAAATAAAAAATTTGCCAGTGCCTTACATAGCTCGGTTTTACCAACACCCGTAGGACCTAAAAATAAGAATGACCCAATAGGCCGATTTGGATCTGATAAACCAGCACGACTACGCCGAATAGCATTAGATACCGCATCAACAGCTTCATTCTGACCAATGACTCGCTTATGCAGATCCTGTTCCATATGGAGTAATTTTTCACGTTCACTTTCTAACATTCTTGAAACGGGAATGCCTGTCCAGCGCGCTAATATTTCTGCAATCTCTGCATCAGTTACTTTATTGCGCAATAACTTCATGGTGTGACTTTCCACCTTAGTGGCAGCTTCAAGTTGTTTTTCTAATTCAGGAATTTTACCATATTGCAATTCTGACATTTTAGCTAAATCACCGCTACGCCGAGCCTGCTCCATACTTATACGTGCGTTTTCCAATTCCGCTTTTATATGCTGTGTACCGGTAAGCTCTGCTTTTTCCGCTTTCCACTCTTCTTCTAGCTCTGAATATTCGCGTTCTTTTTCCGTTAGTTCTTCCTCTAACATTTTAAGCCGCTTTTTACTGGCGTCATCAGATTCCTTTTTTAGTGCTTGTTGTTCAAGTTTTAATTGAATAACTCGACGCTCTAAACGATCAAGCGCTTCCGGTTTAGAATCCATCTGCATCCGTAGGCTAGAACCAGCTTCATCAATTAAATCTATTGCTTTATCAGGAAGCATACGATCAGAAATATAACGATTTGATAAACTGGCAGCCGCAACAATGGCAGGGTCAGTTATTTGTACATGATGATGCAGCTCATAACGTTCTTTCAGTCCCCTTAATATTGCAATGGTGTCCTCAACGGTAGGCTCAGCAACATAAACTTTCTGGAAACGACGCTCTAATGCCGCATCCTTTTCAATATACTGACGATATTCATCAAGTGTAGTCGCACCGACGCAATGCAATTCTCCTCGTGCTAGTGCTGGTTTTAACATATTACCAGCATCCATCGCTCCTTCAGCTTTACCTGCGCCAACCATAGTATGTAATTCATCGATAAACAGAATCACACTTCCTTCTTGTTTGGCCAGATCATTTAAGACAGCCTTTAAGCGTTCTTCAAATTCGCCCCGATATTTAGCGCCAGCCAGCAAAGCACCCATATCTAAAGAGAGAACGCGTTTATTTTTCAGCCCTTCGGGTACTTCACCATTAACAATTCTTTGAGCAAGACCTTCAACAATAGCGGTTTTACCTACCCCTGGTTCACCAATTAAAACCGGATTGTTTTTTGTTCGGCGCTGGAGAACTTGTATCGTTCGGCGGATCTCTTCATCACGTCCAATAACAGGATCGAGTTTGCCTTGTTCAGCTCTTTCAGTTAAATCAATTGTGTATTTTTTAGGTCCTTGAGGCTGCTCTTCAGCACCTTGGTCATTAACATTATCACCACCACGCATTTTTTCTATGGCCTTTTCTATATTTTCTTTATTCGCTCCCATCGTTTTAAGTGTATCTGCCAGAGAGGTTTTGGCATCAAAAATTGCCAGAAGAAATAGCTCTGAGGATATAAACGTATCACCTCGCTGTTGCGCCAACTTATCACACAAATTTAAGTGCCGAATAAGATCGTTTGATGGCTGAATATCACCAGCAGTGCCATGCACTTGCGGTAAGGTATTGAGAATATGGTTTAATTTATTACTAAGCTGACTGATATTAACCCCTATCAATGTCAATAAAGGACGTAATGTACCGCCTTCTTGATCTAACAAGGCAACCAGTAAATGTACTGGTTCAATAAATTGATTATCTTGTCGAATTGCTAAAGATTGAGCATCAGCTAGTGCTTGTTGAAATTTGTTAGTAAGACGATCCAAACGCATAATACCTCCAAAATACAATTGCAATCATTTATGCAGATTAAATGAGGTTTTATTTCATATTATTCAAGTTACTTAGGATAAAAATCAGCTATTCATATAAAAAATAATAATTAATCTGATTAAGGATTTATTTTAACCAGATCAATGATGCCATTCGTCCTGTCACGCCATCACGTCGATAGGAAAAAAACGCGTTGGCTCACTAACCGTAGAATAGGTTCCACCATAAATATTTTTGACACCCACTGCATTTAATTTCAAACGCGCTAGCAAGTAGAGATCAGCGAGATATTTATAGCTAAACGACTTAATTTTGATTACAAAATATATGTTTTTCTCCAATATAAATTTACTGATATAGAGTAATTACTTGTAATCATTTTAAAGTCGCCCAGCTATACCATTATCATAAGCTTTAAAACCTTGCACTAATTCTGCATCATGTTGAATAAAAGCATCCCTGACTTCACTACCTACTTCAAATTTTTCCTCACTAATTGCCGGTCCCAACCAGGCCATAATAGAGGAACCCAGTGATTTAAATTGTTTTATTTCCTTTTCCAGGATCCCGTCACACAAACCGCGCCAGCCACAGCATGTACGGCAGCAATTTCCGTGCCTTGTTGATTACAGAGTAAAACAGGCAAACAGTCTGCCGTCATTACGACACATACCTGCCCTCGCTCGCTACTATATGCAGGATCCGCTTGTCGATTACCATTTTTTTCGTTTTAAGCCAGTAAGGTTGCGTTGGTAGTTGGGCAATTTTCATTAAGCTACTACGATTCTGCTCCACTAATCTCGTTTGATCTCCGACATGTAACCCTAGATTGAAACTGTCATAAGGTGGCAAACTATCGCCCCCAATACGGGTTGTACTCCAAGCCATGACTGTTTTAGGTTGCGGTCAGTCCGGATATATTAAGCTATCCATTTACCAATCCATCTCATCTTTGTGCATCATGGCATCTGCTTTGAGTATATTAATTAGTATAACCATATCTGCAGGAATATCTGCGTGCCACTCCATTTCAATACCTGTACAAGGGTTATATAAACGTAACATCGTGGCATGGAGAGCCTGACGATCGAAATTGTTCATAACTTGACGAAACTCTTCCGAAACACCTTTTAATGGGCGTGGACGGCCACCATATACCGGGTCGCCAACTACAGGATGATTAATATGCGCCATGTGAACACGAATTTGATGCGTTCTACCCGATTCTAACCTTAATCTAAGCCTGGTATGAGCGCGAAAATGCTCCATTACTCGATAATGGGTAATAGCGGGTTTGCCCAGCGGGTGAATGGCCATATGTGTTCGCTTAGTTGGGTGACGAGCAATAGGTTCATCTACCGTTCCACCAGCAGTCATGCGACCATTTACTACCGCTTCATATTCACGCGTAATCTCTCTTAGCTGTAAAGCTTCAACCAGATGAGTCTGGGCAGGAATCGTTTTTGCAATAACCATTAACCCGGTAGTATCTTTATCAAGCCGATGAACGATTCCCGCTCGTGGAACATTAACAATCTCAGGATAACGATATAAAAGCGCATTTAGTACCGTTCCGTCAGGATTCCCTGAACCAGGATGAACCAGTAAATCACCAGGTTTATTAATGACAACTATTTCGTCATCTTCATAAACAATATTTAATGGAATATTTTGTGGCTGCCAGCGCATATCTTCTTCAATAAGTACATCAATGGCAATTTGTTCGCTACCAAATACTTTTTCTTTCGGCCTATTTATAATTTTGCCATTTACTTGCACTCTATTATCTAAAATCCACTCTTTTATTCGTGAGCGAGAATACTCAGGAAATAATTCAGCTAATGCCTGGTCTAAACGTTGGGCAAGTTGTGATTCTAGAATTTGCGCCTGGAGTTGTAATTGTTGAGCCATAAAATTATCTACAGTAAAGTTTACATTTTGACGGCAGTGCCGTTTTAATTAAAATATGTGCTATTGTAACTCATATTCCCGTTAGGGGCTTTATGGAGATCGCCCCAAAAACATTCAGAGGAAATAACCACGTGATTAGAAGTATAAAATATCTGCTGGCAGCAGCCACATTGAGTTTACTTGTTACCGGATGCTCCAGCAATAAGGATACTGTACCAGAAAGCTCTCCCACTGATATCTATACCAGCAGTCAAGAGAAACTACAAAACGGTAATTATAAAGGGGCAATTAAGTTATTGGAAACCCTTGATAATCGTTATCCATTTGGCCCTTATGCCCAACAGGCTAAATTGGATATGATTTATGCCTACTATAAATCAGCGGAGCTGCCATTAGCGATAGCAACCATTGACCGATTTATTCGCCTGAATCCAACACATCCCAATATTGACTATGTTTTATATATGCGCGGTCTTACGGCACAAGCGTTAGACGATAGTGCTCTACAAGATTTTTTTGGTATTGATCGCTCAGATCGCGATCCTCAACATGCAATTGTAGCCTTTAGAGACTTTAGCCAATTGGTTCGTTTTTATCCAAATAGTCTGTATGCAACAGATGCTAGCAAACGTTTAGCCTTCTTAAAAGAGCGTTTAGCAAAATATGAACTGGCTATTATTAAATATTATAATAAACGTCGTGCTTATGTTGCTGTTATTAATCGCACTGAACAGATGCTAAAAAATTATCCCGATACCCAGTCAACACGCAATGCATTAAAATACATGGAAATAGCCTATAATAAGTTAGGTTTAACACAGGAAAAAAATAAGGTTGCAGAATTAATCGCAGCTAACCATCCCTAGAGGCGAAATAATTGTTATAAGCTATTGATTAAAAACAGCAAAGCTATTTTGCTGTTTTTAACTTTAATAGTAAAAAGAGTTTTAGCTAGATGTTAAATTTTTAAACCGATAAAAATAGCACAATCAAGTAATAATGCAAAAAACCAGTATCTTATGCAAGTAGCAAGCATTTTTTTGATAATGCATCACAATCTCACTATTATTTTAACTAGAGACCAAATAAAACCGATCAAGATCACTTTTTTTCTATTAATTATTGCTATTCTGAAAATATCCATAACTCAATGACAAGTGAGGTAGCGATATGATAGTTAATATAACAAGCAAATGCATAGAAATTACACCTGCTATACGTCACCACATTGAAGAACGTTTGAATAAACTTAGCAAATGGCAAGTTTCTTTAATTAATCCTCACATTGTGCTGTCAAAAGAGCCTCAAGAGTTTATTGTCGACGCCAATATTCACATTACCTAATGGAAAATTATTTGCCAGCGCAAAACATAGTAATTTTTATATTGCAATAAATGAATTAATAACTAAACTTGAGAAACAACTTAATAAGCGTCAACATAAAAATGAGATCAGGCGTGCTTATCCAGCCGAAAAAGAAATAGATCTTGCCGCCTTGTAATAACTATTTCGCCATTTAATCTTTCTCCAAGCGCACTTTTAATAGTGCGTTTTTTATTATGTTATTTGTTTTGCCTAACATAAATAAAAATAAGCTTCATAATTTATATTGATTGAAAACAGGATTAATAATTAAGCTTAATCGTTATACTCACTGAGTTTTTGTTGGCTTCTTGATAATTATCAGAAAGGCGTATTTTTATTATCATTCATCGCCCAAAAATAAAAAAATACAACCAGAGAAAATCATTATGGATAATAAATCTAATCTATTAAATATGCAGAAAAAATAAATGAACTTGATAGTTTGTTATTAAATTTACTGGTGGAAAGACATCATTTAGCAACTCATATCGCTGACGTTAAATTAAAAATAAATCAGCCTATTAATGAGGTAAACGATGAACAGCAATTACTAAATAGATTAATCGCTGAAGGGAAAAAACAAGGTCTAGATAGCTTTTATATCACGCGGTTTTTTCAAGCAATCAATCAAAAGATTTCGTGTTAACGCAGCAGGCTGTTTTTCAGCAACACTTAAATCCGCTACCAAATAATTCTGGCCGAATTGCTTTTTTAGGCCCTAATGGATCCTATTCTCATCTTGCAGCACGCCAATATTCAGCCCTCCATTTTAGCCAATCAATTGAATGTAGTTGTGATAAATTCGAAGATATCTTTGCTTTAGTCGAGATAAAGCAAGCTGCTTACGGCATTTTACCTATAGCTGGGCGACTTTAAAATGATTACAAGTAATTACTCTATATCAGTAAATTTATATTGGAGAAAAACATATATTTTGTAATCAAAATTAAGACGCTTAGCTATATAGAAAATTCGAGTTGAGGTGCAATTGATGATGTATATGATTTACTGCAAACCACTCCACTTTCAATCGTAGGCGAAATGCGTTTACCTATTAATCACTACATTAGCAATAACTAAAGTACCATTAGAAAGTATTGAGACGGTATATAGGCATCCACAACCATTTCAACAATGTAATCAATTTCTACATCAATACCCTAATTGGAAAATTGAATATTGCCATAGTAGTTCCAGTGCTATGCAAAAAGTGGCTAAAATTAATTCAGCTAAAGTGGCTGCATTGGGTAGTGAAATTGGCGGCGCGTTGTATGGCTTGACCATTTTAGAACATAATATAGCCAATCAATCGAATAATATGACCCGTTTTATTGTTATCGCACGTGATGCAATACAAGTATAGCTAAGCGACTTAATTTTGATTACACCATATTGAGTGCGAACAAAATATCTGTGTCGCATCCGAGCACTCTTTTTTTTGCATTTATCTTGTGCCCATTTATGTTCAATTGGATTAAGATCTGGGGAATAGGTAGGCAAATATTCCAGCATATGCCCCGCATCGATGATGACTTGTTGAATACTCTGTTTCTTGTGAAAAGTCGCATTATTCATCATGATTACACTGTTTTTAGGAAGTACTGGGATAAGGACTTGGGTGACCCATGCATAGAAAACATCGCTGTTAATATTGATATCAAATAATCCGATAGCAAACAGCGTTGTGCCCAATAAAGCGCCGATAACATTTGTTCTTCCTTTAGCTCCCCAGTTCTTGAGACCAACACACCGTTGACCTTTCGGGGAATAGCCGTGAGTCCGCGGGGTATCGTGTAAAAAACCACTTTCATCAATAAAAACAATATGCTTGCCTTCTTTTTCATACTGTTGTTTTTTTGTTGAAACGTTTGTCGAGTGTTTTCGTCGGCTTTCGGATGACGTAGAGTTTTTTATAGGTTAATCCCATTTTTTTAAGAGCTTGCCAAATGGCCTTCTGACAAACGCCAAAACGCTCTGCACGCTCTTTTTGGTAAGCATCTGGATATTGTTCAACATCTTTTATCAGCTCGTATTTATCGATTTTTCGCTGACGTGTAGTCGATGCTTTTGGCTGTATTTGATTAATCCAACGCGATACAGATGCAGAGCCAATCCGAAATTGCTTCGCTGTTTCTCGGATACTCAACCCTTTTCTTCCATCGTAAATATCACTTTACTTCTGAAATCAATTGAATAGCTCATATAAATAATGTCATCAAAATTAAGTCGCTTAGCTATATCAGAGCAAATTTCCGCTAAAACTACACTATTGATCGCGACCAGCCAACATGCCGGTGCTTTAGTCGATGCGTTATTAGTATTGAAAGAACATAATATTATTATGAGTAAATTAGAATCTCGCTCTATCGATAACAAACCATGGGAAGAAATGTTTTACATTGATGTACAGGCAAACTTACGCTCTTTAGATATGCAATATGCTTTAGAAAAGTTAACTGCAATGACACGTTCAATAAAAATTTTAGGCTGCTATCCAGCTGATAATTTAGCATCTGTCGGTGTTGCTATAGCTGGGCGACTTTAAAATGATTACAAGTAATTACTCTATATCAGTAAATTTATATTGGAGAAAAACATATATTTTGTAATCAAAATTAAGACGCTTAGCTATAACTAAAAAACCGGTTATACAACCGGTTTTTAAAAAGTATTAATAACAGTAAATTAACGGCTGATATCATTAGCTTTTTGTAATAATGTATTACTTTCTTGCATGAACCGTTTAGCATCTTGACCAAACCATTGGCTAATTCTCTCAAATTGAGAAATAAACTCTTCCTTATCTTTCTCTTTAAGCAATCCAACAGAATGACCAAAACTTTGGTAATATTTAGCAATTAAATCAATGTCTTGATCGGATGCCATAATAATATCTGCATAAAGCTGTGGATCCTGAGCAAACAGACGTCCAACCATTGCTAACTCTAATCTATAAATAGGCGATGAAAGGGTTAACAATTGTTTCAGATCGACTTTTTGTTCTGATAAATATCGTCCATAAGAAAAAGTAGTAAAATTACGAAGCGCCTGGATAAATCCCATACACTTATCATGCTCTACAGCATTAATTTTATGTAATCTGGCTCCCCAAACAGTCAATTGTTCTAATAACCATTGGTATGCTTGTGGATTTCTACCTTCACAATAAATAATAACCTGTATTAGCAATACTATTTACATCTGAGCCAAACATGGGATGTAAACCAACAACAGGCCCATTATGCACTGATAACATAGCTTCAAGCGGTTGCTGCTTAATAGCAGATATATCGATCAATAATGTATCTTCAGACAATTTTGGCAATTTATGGATAACTTATAGCGTTGCGTGAATGGGAACACTAATCATTACTACCGCCGCATTAGCCAATAATTCATTAGGTCTATCCCAATCTTGTTCGCTCAAACTATAAACTTCATAGCCCGAGAGTCTAAATAAGCGACTAAATAATTTTCCCATCCGGACCTTGGCCGCCTACGATGATAATCGGCCCTAGATCAGCATTTAATTTTTTAAATCCTTGATTATTTTCATGTAGATAAGATTCTCTCATAATGCGGCGTAAGATATCTTCAATCAGATCAGGAGCAATACCTATTTTTTCCGCTTGTTTGCGACGTCCCTCCAACATTGAAACCTCACGCTCTGGCACATAGATAGGTAACCCTTGTTGGCTTTTTACCTTACCAACTGCCATCACTAATTGCATTCTTTTTGCTAATAAAGCTAGTAATGATTTATCGATTTCATCAATTTGTTGACGTAATTGTAATAATTCTGCTGACATCAATTTACCTTGAATTAACTTGCTTTTTCTAGGGTCTTAATACGCTCTTTAAGTACTGAACGAATTTTAGTATGTAATTTTCTTAATACTGCCTCTGTTGTTTCCCAACTAATACAAGCATCCGTGACAGAAACACCATATTTCATTTTAGAACGTAATTGCTCTGAAGATTGATTTCCTTCATTAATATGGCTTTTCAGGATCATACCGGTAATTGACCGATTACCATTTGTAATTTGTTCAATAATAGATTCAACAACCTGTGGTTGACGGTGAAAATCTTTTTGGGAATTACCATGGCTACAATCAATCATTAAAGAGGGTGATAAATTAGCATTGCGCATCTGCATTTCACAATTTGCAGTATCTTGTGCACTGTAATTTGGCTTTTCTCCTCCTCTTAAAATGATAAGACCATCAGGGTTACCTTGCGTTTGTAATAAACAAACCTGACCTGATTGATTGATACCCATAAACCGATGTGGCATTGCAGCAGCTTTCATTGGATTAATTGCTGTAACTAAATTACCATCAGTACCATTTTTAAAACCAACCGGCATGGAGAGTCCTGAAGCCATTTCACGATGTGTTTGCGATTGAGTTGTTCTAGCACCTATAGCGGACAAACTAAATAAATCATCTAAATATTGTGGGCTATTTGGATCAAGTGCTTCTGTCGCTAATGGCAATCCCATATCGACAAGCGATAATAGTAGTTTACGTGGGATGTGTAGTCCTTTTTCCATATCAAAAAAACCATCCATCATCGGATCGTTAATCAGACCTTTCCAGCCCCTAATGGTGGGTGGTTTTTCAAAATAAACCCGCATGACAATATATAAATTATCACTCAGTTCGATTGTTAACTGCTTTAAGCGATGAGCATATTCCAGCGCTACATCTACATCATGGATAGAACAGGGGTCACAAATGACTAACAACCGTGAATCACGATGCTGAATAATATGAGCAATAATTCGGCGAGATTGGCTAATTATTTGCTGGTTATTATGATCCAATGGATAATATTTTTTAAGCTCTTTCGGTCTAATTAAAATTTGTTCATCAGAAATATTAACATTATTAAGTTAAGCTCATCTTTTTGGATGATCATTATTTTTACCTGTTTAACTTTTTTCTACATTGCATTACACCGATTTGAAATTCAGCTATACCATAACACGAACTGTAAATAATAAAATTCAATGGCGACGACACATAGTAACATTTACTTTACTGATAAAATAAAAACATAACAAAAAATACATAATATAATAAAAATAAAAAAATTTACGCCTCAAATAAAGAAAAATATTTTCCCGTTTATAAAAAATTACACAAAAGATTTAATAAAAATAATAACGAATAATGCAATAAGCTGAAAATAGCTAATAAAAAAGCTCGCAAAAATCGCGAGCCTTTAAGATTTTTAGGATGAAGCGAAAAGCGAATTATTTAGTGTTCAAGCGCTCTTTAATACGAGCTGCTTTACCAGAACGCTCTCGCAGGTAGTACAATTTAGCTCTGCGAACAGCACCACAACGTTTAACTGTGATACTGTCGATAACTGGTGAATGTGTCTGGAATACACGCTCAACACCCTCACCGTTAGAAATTTTACGAACAGTAAATGCCGAATGCAAACCGCGGTTACGAATAGCGATAACCACGCCCTCGAATGCCTGCAAACGTCTTTTAGAACCTTCAACCACCCATACCTTAACTTCTACGGTATCTCCTGGACGGAATGAAGGGATATTTTGCTTCATTTGCGCTTCTTCAAGCTGTTTAATAATGTTGCTCATAATTACTCTCTTACCCTAGGTAAACTGATATATACAAGACAGTGTGATACAATCTCTCAATTAATACGTTGCTGTTCTTCATATTCCTGTTGGAATTCTGCCAACAACATTCTCTGCTCGTCAGTCAGAGCTAGGCTTGTTAGAAGTTCAGGTTTTTTAAGCCAAGTTCGGCCTAGTGACTGTTTTCTTCTCCAACGCTCTATTGCAGCATGGTTGCCCGACAATAAGATACTCGGAACTTCCATACCTTCTAACACCTCAGGACGGGTATAGTGAGGACAATCAAGTAACCCAGTCATAAAAGAATCTTCTTCCGCTGATGCATGATCGCCTAATACACCAGGAATAAACCGGGAAATTGAATCGATCATTACCATTGCTGGTAATTCTCCTCCGCTAAGAACATAATCACCAATTGACCATTCTTCATCAATTTCAGTTTCAATGATCCGTTCATCAATACCTTCATATCGACCACAAACCAAAATAAGCTTTTTATTTGCCGTCAATTCGCAAACACTTTGCTGATTAAGTTTGCGTCCCTGTGGTGAAAGATAAATTACTTTAGCATTTTCACCGATCTCAGATTTTGCTGCATGAATGGCATCTTTAAGAGGTTGTACCATCATCAGCATACCTGGACCACCGCCATAAGGGCGATCATCTACAGTGCGGTGCCTGTCGTGAGTATAATCTCGCGGATCCCAACACTGTATATTCAATAGGCCATTTTTTACTGCACGACCTATCACGCCATACTCGGTTATTGCGCGAAACATTTCTGGAAAGAGGCTAATAATCCCAATCCATATTTTGCGTTCCACTCATAAAACCTTTAATCGGCGTTTAAAATCCAGGATCCCAATCTACTTCAATTGTCTTAGTAGTAAGATCAACGTTTTTGATCACTTGTTCATCAAGAAACGGTATTAGCCGTTCTTTAATACCGAATGCATCTTTCAGATTTGCCTTGATTACCAGTACATCATTTGAGCCTGTTTCCATTAAATCCTGAACATAGCCCAAACTATAACCTTTAGTAGTTATGACCTGGCAACCAATCAGATCCTTCCAATAATACTCATTACCTTCAAGTATAGGTAGTTGTGCTGAATCGACGATAATTTGGCAATTAGCCATTGAATTAGCAGCACTTCTATCATCAATATGCTTTATTTTGATGATAATATCTTGGTTATGATGTTTCCAACCTTCTAATTCCAGTTGTTGCCACTGACCTGAACGTTTAATAAACCAAGGCTGATACTCAAAAATATCTTCGGTATATTCGGTGGATGAAAAAACTCTGAGCGAACCACGAATGCCATGCGCAGAGCCTAATTTTCCTAACACAATAGGATTAAAAGGTATCTTAAGGCAAACCTCTTTGCTCACCACCACCGTAGTAAATTAAGCTGCTTTTTTTGCTTTTTTGATAAGTGTCGAAACACGATCAGAAACTGATGCACCCAAACCAACCCAATGTTCAACACGATCTAAATCTAGACACAACTCTTCTGCGTTACCTGATGCTATAGGGTTAAAAAAGCCTATACGCTCAATAAAGCGACCATCACGTGCATTACCGCTATCTGTGACAACGATTTGATAAAACGGACGCTTCTTTGCGCCACCACGAGCTAAACGAATTGTTACCATAACATCCTCATTAGTTAACAAAACAACCAGACTCTATCGAGGAATAGAGTCTGGTTGTATATAAAAAGCCCTAATATTGTACTCTTTTTAATATCAAAAGCAATCAAAAGTACGAATTTTTTATTTAATGCTTGGTTGTTAACCACCAGGGAAACCCGGTGGCATCATACCTTTCATCCCACGCATCATCTTAGCTAACCCGCCTTTTTTCATTTTCTTCATCATGCGCTGCATATCATGAAACTGTTTAAGTAGTCGGTTAACATCCTGTACCTGTATGCCAGAACCACCTGCAATACGCCGCTTGCGTGATCCCTTAATAATCTCTGGTTTTTGTCGTTCTTTAGTGGTCATCGAGCTAATAATCGCTTCCATTCTAACCAACACTTTATCATCCATTTGTGACTTAACCACATCAGGAACTTGGGATATGCCTGGCATTTTACTTAACATACTCGCCATACCACCCATATTTCGCATCTCTTTAAGCTGCTCAAGAAAATCATTTAAATCAAAACTATTCCCTTTTTTAAGTTTATGAGCAAGCTTCTCCGCCTTTTCACGGTCAACTTTGCTTTCTATCTCTTCAATCAGTGATAAGACATCTCCCATACCAAGGATACGTGAGGCAATCCTGTCAGGATAAAAAGGCTCTAAGCCATCAATTTTCTCGCCTATACCCAAAAATTTAATCGGTTTACCTGTAATATGGTGGATTGATAATGCGGCACCACCACGAGTATCACCATCAATTTTCGTTAATATAATACCGGTTAATGGCAACGTTTCATTAAAAAACTTAGCAGTGTTATGGGCATCTTGCCCGGTCATCGCATCAACGATAAATAGGGTTTCAATTGGATTAATAGTGCGATGGATTGCTTGAATTTCTTCCATCATGGCTTCATCAACATGCAGACGACCAGCAGTATCCATGATTAGCACATCATAAAATTTTAATTTTGCATGTTGTAGCGCATTAGTCGCAATCTCAACGGGTTTCTCGCTGGCAGTTGATGGAAAAAAATCAATCCCGACTGTTTGAGTAAGTGTTTCTAATTGCTTAATAGCCGCAGGACGATAAATATCAGTAGAAACCACTAAAACTTTTTTCTTCTGTTTTTCTTTTAATAATTTGCCTAATTTAGCCACGGTCGTGGTTTTACCCGCACCTTGCAAGCCGGCCATAAGAATAACAGCGGGAGGTTGTACAGCTAAATTTAAAGCACTGTTCTCCTCGCCCATCGCTTTAATGAGCTCATTTTGCACAATTTTAACGAATTCTTGGCCCGGTGTTAGGCTTTTATTGACATCTTGACCTACTGCACTTTCTTTTACCGATTGAATAAATTCGCGTACGACTGGGAAAGCAACATCAGCTTCTAATAACGCCATGCGAACTTCACGTAATGTTTCTTTAATATTGTCATCAGTCAATCTTCCACGCCCACTAATATTTCGCAATGTACGCGAAAGTCTGTCAGTTAAATTATCAAACATGTGCTTAACTCAACTCTGTTAAAGGGATCTGCTGTCAGTTAATTTTTATTATAACACGATGATAATTCAATCTCTGCATCGAGTTGCATAAGAATAGTGAACAACTGTTGGAGGCAATGCTGGCAAACGCTATACTAACTCACATTTAATAAATTAGCTAACAAATAAAATATTATGCCAGTATTCGCTATTATCGCCATTAGTACCTATTTTTTGAGTGTGATACTCATCATGCCAGCTTTAGCTGGTAAACAAAAACTTTATGCCAGGCTAACACTCATATTAGCGGTTATTGCTCTGGTAAGTCATGGTATCGCATTAAAAACATTGATCTTTGTTAGCGGAGGTCAGAATTTAACTTTATTAAACTTAGGCTCTATCGTCAGTTTGTTAATTAGTATCATTATGACCATTGTTGCCTTTAAGGGGCGCGGCTGGTTCTTGCTACCAATCGTTTATAGTTTGTCTATTATCAACTTACTATTAGCAACCATTATGCCCGGTGAGTTTATTACCCACTTAGAAACAAGTGTGGCAACTTTTATTCATATCGGGCTAGCATTATTAGGCTATGCAACCCTGATAATTGCCGCTTTATATGCCCTACAGTTAGCTTTATTAGACTATCAATTAAAAAATAAAAAATTAATATTTACACCTGATATGCCACCATTAATGGTTATTGAACGTAAAATGTTCCACATTATACAGGTTGGGGTCATTTTACTGACACTCACCCTCGGGACAGGAATGATGTTTATGGATAATGTTTTTAATAAAAAAAACATGCATAAAGCTATTTTATCTATTTGTGCTTGGGTTATTTACATTATTTTGTTATGGGGTCACTTTCATCACGGATGGCGCGGTAGAAGGGTGATTCTTTTTAATCTGATTGGCGCATTTATTTTAATATTGGCTTTTTTTGGTCATCGATTACTACAGCATGTAATCGTCATTTAATTTTTTAGACTATTTTATGATTAACTAATGAACAACATAGGAATTTTACCTTGGAGCAGATCTCAACAAGTACTTTAATCATCATACTTATTGTCATGGTTATCTTATCAGCCTATTTTTCTGCCTCAGAAACAGGAATGATAACCCTTAATCGATATCGATTACGCCATTTAGCCAAACATAGCCACCAAGCTGCTCGTCGCGTTGAATCACTATTAAAACAACCAGATCGCCTAATCAGTCTTATTTTGATTGGTAATAATCTGATTAATATATTGGCCTCATCATTAGCAACTATTGTTGGTATCAGACTTTATGGTCATGTTGGTGTGGCCATCGCTACTGGTATCTTGACTTTTGTGATCCTAGTTTTTGCTGAAGTGCTACCAAAGACAATGGCGGCACTCTATCCAGAAAAAGTGGCTTTTCCTAGCAGTCTTCTGCTTAAACCGCTACAGAAATTGATGTTACCCATTGTTTGGTTATTTAACACCATCACCCTTATGTTCATGCGTTTCTTTGGTATTAAATCACCCATTATTAGTAGCGATGCGATTAGCAAAGATCAATTGGGTACGATTGTTAATGAATCCAAAAGTAAACTTTCTCGTCGTAATCAGGATATGTTGATCTCAATCTTAGATTTAGAAAAAGTCACTGTAGGCGACATTATGGTTCCTCGCAATGAAATCGTTGGGATTCACGTTAATACTGAATGGAAATTGATTATCCGCCAACTAACTCATTCACCACACGGTCGAATTGTTCTTTACCGAGATACCCTTGATGATATTATCGGCATACTACGTGTTCGTGAAGCCTATCGACTAATGGTCGAAAAGAAAGAATTTAATAAGCAAAATTTAATCAGAGCTGCGGATAAAATTTATTTTATTCCAGAGAGAGCGCCATTAAATACATAGCTAATAAAATTTCAACGTAATAATGAAAAAGTAGTTGTTATTGTTGATGAATATGCTGATATTCAAAGGCTGGTAACAGTAGAAGATATTCTTGAAGAGATTGTTGGAAATTTTAGTACCTCAATGTCTCCCAGTTTAGCCGAGGAAGCTTTACCACAAATCGATGGTTCTGCATTAATTGATGGTACTGCTAATATACGAGAAATCAATAAAGCTTTTGATTGGCATTTACCGGTTGACGGCGCCAGGACTATCAATGGTCTGTTATTAGAAGAGCTAGATGACATTCCAATGCTAAATACTGAAATCTTAATAGGTAAGTACCGTTTTATAGTATTAGCTATCAATGGCAACGTGATTAAACAAGTTAGAGCAATGCCGATTGACCTGCCCTTTAAGATAAAACAAAAACCATCCTAGCTATCATTTTAGCCGCTTTTTATAGGCTATTTTATGATGATAATTGCGTTAACTTTTCTTTCGATAACATTAGTTCGTTATAGCTAAGCGACTTAATTTTGATGACATTATTTATATG
>NZ_CACTIE010000044.1 GCF_902713415.1 Arsenophonus endosymbiont of Bemisia tabaci Q2
TTTTTTATAGGTCAATCCCATTTTTTAAAGAGCTTGCCAAATGGCCTTCTGACAAACGCCAAAACGCTCTGCAGGTTCTTTTTGGTAAGCATCTGGATATTGTTCAACATCTTTTATCAACTCGGATTTATCGATTTTTCGCTGACGCGTAGTCGATGCTTTTGGCTCTATTTGATTAATCCAACGCGATACAGATGCAGCGCCAATTCGAAATTGCTTCGCTGTTTCTCGGATACTCAACCCTTTTTCTTCCATCGTAAATATCACTTTACGTCTAAAATCAATTTAATAGCTCATATAAATAATGTCATCAAAATTAAGTCGCTTACCTATATTTTTATTAACCACAATGCCACTTTCAATCACATTGCGAGCAATTTGCTGAGCTTCAACTAAAGAGTGCATTTCATAAGTACCACACTGATATTTATTTAACTCAGGTATTTGATTCTGAGCCGTCACTTTAAGTACATCTTGCATAGCCATTTTCCAGGCATCAGCAACAGATTGTTCATTAGGCTGGCCGATTAGACTCATATAAAATCCTGTACGACAGCCCATCGGTGAAATATCAATAATCTCTACATCGCTACTATTGAGGTGATCACGCATAAAACCAGCAAATAAATGTTCTAATGTATGAATGCCTTTTTCCGTTAATAGCTCTTTGTTTGGCACACAAAAACGAAGATCAAATACCGTGATCGCATCACCATGCGGAGTCTTCATCGTTTTAGCAATACGTACAGCAGGTGCTTTCATCTGCGTATGATCAACCATAAAACTATCAAGTAATGGCATTACCGTGATCTCCAAAAAATTAATTTTTTACAAAATAAATCGAACTTTCTTTCATATCGCGAGTCGTAATTTACGAAGACGCTAAAATTGTTATCATCCTATTCTCTAAGAAATTTTATTTTGGCCACTTCAAAGTGGCCATCTCTTTATTATTCTTACCCGATATGGGCCTTTAAGTAAAGCTCAAAACTTATTTTATCCGCTTGTTCAATTGCAAACTGTTTGCTAATCGAGGTGTGACGAACATTAGCAAACTCAGTTTCAGTAATCACTTCATAAGGTTCATTGCTTAATTGTTGATGATAGGTCTTAGCCAATTGCAAACCATATTGACTAATACTTTGTTCAATCATCGGGGATAATATTTGGCCAGAATAAGTAAGATCTGGATTTTCAAACATTGCTATCAATTGAGAACAAATTTCACGATATCGTGTATTGCCACTAACATCTAACACATCAGCAACTCTAGTTAAATCATCAAATAATATCTGCGCTACCTCTTTTAAAGGTCTCATTGATTCACCACAACCTACACCGATTATTTGTCCAGGTTTACGACCTTCAAGGATCACTCGATTCCAATTCGTGCGATAACAATTTAATTCTTTTTCATCCATCACGGGGGCATCCGCTAATACACACCAGATTAAAAAGAGATCAAGAAAATGGATCTGCGCTTCATCAATACCAATGGCAGCAAATGGGTTAATATCCAAAGCTCTAACTTCAATATATTCGATTCCTCTGTTTAACAGTGCATCGGATGGCGACTCATCACCAATAAGCACTCGTTTGGGTCGAATCGGCGCATATGACTCATTTTCAATTTGTAAAATATTGGTATTCAGCTGCAAATGTTTACCATCTTTATTGTATATACCTAATTTTGTAAACTCGGGAGAAGGCTGTTTTATTGCTTGCTTAAGCCCAGTAACATAAGTCGTTAGATCATTAAAGGTGATTTTCAGATCACTTTGGGATTTGTTGGTATATCCCAAATCACTCATTCGTAGCGATGTGGCATAAGGGAGATAATAAGTTCCTTTAGCTGTCTTCTCAAAAGGAAGATGCCTGGCATTTTCATGCAAAAAAGAACCACAAATTGCAGGCGAGGCGCCAAATAAATAAGGGATAACCCAACCAAAGCGATAATAATTACGAATGAGTCGAAAATAACCAGCAGAAATTTCATCCTTACCACTTTCGGCATCCTTAACACCAACCAACGCTTGCCAAAATTCAATCGGTAAAGAAAAATTATAATGGATGCCTGCAATTGTTTGCATTAACGCCCCATAACGATTCTTTAATCCTTCCCGATATAAAGTTTTAAAACGACCAATATTAGAAACACCATATTGAGCCAGTTTAATGTTGTCTTGGCTCTCTATAAAACAAGGCATACTTAATGGCCACATCAATTCATGATCAAGATGACGTGCTGTATAACGATGTAAATCTCTTAAAAATGCTAGAACGTGCCCAATATTATTATCAACTGGGGTGATGAATTCCAACAAAGCTTCAGCAAAGTCAGTCGTGATCCATGGATGAGTTAACGCTTTCCCTAAACTATCAGGATGAGCAGACTTAGCCAGTCCGCCTGTTGGTCTAATTCTCAGTGTTTCACGTTCAATACCTCGACAAAGAGCATGTAAAATATTAGGACGTGCCTCTAACCATGATAGCGCTTTTGATACATTCGGGATCAAATTGAACTCCCGTTATCCGTTCGTTATTTTTTCTTTTAGAAAAGTTACTTTAGCGTAAATAATTAAAATTGTCGCCGTCTAGATAATCTAGAGAAAATCACTAAAGGAGAAAATCACTAAAGTAATCGTATATTTTATTATACAAAAACATTTTAATTATAAAACAAAAAGCCGTGTCGTTAATTGACAGGGTTTTATGATGTGCCACATCCCGGAAGGACTCTAACCTCCGACCGCTCGGTTCGTAGCCGAGTACTTTATCCAGCTGAAATATGGATGCAATTTTTGTTTTGCTATTATTAAAGATACGCTACTTAGTTTTAATAAACAATATTCTTTATTCTAAAATTAATGGCGCATCCAGAAGGATTCGAACCTCCGACCGCTCGGTTCGTAGCCGAGTACTCTATCCAGCTGAGCTATGGATGCACTATCAAAGTGGCGGTGAGGGAGGGATTCGAACCCTCGATGCAGCTATTAAGCGCATACTCCCTTAGCAGGGGAGCGCCTTCAGCCTCTCGGCCACCTCACCATCGAATAAGCAACGAGAAAATTTGAAACCACCTCTCTATTGCGTGGCGCTCATATTACTTTCCGAGACTTAGAAGTCAAACAATTTTTCCGATCTTTTTACGTTCTTTAGTTCGTTTGCACATTTCACAATCAAGATGAGTAGTTTAACAACGAAATAAAATAATATCGCATTCTATATTCACCAATAAAAAATCATCAAAACAGGAAGATTAACAGAAAAAAACAGATCAAAAGTAGGTTCTTATCTTTTAATAAAGAAAACCATTCCAGAGTAAAATAGTTAACCTAAATATTTTCTTTTTATAAGTTATGTCAGCTAATAATCTATTGATTTATTTGTAAGTATTTTAAAAAATGCGGTGGTATCTAACAATTAAAATCCGGCATTTGATTCATAATGTAAAAAAATACTAAAAAAAGACATTTTTTACAATCTATCTAACTGGTTTTATAGG
>NZ_CACTIE010000045.1 GCF_902713415.1 Arsenophonus endosymbiont of Bemisia tabaci Q2
ATAATTAACATATACCTAAGAATGAACGCTTTACCAAAAATTACTGATTATTGGGCTGGCATTTTTCAGCTTGGATCCGTTGATAAATTTCTTCACGGTGAACAGAAACCTCTTTGGGTGCATTAACCCCTATACGTACCTGGTTGCCTTTTACACCCAGCACCGTTACTGTTACCTCATCGCCTATCATGAGCGTTTCACCAACTCGACGAGTCAGAATAAGCATTCTTTGCTCCTTGAAAATTTAAAAGAGTCGGGTCTCTAGGTTTCCCCCGCTATTATCCATCACACACCGTGAAAACGTAAAGCAATGATATTCACCTAAAGTATTTAACCTAAAGCAATCATCATACTAATATTGTAGCTAAAAATATAATTTTGTACTTAGGTCATTTAAAAACAATCCGTTAAAGGTTGCATAATTAAGTTATGCAACCCTCATGGTTAATTCATGTCAAGCGCGAATTAACCCACTCTTCAACTGATGCTAATGCAGCAGGAAGTGCTTTTATATTAGAGCCGCCCGCCTGAGCCATGTCAGGGCGACCACCCCCTTTTCCGCCTACTTGCTGCGCAACAAATGAAATTAAATCACCAGCCTTTATTTTATCAGTCAAATCATTGGTTACACCAACAATTAGACTGAATTTATCATTACTTATAGTAGAAAGCACAATAATTGCTGATTTTAATTGATTTTTTAACTCATCAACAATGATACGTAGCTGTTTAGGCTCAGTGTTATTTAACTGAGTAACTAATAAGCTAACTCCGTTATTTTTTTTAACTTGTTGACTTAAAGAAACGCTTTCTTGGGCAGCTTGTTGCCCTTTTAATTGATCTAACGACCTTTCTAATAACTTAACTTTATCTAATGTCGTTTTAATTTTTTCCATTAGATTATTAGCATCACCTTTCATTAATTGGCTAATTTCAGCCAATAAATTGGATTGCTGGTGAAGATCATCTATAGCAACTTGTCCGGTTATAGCTTCTATCCGACGAATTCCCGCTGCTGTACCCGATTCGCTGCTAATACGAAATAATCCTATATCACCAGTCCGATTGGCATGAGTGCCGCCGCATAACTCAATAGAAAAATGGCCGATACTAAGAACGCGTACCTGTGCATCATATTTTTCACCAAAAAGCGCCATCGCACCTTTTTCTTTTGCCGCATCTAAATCCATTAATGTCGTTATAATAGGGTCATTTTTACGAATTTGATAATTTACGATATCTTCTATTTGGCGTATTTCCATCGGCGTCATTGCAGCAAAATGAGAAAAATCAAAACGCAAATATTTCTCATTCACTAAAGATCCTTTTTGGCTTACATGATTTCCCAATACATCACGCAAAGCGGCATGCAACAAATGAGTAGCTGAGTGATTGAGACGAATAGCGTTACGACGTTCAATGTCAATTCCTGCGTCGACCGAATTATTTACCGCTATTGAGCCAGTCATTACCTTACCAATATGTCCAATTGCTTGAGCATATTTTTGTGTGTCAAACACAGCAAATTGACAATGGTTATTCCTAAGTATACCGCTATCACCAACCTGACCACCTGATTCAGCATAAAAAGAGGTTTTATCAAGAATAATAATCCCTTCTTCACCTTGATTTAATACATTGACAGGCTTACGATGATGAAAAATAGCCGTTACTGTAGCTTGTTGGTTGTTATTTTCATAACCTGAGAAGTCACTATGACTATCTGCTTTAATAGCATCATTATAATCGGTCGCAAATCCACTCGACTCTCGAGCTCGATCTCTTTGCTGCTCCATCGCAGCGTTAAAACCTAACTCGTCGACTTTAATATCGCGTTCACGGCAAACATCAGCGGTTAAATCAAATGGAAAACCATAAGTATCATAGAGCCGAAATGCGATTTCACCAGCTAAAGTGTCGCCTTGTAATTGTCCTAATTCGTCATCCAGTAGTTGCAATCCACGCGCTAAAGTACGAGCAAACTGTTCCTCTTCATTCTTCAATGTTTTTTCAATCGTTGCTTGTTGAGATTTTAGCTTGTCAGCTGCGTTACCCATTACCTGAATTAATGGTGCAACTAATTTATAAAAAAATGTCTCTTTCGCTCCTAGCATATATCCATGACGAACCGCTCGACGAATAATACGACGCAATACATATCCACGTCCTTCATTAGCAGGAAATACACCATCACCAATAAGAAAAGCGCTTGATCGAATATGATCAGCGATGACGCGTAATGATTTATTATTCAGATCCGATAAAGCAATCACTTTAGCAATAGCAGCAATTAATTGACGAAATAAATCAATCTCATAATTTGAGTTAACATGTTGTAATACTGCGGCAATACGTTCAAGCCCCATGCCTGTATCAACAGAAGGTGTTGGAAGTACCTTTAAACTACCATCAGACTGGCGGTTAAATTGCATGAAAACAATATTCCAGATTTCAATATAGCGATCACCATCCTCTTCAGGTGACCCTGGCTGCCCTCCCCAAATATGTTCACCATGATCATAAAAAATTTCTGTACAAGGGCCACAAGGACCGGTATCCCCCATTTGCCAGAAATTGTCAGAAGCATAAGGGGCACCCTTATTATCACCTATCCGAATAATACGCTCAGCAGGAATACCAATTTCTTGCTGCCAAATTTTATAAGCTTCCTCATCAGTGTGATAAACGGTGATCCAAAGTCGCTCTTTGGGTAAATTGAACCACTGCTCACATGTCAGTAGTTCCCAAGCATATTTAATTGCATACTGTTTAAAATAGTCACCAAAGCTGAAGTTACCTAACATTTCAAAAAAAGTATGATGGCGAGCGGTATAACCAACATTCTCTAAATCATTATGTTTTCCTCCAGCTCGAACACAACGTTGTGCCGTTGTTGCTCGAGAATAAGCTCTTTTATCCAATCCCAAAAATACATCTTTAAATTGGTTCATGCCTGCATTAGTAAACAATAATGTTGGGTCATTATTTAGTACTAATGAGCTACTAGGTACAACTCCATGCCCTTTAGTATGAAAAAAGTCGAGAAACTCTTGACGGATCTCAGCGGTGCTTTTACTACTCATAATTATCCTGAAATCAAGCTGGAAAAATAGATCTATGACTTGATGTGATAAACACATTTTTATCATCAATCAAGTTACCGACGGTATTTTTACCTGGAAAACCTGAGAAATCCTTAAATTTTTTTATGACTAAATCGGTGACAAGGATCTACTAACTTACGAGTATTAATACATCGCTCAAATGCTCAGGCTTTATAGGTACATCTTTCCCTAAATATATCGTTTTCTAACTAATACAACAACGACTAGTCTGATTAGTTTAACATAAAACGATTTAACTATTATGCTAGGAAAGTAACACTACATTAACACTATTTCATTATATTTATTTTCCTATTATCGGGACAAAACGGTTAAATTTTGTCTCCATCTACATTTAGAAAGATAATTGCCAATAGATAACTCCAGTGACTAATTTCACTTAGTTTAAATTACGTATAAGCTATAGTTAGTTATCAGCTAAATAGAAGATTAAGGAAAGCAATAGCGTAAGTCTAACACAAATTAATCAAAAACTGCGTCTGAATATATTAAGCCAATAATAACAATTTGCTATATAGCTAAGCGACTTAATTTTGATTACACCATATCGAGTGCGAACAAAATATCTGTGTCGCATCCGAGCGCTTTTTTTTGCATTTAGCTTGTGCCCATTTATGTTCAATTGGATTAAGATCTGGCGAATAGGTAGGCAAATATTCCACCATATGCCCCGCGCATCGATGATGACTTGTTCAATACTGCGTTTCTTGTGAAAAGTTGCATTATCCATCATGATTACACTGTTTTTAGGAAGTACTGGGATAAGGACTTGGATGCATCCATGCATAGAAAACATCGCTGTTAATATTGATATCAAATAATCCGATAGCAAACATAATCCGATAGCAAACAGCGTTGTGCCAAATAAAGCGCCGATAACATTTGTTCTTCCTTTAGCTCCCCAGTTCTTGAGAACAACACACCGCGTTGACCTTTCGGGGAATAGCCGTGAGTCCGCGGGGTATCGTGTGAAAAACCACTTTCATCAATAAAAACAATATGCTTGCCTTCTTTTTCATACTGTTGTTTTTTGTTGAAACGTTTGTCGAGTGTTTTCGTCGGCTTTCGGATGACGTAGAGTTTTTTTATAGGTCAATCCCATTTTTTTAAGAGCTTGCCAAATGGCCTTCTGACAAACGCCAAAACGCTCTGCACGCTCTTTTTGGTAAGCATCTGGATATTGTTCAACATCTTTTATCAACTCGGATTTATCGATTTTTCGCTGACGCGTAGTCGATGCTTTTGGCTCTATTTGATTAATCCAACGCGATACAGATGCAGAGCCAATCCGAAATTGCTTCGCTGTTTCTCGGATACTCAACCCTTCTTCTTCCATCGTAAATATCACTTTACGTCTAAAATCAATTGAATAGCTCATATAAATAATGTCATCAAAATTAAGTCGCTTAGCTATATTATCTATCTGATCAATTTGTTGTTAAGCTATACATTAAAGAACAAATTTACTCTAATATATTGATTATGCTAGCAACTATCTTACTGATTTTCTATTTTAGGAAGGAACTACATGCCACTTGATCAAGATAATGGTGAGCTACAACACCTAACGCTCGAAAAAAAACGAATATCAAGATAACTATGCCCCTCATCTACTACAAGCGATTCCTCGACGCCTAAATCGACAACCTTTAGGGTTTTATCATCAGACAGGTTGCCTTTCCATGGTGCAGATATTTGGACACTCTATGAGCTTTCGTGGCTAAACAGTCGAGGAGTTCCTCAAGTGGCTATCGGCCATGTTACCATTAATGCTAATAGCATAAATTTGATTGAATCTAAAAGTTTTAAACTCTATCTAAATAGTTTCAATCAAACCCAATTTATTAGCTGGAAAGAAGTTGAAAAGCAGCTAACCCAAGATTTGACTGCATGCGCTGCAGGAGAAGTGACAGTAAAATTACAGCCACTCACCATGTTCGCTAATCAAATTATTCATAATCTGTCTGGTGAATGTATTGATGAGCAAGAGATAGAAATTACTGATTATGAATTTAATCGTGATTATCTTAACAACGCAACCACGAATATAAAGGCAGAGGAAACATTAGTTAGCCATCTGCTAAAATCTAATTGCTTAATTATTAACCAACCTGACTGGGGTTCAATAAAAATTCATTATAGCTAAACGACTTGATTTTGATTACACCATATTGAGTGCGAACAAAATATCTGTGTCGCATCCGAGCGCTCTTTTTTTGCATTTAGCTTGTGCCCATTATGCCCGCCAGGTTGGAAATGAATTAAGCTTATAGCTGGACGACTTTAAAATGATTACAAGTAATTACTCTATATTACTAAATTTATATTGGAGAAAAACATATATTTTGTAATCAAAATTAAGACGCTTAACTATACGTGAATTAAATATTTGCACTGGCTGTGGCCCTGGCGAAATGGAAGCGCCGATGAAAGGTTCCGCAGTAGGCCATGCGCAACAGCGTTATAAAAATGGCCGCTTTCTTAGTTTAACTGAACCTGCCATTATCGCTGCTGAGTCACCTAACCCTCTAGTTAATGAACTTTTTATCATGCCAGATATTCAAAAACGCCTTGAAGCATTTGTTCGAGTTGCTCATGGTATAGCTAAGCGACTTAATTTTGATGAGATTATTTATATGAGCTATTCAATTGATTTTAGACGTAAAGTGATATTTACGATGGAAGAAGAAGGGTTG
>NZ_CACTIE010000046.1 GCF_902713415.1 Arsenophonus endosymbiont of Bemisia tabaci Q2
AGATGCAGAGTCAATCCGAAATTGCTTCGCTGTTTCTCGTATACTCCACCCTTCTTCTTCCATCGTAAATATCACTTTACGTCTAAAATTAATTGAATAGCTCATATAAATAATGTCATCAAAATTAAGTCGCTTAGCTATAGGTTTATTAACAACTATTGGTCTATCTGCCAAAAATGCCATTTTAATTGTTGAGTTTGCTAAAGACTTAATGGAAAAAGAAGGAAAAGGATTGATTGAAGCGACGCTAGATGCTGTCAGAATGCGTTTACAGCCTATTTTAATGACATCATTAGTATTCATGCTTGGCGTTTTACAGCTCGTTATTAGTAACGGTACAAGTTCAGGCGCGCAAAACTCTGTAGGTACCGGTGTACTTGGATGAATGATTTCAGCAACCACATTAGCAATCTATTTCATTCCAGTATTTTTTGTCGTTATACGTAGACATTTCAAAAATAAATATTAGCTTAGTTAGATTATTAGTAATATTTCCATTAAAAGGCCAGATATTCTGGCCTTTTAAGTAAACATGTTTTTTAATAAATGAAAAATAACTCTAAATATATGACTAGAACTTATTTTTTAATAAAAAATAAATAATAATAAAATTACATAGTAATACTGTAACTTTTTGTATATATTTGATATTTTTCTCTAGATTAGTTCCTTGATTAACATCATATAACAAAAAACTTTATACAGAGATAGTAACTTATGCAATAATAGTACTATATTAATATCCAGTAGGTTGTTTGCTTTACTTTTGCTATACTCACACAAGTATAAATTATCTACATTCTTCTGATTGTTTATCGACACCCATTTATAATTTTAGTAACAATCATAATTAATAGTGTTTTGATTTTACAAAAAATAAAATAATATATTAATTCAATGGTAATTTCTTCATCTTTAGCAGTATTATGCAATAAAAATGAGTAATAACCCGTAATCTGTGGTTTAAATGGAGATGATTATGGATGAGTACTCACCAAGGAAGTTATGATATCTTAGTGCTAAAGTATTTATGTGATGCTCTATATCGTGAAACGATGTTAACTTTGGATAAGACAAAAACCCATTGGAAAAATGATCTTGATTCCGATCAAAGCGTTAAACTTAATGTATTAATTGATCATATCACAGATTTTATTGGTCAATTTAAATTAAAATATCCAAATAACGTAAACCTTTTTATTTTTATTGACGAATATTTGGATGAAACTTATAACCTATTTGGTAAACCTGTAATGAGCCTAACAAATATTTCTGATTGGCAAAAAATAAATGAGCATTTGGCTGAAATATTAATAAATGATATAAAATCTTCATGAAGTAACACTTGACGCAACAGCCAATAACATTCATATTTTATACATCTATAATTTAAAAAAAGGAAATTATGACTAAATTTGACTATCTGAGGCGCTTAAGAAGATGTACGACTATCGAAACATTGGAGCGCGTAATCGAAAAAATATGCATTATCTGAAGACGAACTTGATTTATTTTATTCTCCCGCAGACCATAAGTTAGCAGAGTTCACAATGAATAAACTTTATGACAAAATTTCGTTCGTCAGTTTGAAAATATGTTTGTTAATAAATAAGTCTTTCTTTTATTAAAAAAGATATGGTTATAATTTTAGCTGATAGCCGTTACCTGCTTTTATTAATAACTATATAACTTAAATATTCATTCATTGTGTTGCTTACGTTATTAGATTAAAAAATGAACCATATTTATATTTCACTTAATCAAAAAATAACCCTATAATTATCCTCACTCAACCATAACTCTTTTTCATTAATAAAAACCATAGCTAAAAAATAACTATTTATGAAAAAATCAATGCAATGCTATTTAATTTTTAATTAATAATTTAATTGCATCATTAATCAAAATTCTTAATTTCACATAATCTTATTTTTCTATAAAAACTAAACAAAAACTGACATTTAGATTAAAATTAAAATTTATCAAACTAATTAAAATTTTTCTCTATGTAAAAAACCAACCATATTTAATTAATTTAGCAATTTTCAACATAAAAACAATTTTTGTTAACTGGATTAATTTTATCTGAAAATATATAAATATTTTAGAAGTGTTAAAATGGAGGAGTCCTGTCAGCGACATCCCTTCACATACACCCTTTGCTATGGCTGCTTCTTTCCAGACCTGACCAAGTTAACAAGTTAGCATTGCGGGAGAACTAACAGGACCCCATTGAATGCCTCTCTAAGAACAATAGAGGCGCCCATTATGCGCTATTCATATTCAAATAGCAAGAAAACAGAAATCAAGTGTTGTTTTTTTATTCAAATAAATAATATTAAACATACAAATAGTTTAACAGTATATAAATAATAACAAAAAAGATTAAAGTTGACCTTATTTACAACAAAATAAGTATCTAATCTAGTATAATCTTAATTTATCAATCTTCGAAGTGAAGAAAAAACAATTTTCAATATGAAATGTAAAAATATATTAATAAAAAATCCACAAATAAGTAAGAATAAAATAGAAAAAAGATTAATTAACCACATCTAGACGTTCTACGCTATCAGCATGTAATAAATTACCAATTTGTTGCAATTGGTACATCTGAGCATAAAGCCACGAGTGTCGTAATAATTGATTATGTTTGGCTTGCTCAACGATTTTCCACGATGTAAAAAAAATTTTTATCCGCGTCTATAAAAGACGATGAGCAATAACGATTAATGTTGTCTGCCGACGAATTAACTGTAAAGCTTTTTGGATCGCTCTCTCAGTTCCCGAATCGACATTGGCCGTTGCTTCATCCAATATTAATATTTTCGTCGTTCGTACTAAAGCACGCGCTAATGCCAATAATTGCTTCTACCCCGCAGATAGCATCTTACCTTGCTCACCTAACAGCGTATTTAAGCCATCATGCAATTTATATACCCAATCAACAAGCTGCACAGTTGCGAAAATATAGCTAAGCGTCTTAATTTTGTAATGAAAATTAAGACGCTTAGCTATACCACCAGCTAGCGCCAAAAAATTTGCAGCACCTATCGTAATATAGATTGTAGGGTCAAATTTTGCATCAACTTTAGCAACATGCATATTTTTACGTCCAGCCTCTAATGCGGCAATCTCAAACTTATGGGATTAGTGATCTTCGATACCAAACGCTTTAATCATACGGATACTAATTAAATTTTCCTGGGCATGGTTATTGAGAGAAGAAAATGTCGCTTGAGCAGATTTAAAGCGTGTATGCAGTTGCTCACCATATCGCTTAATAATGACTGCCATGATTGGCTTTCGTAGCAATGAAAGCAGGGTCAGTTGCCAATTAATCTCTATGCTCATGACAATTAAAACAGCACAAGCCATCACCAAAGAATCGACTAGTGTCAGGACACCTTCTCCCGCCGAAAAGACAACTCGATCAACATCATTTTTTGTACGTGCAATAAGATCGCCTACTCGATGTCGTAAATAAAACTCGCGAGTTTGGCGACTAAATTGTTGATAAAATTTTTGTCTTAACTGTACAGCTAATTTATAAGAAGCGCCAAATAATCATAACCGCCAAATATAACGCAATCCATAAATAATAAATGCAATAACCACCATCACACTTATCCAGCCCAAAAGTTGTTTAATACTCATGGTTTGCTTACTAATACCATCAATAATAAAGCCAATAAGCCGTGGTGGAATAAGTTGTAACCCTGCAATAAAAATTAATAACATGACAACACCAAAATACCGGCGTCACTCAGTTAAAAAATACCAACGTAATTGAGAAAATATTCCCACATTTTTATCCTGATATTGAAAATTGCATCAAAAAATATAATAAAATACAGCTCAATAAATTAATCAGATACAAACAAAATTGTGATATATTTTATTTTCTCAATCAAAAATAAAAATGATCAATTCAATTAGCTACATTGTTGACTATATGTTTATAAAAACTATCGTAACTCACCAAATCTCATAATGTTATATAAAATACTTTTAACAACCTGATTTTATCAGCTTTATAAGAAATGTAATATCAGGATGTATTCAACAAATCATGGCATTTTTATCGCATAATTACATAAAATTAATATGCTACCGATAATAAATAGTCAGAATAAAATAGTTCATAATTTAAACAAATAATATAATACTATGAATATATCTTCCCAATTAAGGCTATCTAAACTAGATTAAACTCGGTAACATAACGTATCATCTTTACTAGCAAAATTTTTTACTTGTACTTTATCGATGGATAGCATTAAGTATGACGCAACGAGCAGTTATTGTATTTAGTGGCGGACAAAATTCGACCACTTGTTTTATACAAGCAATAAAACAATATAACGAAGTTCATTGTATCACTTTCAATTATACTCAACGTCATAGTGCTGAAATTGTTGCTGCTCAAAAAATATGCCAGCATTTTAACATCGCAGCACATAAAATACTGGATGTCGGATTATTAAATGAACTTGCTATCAGTAGCCTAACTCGCGACAACATTCCAATACCTTCCTATGAAAAAAAGTATTGAAAGTGAATTACCCAATACTTTCGTTCCAGAAGGTAATATTTTATTTCTAACACTTGCTGCTATTTATGCTTACCAAGTTCAAGTTGACGTGGTTATAACCGGTGTCTGTGAAACAGACTTTTCTGGTTACCCTGATTATAGGGATGAATTCGTTAAAGCGCTCAATCAAGCTATTTTTCTGGATATAGCGAAACCAATTCGCTTTGAAACCCCTCTTATGTGGCTAAATAAAGCCGAGACTTGTTCACTAGCCGATTATTACCACTCATTAAAATTAGTACAAAATAAAACCTTTACTTTTTACAATAGTATTATAGGCAATGGTTGTCAACAATGTGCTGGGTGCCCCATCTGCACGCAGATGGATTAAAATATTATCTTCATCATCGACAAGCAATCATGTCCTTTTTAAAACAAAAAATACACCTTAAATGATTTTAAATAGATACTATTTACGATATTCAAACAATAAGGCAATTTAACTTACAATCAACGCCACTATATTAATTAATAGAAGATACAATAAATTATTTTTAGTACTTTTGGCTTAAATGTAATCTTACACTTCTAGCCTATACTGGTGTAATGAATAAGGAACTGAGATTAATAATTCCCTCTCAGCTCCTATTATGTATTAATATAGCTAAGCGTCTTAATTTTGATTACAAAATATATATTTTTCTCCAATATAAATTTACTGATATAGAGTAATTACTTGTAATCATTTTAAAGTCGCCCAGCTATATCATCCATCAACTGTCGCTTGACTGTTTTATTTATAACTGATTTCGTTCCAGTTTTCGTTTGATCATTAACTACTTTTAGCTGATCAGATTGGGTAAATGCGGTATGAGAAAATCCTATCGCAAAAATTAAGATCCTAGTTGTATATATTAGTTTCTTTTTTATTATTAGAAACATGTTATAACCTCTTTGTTAATTAATAAAAATCAATATTTATTTACCAAAATTGATATTATATTTCCCTGATCTATACGCTTTATGGCAGTTTGCTAAGCAATTCTGTGATAATTTTCTATGAAAAAACAGATTTTCTAAGCAATGAATAAGATACAAGAATAAAAAAACATTACGACAATAAAATGATATAACAGCAAGAGGCTGCACAAGCGCAGCCTCTAATTTATGTAATTGTATAAAATTATGTGGAAGTCGATCGCAAATTACTCAATTCGGCCTAAATCGACTTTAGCCTTATCACGTAAATTCAACATCACTGATTCCATCATCACATCGCCAAGTATCATTTTATAGCGTTGCGAAAAGACTTTTAATTCATCTTCCGTCGGTTGCCCCTGAGTAACTTTGACCAATTGAATAATCACTAAATTATTTTTGGTATCTTTGCTACTGAGATAAGTCAGTGTATTTTCTTTAGGAATTGGCATCTGAAAAATTTGCTCAGCCAATGAGTCATTTTGATCAAAACGTTTGATAATCTTTGCCTCACCAAAGGTAATACCCTGTTTTGCCAAAGCCGCTGCAGCTGTCCCTTGTTTTAATGCGCTCAGCAATTTATTGCCCTCTGCTTCCATCTCTTTTGTAGCTTTATTAAACTTGACTAATTCAGCTACTGATTTTTTCACCTCATCGAATGGTTGTGTTACCTCTGGTTTATATTTTTCAACTCGAATAATAAAGGCACGATCACCATCGACATTAATAACATCTGAGTTAATACCTGTTGGCCCATTTTTATCTAATAAGTTGCCGTTAAAAATAAAATCAGCCACTTTATCAAATCTTATTTCTTCAGGCAGATTATTACGACTAAACCAATCTGTTGTTACCGCTTTAATACCAGTAACTTTTTCAGCTGCTGCTAACGATTCGTTATCATCCATCGCCACGCGACTTGCAGTTTGTTGTAATGAATAAAATGCATTAATCGCTTTTTCATTTTTTAGGCTATCGGCAATCTCAGTTTTTACTGACTGAAAAGGTTTTATTACTTCAAGTTTAATATCATCAAGACGAAATATAATATAATTGCTAGCTGATTTTATTACGCCAGAAACCTGTCCTTTTTTAGTTAGATTCGCAGCAATAATTTCACTTGGCGTTGAAGTCGCCTCTATCCAACCAAGAGCACCATGATTTGCTGCACCAAATTTATCTGTCGATTTTTCGGCAACTAATTGGTTAAAATCAGCCCCATCAGCCAATTCTTTAGCAACGGAATCGGCTTCTTTTTCTGTTGCCAACTGGATCATGCTGTAATGTTTTTGCGCGGGCTGAGTAAAATTAGCTATATTTTGCTCATAATAGCTTTTCAGCTCTTCATCTTTGACTGCCACATTTTCACGTTGAGAAGCAGCATCTAACTTAATATAACTAACCTGTACCTGTTCGGGTGAAATAAAACTGTTCTGATGTGTATTATAGTAATCTTGTAATTCTTTATCTTTAACCGTTTGTTTAGATTGATAGTTAGCAAGCGACATAGTTGCTTTTTTCACTTCACGTTGCTGTAAAAGTAACTCAGCATAGGACCTAATTTCTTTAGGTAAGACGAATTCATCTGTCACATACATTTTACTGAGTTGACGGTTAATCAAATTTTGTCGTATTTCTTGGGCAAGATCATCGGCATTAACATTATGTTGAGATAAAATAGCCCGATATTTTTCACTATCAAAATGCCCGTCAGTCTGAAATATCGGCATGTTGTAGATATCCTGCTTAATTTGCTCATCACTCGCCGTTAAACCCAATTGATTTGAATATTGATTAAGCAATGTCACACCAATTAAACGTTCTAAAGCTTGACGACGCAGCATCTGGATCCCTTGCTCGCTGCTGGCAATTTCATCAAATTGATCACCTAGTCGTTCTTGTAATGCTTGCTTTTCTTGCTGAAAAGCTTGCTGTAATTGAACTTGACTAATTTCTGTGCCATTCACTTTCGCCGCGTGATTACTTGAACCGCCAATCAGGTAACCACCAACACCGGTAAGCACAAAAGATAGGATAATAATCACAAATACTATTTTTAGTACAGGACTATTCGCCGCCGTGCATAGCTTGTCCATCATAAAGAGGCTACTCTCCGTTTTAATCAAAGTAAATAGACGCATAATACGCTATTTTAGCGTAAAAGAAAAAAGCGGATCACCTTTATGATGCGCTCTATCCTAACTTACTAAAACAATTGATTCTGTTTTAGTTTATCCGTTAACAGTATGCCGCAATTTTTATTTTTTTTCTGGCCGTTAACAGAATCTTTTAATTTTTGGCCGGCTTTAAATGTTGGTACCTTTACCGCAGCTATCTTAATAGCCTTACCTTTTTGAGGATTACGTCCAGCACTTGCTGGACGGTTCTTTACTTTCAAAAGCGCCAAAGCCTATTAACTGAATTTTATCTCCTTTTTTGAGAGTTTGAGATACAATTTTGAGAAATGCATTTAACACGCTCTCAGAGACTGATTTAGCAGCCTTTGACGCTTTAGCAATTTTTTCTATTAGCTCTTTCTTTTTCACGCTTATCATCCCCATTTTATTAATTATGGATTAAACAAACATATTGCTAACGGTTCACAAAAATATGACACCGTCGCATCAATACTACACAATACTACACAATACTACAAAAGTATGGCAAGAAAACATATTACAGCCAAATATAGCTAAGCGACTTAATTTTGATTACACCATATTG
>NZ_CACTIE010000047.1 GCF_902713415.1 Arsenophonus endosymbiont of Bemisia tabaci Q2
AAATGATTACAAGTAATTACTCTATATCAGTAAATTTATATTGCAGAAAAACATATATTTTGTAATTAAAATTAAGACGCTTAGCTATAAATGGGTAACACACATAACTTGAGTTGAATTGCCTAATTCACGTAACAATTTTCCAACCACCGCGGCGGTAGCACCGCTAATACCCACATCAACTTCATCAAAAATAAGTGCGGGAGTATCCATTTTTTGGGCTGTAATGACTTGTATGGACAGCGCGATGCATGATAGTTCTCCACCTGAAGCAATTTTTATTAATGTTTCATGTGGTTTCCCAGGATTGGTTGTCACGTTGAACTCGACTTGGCTTTCTCCATCAATTTGTAAATGTTCAGGATTAAAATCTACATCAACCGTAAAATAGCCATGATGCATTGAAAGTTGATGCATACTGTTGGTGATTAATTGACTTAATTCACTGGCATATTGTTGCCGTATTTGGTGGAGTTTGCCGGCTATTTCTAATGCATATTGATGTTGAACTTCGACCTGACTAATTAAGTGGTCAAAATCATCTTGCTGCTGATTTAGTTTTTCTTGTTCTGCCAGTAGTTGTAGGTGTAATTCAAACAATAATTCGGGGGCAACCAGATGTTTATGGGCTAAATTGACATATTTCGCGATGCGTTGTTCTAATTCGAATAGTTGCGGAGGATCTAGCTCCGTTCGATCACCATAATGACGCAATTCATTACTCACTTTATTAATTTGGATCAATGCCTCTTCAAGCATATAGCTAAGCGACTTAATTTTGATTACACTATATTG
>NZ_CACTIE010000048.1 GCF_902713415.1 Arsenophonus endosymbiont of Bemisia tabaci Q2
CAATTGAATAGCTCATATAAATAATGTCATCAAAATTAAGTCGCTTAGCTATATCAGGCTGCTTTCCTGTTGCTGGTTCGTTTTGATAGACAGGCAAATAAAATGGGCGGATATCCAGAGCAGGGTGATTACTATAATGTGCAAGCATGGCAGTATTGGGTGGTGCAAAATATTACCGGAGATTGGGGAGGATGGTTAGGCGAATTTAGACCTGATTTTCGAACCTTGATTTTACACAGCACCAACTAGCAAAAAATGGCATGCATAACATTGACAGAGGCTTATTAAGCGCTATTGCAAGTACTTAATCCCTCTCGACTTGCCGACGCACTTGATACAGATAAATATCAGGGGATTTCAGCGGCATTTAGTGGTTTTCATCGTTGGGTAATGGCACATTCGATGGAATCACAAACACTAGCCAAGGATATTACCCATGCTTATCAAATTATTAGCGCTAATAGTGGTTGCTTCGGTGCCGATCTGGCGGCTGCTGTTAGTTCTGTTTGGCAAAGTGCGACGGTAGAAAATCAAGTTAAAGATATTCTTATGGGTACCCGATAGCTACTCCCTTTACAGCCATCATATTCAATGACGCCTGAAGTGATCGCTCTATTACATTTTACCCATTTATTACCTTATCTTGCCGGTAGCATCACAGGTGGTGTCCAAAGTGGTTTAGTTAGTTCACTGGCCCCGTTTTTTGCTACCGGTTGGGTAACCACAGTATGATAGGCGGCTTTGTTCACACTTGGGCGGAACAGAAAATAGCCTCAACAATATCAGCGCATCCTAATACTGAAGTGATGGTTAACGCATTGATGCTCGGCATTCGTGAACAGGGTAGTTTTCAAGATCGAGCTACTTCGGTAGTCAGTTATATGATGAAACGCCAGTTATTGCAAGATATTGGTAACTTGGCTCGTGATTGTTTTGAAACTAATAAAGTCGGAGCTTTTCGCCGTTAGTGGCAGTATACCACTAATTTTTGGCGGCAAATGAATGTTAAAGCAAAATTGTTTAGTATCGCGGGCAATTGCCGGTACAGCAGCTATTTCTGCTATCGTTGCAGCTGCTATGGTGTTATTCACGCTAGGAAAAGGCGGAGTAGGGTTAGCAGTTTTAGGCTTAGGTGCATTGTTAGCCGCTACAGTAGGTGGTTACTTTGGCTATAGTGGGTTAAAGTTTACTAAAAAATAGCAACTTCCTAGGTTTTCGTCAGGCATCTGAATTTGCGCAAGATAATATGACTGAACAGCGTATCCCAGAAGCGTTACAGCAATTTGTCGACAAGCAATATCAGGGTAAAACTGTTGCTAAACATTTAGATATTCAGTTAGTCGATATTGAAAAATATATTTCACTTAAGCAGGTAGCAGAGCAAGATCAGGCGCATTTTTTTGTGTGCCAACTGGAAAACTAGGGGAATGAAACACAGCAGCAATTAGCCCGCAATCAGCAAAAAGCGCGAGCTGAATTACTTGGCCACGGTTGCACAAAAATTAAACGGTTGGCAAGAACTAGAGGGTCAGGAATTGACAAATTGTTTGGCTGAAATTGATGAGGCACTTGTCCGATCTAAACTTGTTGTCGACTGATTTTATCAGCCGCATATAAAGGTTATTTAACTGCTTGAAGTCATTATAGATTAACGTAATTTAAAATAACTGATTGATTTAATCAAACTAGTTTCGCTGTATTGATCATTGTATTGTGGCTGTAAATATTTTTTTGTTAATTTTAACCTTGTTGGAGTAAAATTTATTTTACTTGCCGTGAAGTTATTTCAGGTATTTACCGGATACGAAGCCAGAGCTTCCTCTAGCATGCTTAATGAATAGTAAAGAGGGAAGATAATGAAATTGCAACTGGCTCATAATCTTGAACATTTTTTCTCTTTGTTCAATCACAGAATAGTCGAAATTTCAACGGCAATTGAGTGCCATTGGCTACCTTTTGGTCTACGTATTAAAATTATTGAAGAACGTTTTCTTATAACCAGTTGGTTGTTAAAAGAGGGTGATTTTGATCTCTTGTCAGCATTAAAACTTAATCAACCAGAGCGCTTTTGGGGGATTCCGCACCGAGTATTTATTATTCGCCACCGACCCTATGTGAGCGCATGGTGCCCAAAAGAGAGTGATGGTCTTTTTTTATTTCGTTTGTGTCAAAGGCAGCGTCAATTTCTTTCACAGTTACCTAAAGGAGCCGGCTGATAATGTCAATCACTCGTTGGCTATCTAAAATTGCAGGACGTCAAGATATTATCTTTAGCGCCATGCTAATGTTGTCAGTATTCATGTGTTGTCAGTATTCATGATGATTTTGCCGCTGCCAACTCCCTTAATTGACGTATTAATCGCGATTAATTTAGGGTTGTCGATCATTTTATTTATGATGGCAATCTATATTCGTGATCCGCTTGACTTCTCTGCCTTTCCATCCATGTTGCTGATAACCACATTGTATCGTTTAGCATTGACTATCAGTACTAGCCGTTTGATCTTATTACAACATGATGCCGGTGAGATAGTGTATACCTTTGGTAATTTTGTAGTTGGCGGTAATCTTGGGGTTGGTATCATTATTTTTGCCATTATCACTATCGTACAGTTCATTGTTATTACTAAAGGCTCTGAACCTGTGGCTGAAGTAAGTCCCCGATTTTCTTTTGATGGTATGCCTGGCAGGCAGATGAGTATTGATGGTGACATGCGGGCAAGGATTATTGATGCCACTGAAGCCAAACGCCAAAGAGCATTGGTACAAAAGGAAAACCAGCTTTATGGTGCCATGGATGATGCGATGAAATTTGTCAAAGGCGACGCCATTGCGAGCGTAATTGTTATTTTGCCCAATATCTGTGGTGGCATTGGTGTGTTGCTACATAATATGTCAGCAACGGAAGCATTGAATACTTATGCTATTTTATCGGTAGGAGATGGATTAATTGCGCAGATACCGTCATTGCTTATTTCAATCACTGCAGGATTAATTGTTACTCGAATACCCGGAGAGAAAAAGAATAATCTGGCTGGTAATTTAGTACAACAGATAATCAGTCAACCTATGTCATTGCAACTGACTGCTGCTATTTTATTGGTTTTTGCTATTATCCCTGGTTTTCCTTGGTTTGTATTTGGTTCCTTAGCCTTGATGCTATTTGGCTGTTCTTATTGGATGAAACGTAACGCCAAAGTGAAAAAAGGATTAGGTCAGGTCTATTCCTCTGCCGACAATGGAACGGAACAGGGATCACGAGAGATGACACCAGGCACAATACCGCTGTTAGTCATTATTGGTCAACAGCTAATGACCGAGACGATGACTGATAAAATACAGAATTTACTTTGGCAATTATAGCTAACCGACTTAATTTTGATGACATCATATTAAAGTCGCCAAGCTATATCTTCAATATCGATCCGGGCAGCAAGTCGATATGTTTTTCCATGTAATGTCACTTGAAATGCGGTGCGAGTCCGTATAATTAAGCAAGGTTCCGCCGTTTTCTTCCATTGCTTGTATCGCGTTTTGGCTTAAATTGAGTAATATAGCTAAGCGACTTAATTTTGATTACACCATATTCAGTGCGAACAAAATATCTGTGTCGCATCCGAGCGCTCTTTTTTTACATTTAGCTTGTGCCCATTTATGTTCAATTGGATTAAGATCTGGCGAATAGGTAGGCAAATATTCCACCATATGCCCCGCATCGATGATGACTTGTTGAATACTCTGTTTCTTGTGAAAAGTTGCATTATCCATCATGATTACACTGTTTTTAGGAAGTACTGGGATAAGGACTTGGGTGACCCATGCATAGAAAACATCGCTGTTAATATTGATATCAAATAATCCGATAGCAAACAGCGTTGTGCCCAATAAAGCGCCGATAACATTTTTTCTTCCTTTAGCTCCCCAGTTCTTGAGACCAACACACCGTTGACCTTTCGGGGAATAGCCGTGAGTCCGCGGGGTATCGTGTGAAAAACCACTTTCATCAATAAAAACAATATGCTTGCCTTCTTTTTCATACTGTTGTTTTTTTGTTGAAACGTTTGTCGAGTGTTTTCGTCGGCTTTCGGATGACGTAGAGTTTTTTTATAGGTCAATCCCATTTTTTAAGAGCTTGCCAAATGGCCTTCTGACAAACGCCAAAACGCTCTGCACGCTCTTTTTGGTAAGCATCTGGATATTGTTCAACATCTTTTATCAACTCGGATTTATCGATTTTTCGCTGACGCGTAGTCGATGCTTTTGGCTCTATTTGATTAATCCAACGCGATACAGATGCAGAGCCAATCCGAAATTGCTTCGCTGTTTCTCGGATACTCAACCCTTCTTCTTCCATCGTAAATATCACTTTACGTCTAAAATCAATTGAATAGCTCATATAAATAATGTCATCAAAATTAAGTCGCTTAGCTATACCTGTTCAATTTGTTCCGGATAGTGTGCAAAATCAGGTAAACTGGGATCATAGTCTTTTATTAGTTTAATATTTTTCGGTAGTGTCAGTGATATTAAATGGTAAGTACGCTCAACAACTTGATGAATATTCTGTTTTTTTTGCGCCAGGATGTTGGGAGGCAAGTAGACGATCAACTAAATTACGCAAGCGATCGGCTTGCTCAATAATAACTTGGGTATATTCCAACTGATTAGAATTAGAAAGGGTTTTGGCTAACAGCTGAGCTGCTCCACGTAAACCATCTAATGGATTTTTTATCTCATGAGCTAAAGTACGAATTAACTCACGTGATGCGCTTTGTAATGATTGTTCTTGATCTAAACGGCGATGGTGATTAACTGGCGAAAATTCTAGCAAAATAAAGGATGGTGAAATGGGCTGCGCACTGATAATCACGATATAAGAGTGATTATTAATAACCAGAGTAACGTGATTATCGGTAAAGCTTAGATTTTTTATTTTTTTGCATGAAATCCATATTAAGCGAACAATAATCAAACACTACTGGTAGTGGTGTACCTAGTAATTTTCTTGGGCTAGCTAAAAAAAATTGACGGCTAGCATGATTAGCGTAATGGATAATGCGTTCATTATCGAGTAATAGAATATTATGCAATAAACAATCTAAAATATGATCGCCAATTGGTAAATTATCAATTTTCACTTGGTCTTACTCCTGCACCTTTTTAGTGCATATTAACATATTTGAGTATAAACCAAGAATTTTTGTTCAATTTTTATGCAAAAAACCTCATCAAAAGATGAAGTAAATATTACAATACAACAAAAATACTCAGCTGAGAATGGCTTATCAAACGCTGCAGTATATTTCGAACTCTAATGGGTGAGGTGCCATCCGAATACGTTGAACATCATCTTTTAATAAATTGATATAAGCATCGATCGTTTCATCAGTAAATACTTCACCCCGTTTCAAAAATTCCCGATCAGCATCCAATGCCTGTAGTGCTTCTTCCAGTGAACTGGCAACGGTTGGGATCTCTTGTGCTTCTTCTGCGGGTAAATCATATAAATTTTTGTCCATTGCTTCACCCGGATGAATTTTATTAATAATTCCATCGAGACCTGCCATCAATTGTGCCGCAAAGGCTAAGTACGGATTGGCAGCCGGGTCTGGGAAACGAACCTCAATACGCGATGCTCTAGGATTAGCAACGATTGGAATGCGAATAGAAGCTGAACGATTACGTGCGGAGTAAGTCAACATTACAGGTGCTTCAAAACCTGGAACCAGACGTTTATAAGAGTTGGTGGTTGGATTAGTAAAGGCATTTAAAGCTCGCGCATGTTTAATAATACCGCCAATATAATAAAGCGCCATTTCAGATAAGCCGCCATATTTATCACCGGCAAACAAGTTGCTGCCATTTTTTTCCAGTGACATATGACAGTGCATACCAGAGCCATTATCACCCACTAGTGGTTTTGGCATAAATGTTGCTGTTTTACCAAAAGAATGGGCAATATTGTGCACCACGTATTTGTATATTTGTGTTTCATCGGCCTTTTTAGTCATGGTATTAAAACGAGTAGCAACCTCGTTTTGGCCTGCGGTGGCAACTTCATGGTGGTGTGCTTCAACAATTAATCCCATTTTCTCCATGGTGGAACACATAGCGGAGCGCATATTTTGTGAAGAGTCAACGGGAGGGACAGGAAAATAACCAGCTTTAACGCTTGGCCGATGGCCTTTATTACCATCTTCATAATGTGCGCCAGAATTCCAGGTTGCTTCAACATCATCGATATGATAATAAGCACCAGAAATATTGTTACCAAAGCGAATATCGTCAAACACAAAGAATTCAGGTTCAGGTCCAAATAATATCGTATCTGCAATACCGCTACTACGTAAGAAATTTTCGGCACGTTTAGAAATTGAACGTGGATCTCGTTCGTAGCCCTGATGAGTGTGGGGCTCTAGGATATCATACCGAATAATTAGGGTTGAATCACTAAAAAAAGGATCTAATACTGCTGTCTCAGGATCAGGCATAAGCATCATATCTGACTCATTAATTCCTTTCCAGCCGGCAATTGACGAACCGTCAAACATTTTACCTTCTTCAAAGAAATCTTGGTTAATTTGGTGAGCAGGGATAGTGATATGTTGTTCTTTACCTCTGATATCGGTAAAGCGTAGATCAATATATTTAACATGGTGCTCTTTGATCATGGATAAAACATACTTAACAGACATAAAGATTCTCCTGATTGGATCCTATTTTGAACATAGCGCCAAAAAATTTTACTATTGTTAATTATTCACTATACGAAAATCATGCCAAATTTTTATAACTGATAATAGATGCTTTTTTAATGATTTATTAGTAAATAATCATAAATTGAATAATAAATTGCACCATTCTTGTGCAAATCGGATGCTATTAAAGCACAATCATGGTGCGGTAGTCGAAAAAAAGATAGAGCTGGTCTTATTTTATTCCCAATTTAGTAGTTTATTTTTTCAAGCAAAAATGGGATATCATTTGTGCAAGTAATTCAATTGTCGGTTTTATATATTTAAGTTCAATAAATTCATCAGGTTGGTGAGCCTGCTCTATCGAACCTGGCCCTAATATTAATGTTGGACATCGCATTTGAATAAAGGGCGCTTCTTCGGTGCAGTAATTAACGGTTTGAGCTTTTTTATCTAATAAATTTTTAATTATTTTCAACATGTTATGATTATTTGGCATTCAAGACCGGGAATATGCGGATGAAGTTCCTCGATAATTAAGCGATCAGGCCAACGATGTTTAATCGGTTTAAATGCGGCATGTAACAATTCATCCAAATTTTTTAGTGACAGACCGGGTAGTGGACGAATATCGATATGTAATTCACAACACCCAGAGATTCGATTTACGGCATCACCCCCATGAATATGTCCAAAATTCATTGTTGGGTAGGGAATATCAAATGCCTTGTTGTGGTAATCGGTTTTTAGTCTATTTCTAAGAAAAATTAACTGACTAATGGTTTCATGCATTAACTCAATCGCATTAATACCCTGTTCCGGATCACTTGAATGGCCAGATTGACCGGTATAGCTAGGCCACTTTAAAATGATTACAAGTAATTACTCTATATCATTAGATTTATATTGGAGAAAAATATATATTTTTGTAATCAAAATTAAGACGCTTAGCTATAATACGAATGGCATTGGCAATATGCCCCTTATGAGCGCGAATCGGTCGCAATAAAGTTGGGTTCACCAATAATTGCTAATTCAGGCTGAATTTTTGCAGTTGCAGCAAAATATAGCTAAGCGACTTAATTTTGATTACACCATATTGAGTGCGAACAAAATATCTGTGTCGCATCCGAGCGCTCTTTTTTTGCATTTATAGATAAGCGACTTAATTTTGATGACATTATTTATATGAGCTATTCAATTGATTTTAGACGTAAAGTGATATTTACGATGGAAGAAGAAGGGTTGAGTATCCGAGAAACAGCGAAGCAATTTCGGATTGGCTCTGCATCTGTATCGCGTTGGATTAATCAAATAGAGCCAAAAGCATCGACTACGCGTCAGCGAAAAATCGATAAATCCGAGTTGATAAAAGATGTTGAACAATATCCAGATGCTTACCAAAAAGAGCGTGCAGAGCGTTTTGGCGTTTGTCAGAAGGCCATTTGGCAAGCTCTTAAAAAAATGGGATTGACCTATAAAAAACTCTACGTCATCCGAAAGCCGACGAAAACACTCGACAAACGTTTCAACAAAAAACAACAGTATGAAAAAGAAGGCAAGCATATTGTTTTTATTGATGAAAGTGGTTTTTCACACGATACCCCGCGGACTCACGGCTATTCCCCGAAAGGTCAACGGTGTGTTGGTCTCAAGAACTGGGGAGCTAAAGGAAGAACAAATGTTATCGGCGCTTTATTGGGCACAACGCTGTTTGCTATCGGATTATTTGATATCAATATTAACAGCGATGTTTTCTATGCATGGGTCACCCAAGTCCTTATCCCAGTACTTCCTAAAAACAGTGTAATCATGATGGATAATGCAACTTTTCACAAGAAACAGAGTATTCAACAAGTCATCATCGATGCGGGGCATATGGTGGAATATTTGCCTACCTATTCGCCAGATCTTAATCCAATTGAACATAAATGGGCACAAGCTAAATGCAAAAAAAGAGCGCTCGGATGCGACACAGATATTTTGTTCGCACTCAATATGGTGTAATCAAAATTAAGTCGCTTAGCTATACCTCTGGGCAAGAAAAACTTAACAAATGTTGCGTATAACCATCAAATTGTGTTTTTAATCTCGGATAAGTCTGGAAAGTGTAGCTTAATGCGCTGGGTCCAAACGTTTTGTAAATCCGACAGAATTTGTCACCACCAAAAAATGGACATTTGTCCTCTTTATCAAGTGCAATAAAAGAGTATTTGTTAATAGCACTACCTTTAGGATATTTAATCAGATGTTTATCAGTGATCTCTTTGATCTCAATTTGATGGGCAGTTTTATATTTTTTATAAGTCTTCTTATTAATATTAATCGTCCAACCGTGACAACAATGAGACAAACACTGATCGCCTATACATTTAAATCTTTTATAAAAAAGCGGGATAATTTCTCTATGTTGTTTCATTACAAATAGGCCTATCAAGCGAATATTGATACAAAAATTACCACTTAATCGCTTATCAATGGTATTATTATCGAATCTAAACTATTTTTTTATCTTAATTCAGTATTTAAATTTATAAGGCAGGCATACTATCAGGCAAAATAGTTAACGCCATAACCACCGCATCTTCACGCTTTTTTGCCGCCGGATAATAATTTTTTCTTATTGTGACAATAAGAAAACCCAGTTTTTCATATAGCTGAATTGCGCCATGATTTGATTGCCGGACTTCCAACCATAAAGTTTTGATATATTTGGTTGCCAAATGTTCGATCAAATAGCGTAGTAAACATTCACCATAATCTTGTCCTTGATAATCAGGATGAATAGCAATATTAAAGAGGGTTCCCTCATCTAACAGAGATTGTGTGATAACAAAACCAACTAATTGATTTTCAAGACTAATTTTTAAATTAATATATTGCTTTCCTTGATTACTGTAGAATACCTTTTCACTCCAGGGAAAAGCATGACTCAAGTTTTCAATAGCAAAAGCAGAGACTAAATCAGTTTGTTCTAAATTCGAAATTATTTTCATGCTGGCATATTTGCGCCCACAAAGCGCGTTTTGACTGAGGATCAGAATAAATTTCTGGCAATGGTAAAGTATGGATAACCCATCTTTTTGAACTAACAGGTAATTGTTTGCCTATGATCCAGCAAGGCCAAAGAATTTCTTTTGGTAACAGCGATATCTCTTTAGTTAATAAACAACATACCTGACGACTGTCTATCATCATCGCTCGTAAAATATCTTTGACAAAAAGGTTACCTAAATCAATGCGTTCATCAGCGATAATAATTAATTGGGTAGCGTCAGGAATACACACTGCATGTTCACCACATAGTAGCGCGGGATCGCGTAATATCCATTGCACAATTCCCATCTGCTTTAGTAATTGATCTCTAATCGTCATCAAACTACTCCACCACAATATATACTGAGCCCACCATATCAAACCGAGTTATATAAATCAAAATAATAACATTGCAAAACTTAGCAATATAAAGACAATTACTCTTTCTCTCCAACTATATTTATTTTCTGAATTTAAACTGCAAATAAATAGAGTAAATAGACAAATTATTAAGTTATCAAGAAACAATATGATCACTAAATAATAGATAACAAGTAACCATTGGATTGAAAGCTAATAATAGTGATACAATAGCGATAATAAGTTCATATCTCACAAATTTATCAAAATTTACGATCCTATGAGCAATATTTTTACGTTTACGGCGAATATTTTCCTTTTATAGTTATAGTTGGTAAAAGAAAACCTAATCTAATACAGGAGCCAACATTTATGTCGTCACTGACGCCCGCTAGTGAAGTGATTTTACGTCATGATGAATACTTTATCGGCCGTCGTGTTTTAATCGCTGGTAACTTACAAGATAATATTAGCGCTGAAATGAGGGCTGAAATTTTACATATTTTAACTAATCAGTATCACTACTGGTTATCATTTAACAAAGCGCTAGGCGAAAAAGCCCATTATGACTTAACGCTTGAAAAAACAGTGGCGAGACAATTTAATACACTGATCTATTTTTGGCCTAAAAACAAGCAAAAAGCCCATTTTCAACTACACAATATTTGCTCAGTTTTACCAGTAGGTAGTGATATTTTTATTGTTGGTGAAAATCGTAGTGGTGTAAATAGCGCCAATAAAATTCTAGAAGAAATAGGCAGTGTACGCAAAATTGATGCAGCACGGCGCTGTAGTCTCTATTATTGGCAGCTAGAAAAACAACCTCACTTTCATTTAAATGATTGGTGGAATATCTATAAGGTCGCTGATATATCTATCAAAACCCTACCTGGCGTATTTAGTCAACAAGCGCTGGATGCCGGAAGTCAACTACTTCTTTCTACATTTGATAAACCTATCAAGGGTAAATTATTAGATATCGCATCCGGCTCCGGTGTGCTTGCAACGGTTATTGGCAAGAGAAACCCTGACATAAAATTAACTCTCTGCGATACTCATGCAGGGGCGGTCACATCCTCTATTGAAACCATAAAAATAAATAGCTTAATTGGCGATGTTATAGCAAGTGATATCTACTCTGCGGTTGAAGATAGTTATGACTGGATAATTTGCAACCCGCCGTTTCATGATCGATTAAAAACGGATTATTCAGCCGCTGAAGCAATCATCAAACAAGCATCAAATCATCTAAAACCAGGTGGAAAATTTAGAATGGTTGCCAATGCCTTCTTACCTTATCCAGATTGGTTAGATAAAGCGTTTGCTCGCCATGAAATACTTGCTCAAACAGGTAAATTCAAGGTTTATCAAGCCAGCAAATTCAGTTAAATCTGATACGATAAGTTTTAGCAAAATAATTAATTATTTGAACAACATTGTTACCACTTTCGTTTTAAGTGAATGAGAGATGAGAATGGAAGTCGGTAACAATATTTAACTGCAACTTTATTATAGCTGGGCGACTTTAAAATGATTACAAGT
>NZ_CACTIE010000049.1 GCF_902713415.1 Arsenophonus endosymbiont of Bemisia tabaci Q2
GTCATCATCGATGCGGGGCATATGGTGGAATATTGGCCTACCTATTCGCGAGATCTTAATCCAATTGAACATAAATGGGCACAAGCTAAATGCAAAAAAGAGCGCTCGGATGCGAAACAGATATTTTGTTCGCACTCAATATGGTGTAATCAAAATTAAGTCGCTTAGCTATAAATCATTAAATTTAAATCACGCAAGAAAGCAGATTTTAGTCTGCTTTCTTTTTAGCAATTTTTATTTCTTTTGCTGATTGTTTGCCGAGCGACTATTGCTTATTGATAAAAAAGGTAACTTTGGCCAGTGTATTGAAATTAATTTAGATAAAATATTAACCAGAACAAAACCGATAGTGAGTGCTAAAAGTAACATAATCCTTAATAAATTAGCCATATTATCTATTTGTTTAGATCCTATACTAAATTGATGAGCATCAATGGTTAAACGTAAAAAGCCTTTTGGTTTTTTGGTATCGAAGATTGGAACAACCAATTGATAGTTAACATAGCTGTTGGATAGAGGGTGATTAAGGGATAACCGCTCTCGTAAAGCAACTTTTTCACCTGCATGCTGAATTTTAGTTCCATCATTAAGATAAACACTTGCATCGAGAATATGTTCATTAATAGTTAATTGATTAAGAATGGCCAGGAGCTGTTTATTATTAAAACTCTTACCATCACTTTGTATATAATTGGAAATGAGTAATAAGAAGCAAATTAAAATGATAACAGTTTTATGTAATCGAAACTTTAATTTCGTTTTAATGATAATCGGCTCTTTTAAACTTAGTTCATTATCATATTGCCAGAGGTTAAGATGATAGTATAGTTTGAAAAACCGTTTTTTGTTGGCTAATTGTCGTGATTGGATAACA
>NZ_CACTIE010000050.1 GCF_902713415.1 Arsenophonus endosymbiont of Bemisia tabaci Q2
CGAATGCATTGATGAAATTGCTCGTTTGGCGAGAGTTGGCGAAAGTTGGCGAGCAGGTTGCTGAAATTACAGAACGCTCAATGCAAGGGGAAATTGATTTTAGTGAAAGTTTAAAAGCTCGGGTTAAATTACTTGCTGGAGCCGACATGCAAATTTTGCAAAATGTATTAGAGCATATGCCACTGACACCAGGCTTAACCAGTCTTGTCCGTAAGTTGCAAGCATTTTATTGGCATGTTGTTATTTTTTCAGGTGGATTTAATTTTTTTACTAATTATTTGAAGGAAAAGTTAAAATTAACCGCTGCGGTGGCTAACAAACTTGAAATTAAAGATAACAAATTGACCGGTAAGGTGAATGGCAACATTGTGGATGCTAAAGTCAAAGCACAAACCTTAATAAAATTAGCTAGACAATTCTCTATTCCAATCGAGCAAACCGTTGCTATTGGTGATGGTGCAAATGATCTAAAAATGATCCGTAAGGCGGGATTGGGTATTGCTTATCATACTAAATCTAAAGTACAGGCAAGGAAAAAAGTAGCAATTCAATATGCAGATTTGATGGGTGTACTTTGTGTTTTAAGTGGTGGCTTAAAGCATGAAGAGCGTTAACGATCAAAACAATAAATAAAAGAGGCAATAACGGTGGCAAAAGCAATAAAAAGAGCATTTTTCTGTAATGAATGTGGTGCAGATTATCCACGCTGGCAAGGGCAATGTATCGCTTGTCATACCTGGAATACGATCACCGAGGTAAGATTAGCTGCCAGTTCTACCTCGCGAGCAGAACGCCTTAATGGTTATGCCGGTAGTGCTACAGGTAACCAAGTACAGAAATTGTCTGCCATTAGTTTAGAAGCATTGCCACGTTTTTCTTACTGATTTCAAAGAATTTGATCGTGTTCTCAGTGGTGGTGTGGTACCTGGTAGCGCGATTTTAATTGGTGGTAACCCAGGTGCTGGTAAAAATACATTGCTTTTGCAAACTATGTGTCGGCTTCCATCACAGATGAAAACTTTATACGTCACTGGTGAGGAGTCTTTATAGCAAGTGGCGATGCGAGTGCATCGATTAGGGTTACCGTCCGATAATCTCAATATGTTATCTGAAACCAATATTGAGCAGATTTGTTTGATTGCAGAGCAGGAAAAGCCAAAATTGATGGTGATTGATTCTATTCAGGTCATGCATGTCGCAGATATACAGTCATCACCTGGTAGTATGGCACAAATCCGAGAAACTGCGGCTTATCTTACCCGATTTACTAAAACACGAGGGATCGCCATTATCATGGTAGGGCATGTGACAAAAGATGGTTTTTTGGCGGGCCCGAAAGTACTTGAACACTGCATTGACTGTTCGATAATGCTCGATGGTGAAGCAGATTCACGATTTCGTACCTTAAGAAGTCATAAAAATCGATTTGATGCGGTTAATGAACTGAGTGTATTTTCCATGACAGAAAAAAGGTTAAAGGAAGTAAGTAAACCATCGGCTATAGCTATAGCTAGGCGACTTAATTTTGATGACATTATTTATATGAGCTATTCAATTGATTTTAGACGTAAAGTGATATTTACGATGGAAGAAGAAAGGTTGATTATCCGAGAAACAGCGAAGCAATTTCGGATTGGCTCTGCATCTGTATAGCTAGGCGACTTTAAAATGATTACAAGTAATTACTCTATATCAGTAAAT
>NZ_CACTIE010000051.1 GCF_902713415.1 Arsenophonus endosymbiont of Bemisia tabaci Q2
GCTAATCCGAAATTGCTTCGCTGTTTCTCGGATACTCAACCCTTCTTCTTCCATCATAAATATCACTTTACGTCTAAAATCAATTGAATAGCTCATATAAATAATGTCATCAAAATTAAGTCGCTTAGCTATATTTTTAATCCAGTAATAATACTGATTCTAACGCAATTTCAACCATCTCATTAAATGTCGTTTGCCGTTCTGCTGAAGTTATCTTTTCGCCTCGACGAATATGATCAGAAACCGTACAAATAGTTAGTGCCTTGACACCATATTCCGCCGCAATGCTATACATACCAGCAGCTTCCATTTCCACCCCCAAAATGCCATATTTTTCCATTGTATTAAACACTTGCGTTTGAGACGTATAAAAAAGATCAGTAGAAAAAATATTACCTACCAGAACGTTGAGATTCTTTGCTTTAGCCGCAGTTACAGCATTATGAACCAGCTGATAATCCGCAATAGCCGCAAAATCATTATCATCAAATTTTAGTCGATTAACTTTAGAATCGGTGCATGCTCCCAAGCCGATAATAATATCGCGTAACTTTACTTGATGGCTAATAGCACCACAGGATCCTACTCGTATTATTGTTTTAACACCAAAGTCAGTAATTAGCTCTTTCATGTAAATTGAACAGGAAGGGATCCCCATACCATGCCCCATCACAGAAATGCTACGACCTTGATAATTACCAGTAAAACCTAACATACCACGAACATTATTTACCTGACGGCTGTCGGTCAAATAATTTTCTGCAATATGTTTTGCGCGTAGAGGATCGCCTGGCATCAGCATAACTTCCGCAAAATCGCCCATCTCAGCATTAATATGTGGGGTGACCATAAATAAATTTCCTTTTATTACTTATCGATAAAATTGGGAATATGAAGAAATATTTCCCATCATACTTAAAATATAGCTAAGCGACTTAATTTTGATTACACCATATTGAGTGCGAAAAAAATATCTGTGTTGCATACGAGCGCTCTTTTTTTGCATTTAGGTTTTGCTCATTTATGTTCAATTGGATTAAGATCTGGCGAATAGGTAGGTAAATATTCCACCATATGCCTCGCATCGGTGATGACTTGTTGAATAGTGGAATACTCTGTTTCTTTTGAAAAGTTGCATTATCCATCATGATTACATTGTTTTTAGGAAGTACTGGGATAAGGACTTGGGTGACCCATGCATAGAAAACATCGCTGTTAATATTGA
>NZ_CACTIE010000052.1 GCF_902713415.1 Arsenophonus endosymbiont of Bemisia tabaci Q2
TATGTTTTCTTTTTGTGGATTAGAGCTCGTTTGCATAACAGCGGCGGAAGCGGAAAATCCAACACAAAGTATTCCTAAAGCGACTAATCAAGTTGTTTATCGTATTTTAATTTTTTATATTGATTCTTTATTTGTATTGCTCTCACCGTATCCTTGGATAAATGTAGTTAGTGGTGAAAGCCTGTTTTTGCTTATTTTTCATGACATAGGCGATAATTTGTTTCTAATTCTTTGAATATTGTCGTTTTAATTGCAGCATTATCAGTTTATAACAGTGGAGTATATAGTAATAGTCGTATGCTTTATGGTTTAGCAAAACAAGGTAACGCCCCACATTTTTTGAATATCGTGACTAAGCGTGGTGTGCCTATTGTCTCAATTGCTATTTCAGCTTTAGCAACATCAGATGGTATTTTAATTAATTATTTATTAGATGGTAAAGCGCTAGAATTACTAATGTCATTGGTTGTGACAACCTTAGTAATTAATTGGATTCTGATTTGTATATCTAATTTAAAATTTAGAGCGGTAAAAATAAAAGAAAGTATTGAACCTAAATTCAAAGCATTATGGTATCCATTTGGTAATTATCTTTGTTTAATTTTTTTGTTTCTTATTTTGGTTATCATTTTACTGACTGATGGAATTCGTATTTCAGTTATTCTTATGCCATTTTGGGTTCTATTTTTATGGATAGGATTTTTACTCACAAAATTTAGAAAACAAAATAGAGCAAATTGATAAAATAGTAACTAATTACCCTGGTTTAAACCAGGGTAATTAGTATAAAACTTAAAAATTTATTGCCATTGCCAGCGTATCCAAGCAAAAAATACATTACCGTTATTATATGTTCTAGGAACATATGTTGCTTGGATTGAGAATTGTTTATATTTAATAGAAGAAATCGGAAGTGGTAATGGGATCGGTATATACCAATATTCATTTCTGGCCGTAACGCTTAGTGTAAAACCTGCTCCTATACGAAATTCATCAAGCTCACTTTGTCGCCAAATTTTTTGAAATCCATATCCGACTATGGGTTGTACTTTATTATGGGAATCAGCAAAAGCCATAGCATAGATAGAATGCCAATTTCTATTTTGATCAAAGCGGTATTTTCCAATACCTAATCCACAAGGGGTTTCATTATATCCAGAAATTTTTCTTATCATAAGTTAATCGATTATGTCAAATTAAAAAAGGTAGATAAATTTCGTACTGATTAGAATTCCAAGTTTTATTAATATTATAAGTGAATCTTTCGCTAAGAGAGAAAGGTTTATTAATTTTGTATCAATGGGATTAGAATATTTAGATATTGCTATTGTATGAGCTGTAAATATGCAGTTGGAAACTAATATACTAACTTTAATAATATTAATAAATATTATTGATTCATTCTAAAGTCAAAAATTCAATTATTGTGTGACAATATCCATATTTCTATAATATGGTTAAAAGTGTAAAATTAATTAGATATAATTAAATTTTTTTAGTATTAAAACTAATAATAAAGTAATATAAAAATATTAAAGCGATTTACTTAATATTAAAAATAGAATCAATTATTACCTATTGATATAAAAAGTTTATAAATATAATTTTATATCAAGCCATTTTAGTATGGATAATGTATAAGTTATTAAAATTATTAAATTAGTAATTGATATAGTTATAGGGACCTATATATTTTTTTATTTTAATTTTTTTATTTTCTTGATAAAAAAATAAAAAAATAGAAAAATAGAAAAATAGAAAATTAGAAAAAGTTTTATCGCTGTTAACTTTTTAAACTGACTAATAGTACTAAAATATAAAATGGTTTGTTATTGTAAATAAAGTATGTAATAGCATAAATATAAGCGGTAATAATATATTTCTTAATATCCATTTATGTTATTAAAAAATCAATTTATGGTCTCATAGGAAAAAATGGCAAAGATCACAGATACGGTAAAATGGTTTAGTGAAAAAAGGTTTTGGTTTTATTAAACTTGAATGTTGTGGCAACGATCTTTTTGTTCATTATACTGCTATTTTTGGTAATGGTTATAAAACATTGATACAAGGTCAGAAAGTAGCATTTGATATTCAATAAAGTTGTAAGGGGTTCGCTGCTAATAATGTAATTATTATTTGATTATCTGATTATCTGATTATCTGATTATCTGATTATCTGATTATCTGATTATCTGATTATCTGATTATCTGATTATCACTAAGATCATAAGTTATGAGTTACTAAATTGAAAAATAATTTATTTGATTGGCTATATTGATATTTTATTGATCTTAAATATAACAGGATGAGTGTTATAGCTAATAATAAATTGAATTTTGCTATATTGTATATTATGTGTGTTATTTTAATATTGTTAATAAATTTTTTTTACTACATTATTGTTAGCGAAACGTAAAGTTTCATATAAATACTAGTCATGTTAAATAAAAAAATTTAATCGTCATTCATTAATTTTTATATTTAACTTTTTTATAAAAACGTTGATTAATCAAAATGATATTAACAGCGCTAAGATATAAAATTAATGTGTGCTTTCCTTTAACTTTAACAAGCAAAACCTTACAATACTTACCATATCTTGCTCAACTTCTGGTGGGCTATAACTATTATCCTTTAATTTTTTATCTAATTGTATAAACTTATTCATACCATATTTTAAACTATTTTATCAAAGGCACAATTACACACATCAGTAATAGTATTTATTTTATCTTCAGTACCACTTGAAGAATTTATGCAATGCTTAACAAAATTATTTTTTATGCTTTAATCTTATATTTCTCATCAGAACATCCT
>NZ_CACTIE010000053.1 GCF_902713415.1 Arsenophonus endosymbiont of Bemisia tabaci Q2
TAGTTTCTAAAACATCTCATTCGTGCAATTCTAATGACTTATTGGCAGAATTGGCTGGGAATATTGACAATGTGTATAGAAATAATTAAATTTCAGCAGATAAGTAATAAAATTTACAATAGCAATAAATTTATTTTTCATAAAAATGGTATGATTATTTTAATAATATAAATAAATTTAATGCTTTCTATTTTGTAATAAAAATTTTTACGATAATAATTAATTAATATTTTTCTCGCTAGCGTTACATAATTATTATTAATAAATATAATTTTTACTAAAGTTTAAAATAATAATTTTACTTTATATGGTATGTTTTTATCTAATTTAGCACTTATTTGAAATTCTATTTTTTATAAAATATCTAATCATTAAAATTAACTCTAGTATTTTGATTGATTCATAACTCTTCTATATTTAGTTAGTAACACTTTTTATAATTAATTTTTATATAATATTAAAAAATTAAATAATATTATTTTTTCCTAGAATTGAGTAGTTAGGTAAAATAAGGTTTAGCAATTAAGTTTTTTGAGCATAAGATATCCAATTTATACTGATTTATTTTTTGAATCCGATATTTTCCATTAATTATTATATTATCAATATGTTTATTATAAATTTTTATTAATTGCATTATTGGCTTATAACTTTCTGTAAATAATTATGTTGATTTTTGTTGTATTACATTCCAATTGATCAATGTGTTTTTTAGATTAAATAACATTTTGACAAAATATGAAGTTATTATTACATAATATAGATTTTTTAAAATTAAATTTTAATTTCAAATGGAAACTAAAGTATCAGTTGATAGTCATATATCTTCTAAATTTTTCCTGTTGTTATACTTTACTACTAATTAATTCTTTATTTTATGCATAAATGGCGTATATTGCTATATATGCTTCATTTACTTATGTAAAAGTTAGATGTTGAAAACAGAATATGGAATGTATTCAAAAATCTTAACTTATTGAATATATTTTCTATATTGGTTTTCTTCCCGCGTTGTTACAAGAATAAAAATAACGTGTTATAAATGATGGTGATCGCATGATTATGTCGTAATTGACAAACTAACCGTGATCACTAGTTGCGATTATTTAGCTTTTATTTGATATTTTAACTTATAACTATAAAGTAAACGACAATGTTGCATGCATGTGCATATAAACGTATTAGCTGTATAGAGGTAACTTGTGTCCACAATGAATAATACCAAGAATATCAGTTTGAATGCTTTCAAACAACCACGTTCTTTTTATCTCATTTTTTCAATTGAACTATGGGAAAGATTTGGCTTCAGTGGTTTGCAGGGGATTTTGACAATCTATTTAACTCAAATGTTAGGAATGTCTGAAGCTCAATCTTTTATATTATTTTCTGCTTTTACTGCACTGGTCTATGGTTTTGTTGCAATTGGTGGATGGTTAGGTGATAAGATATTAGGTACAAAAAGGGTTATTATACTTGGTGCTATCGTACTTATTTTTGGTTATGCTTTTATTGCTTATTCCAGTCACGATGTTTTATTAGTGTATCTTGGATTAGCAACCATTGCTGTTGGTAATGGTTTATTTAAGGCAAATCCTTCTTCGTTACTTTCTATTTGTTATGATAAAAATGATCAACGTCTCGATGGTGCATTTACAATGTACTACATGGCTGTCAATATCGGTTCATTCTTTTCTATGTTGGCGACCCCCTGGCTGGCAAAGCACTATGGCTGGGATATTGCATTTTCATTGAGTGTAATTGGCCTGATTATTACTTTAGTTAATTTCTTAGTATGCAGAAATTGGGTTAAAGACTATGGCTCTAAACCTGATTTTCAATCAATCGAATTGTCTAAATATTTATTTACTATTGTCGGTATAGTAGCACTTATTATACTGTCTAATTGGTTATTGCATAATATGGCTGTGGCAAGAGCCGCCCTGGCAATCATTTTATGTTTTATTGTAATTATTTTTGTTAAGGAAACTATTGCATTAAAGGGTACCGCTCGCAGAAAAATGATTGTGGCTTTTATTTTAATGATAGAGGCAGTTGTATTTTTTGTACTATATAGTCAGATGCCAACATCATTAAATTTCTTTGCTATACACAATGTAGAGCATAATATTTTGGGTATTAGTATTGAGCCCGCCCAATACCAAGCTTTGAACCCACTTTGGATCATGCTTGCTAGCCCGATACTTGCATCGATATATAATAAAATGGGTGATAATTTGCCTATGCCTTATAAATTTGGGATCGGAATGGTAGTTTGTTCGACTGCATTTCTTATATTACCATTAGGCGCAAAGTTTGCGAATGAAGCAGGTATTGTTTCTGTTAAATGGTTAGTACTCTCTTATGGATTGGAAAGTATTGGTGAGTTGATGATTTCTGGCTTGGGACTAGCAATGGTTGCGCAGCTAGTACCTCAACGCTTGATGGGATTTATTATGGGTTCATGGTTTTTAACCAGCTCAGCTGCTGCTTTTATTGCAGGTTTTATTGCTTCTATGACGGCAACTCCTCAAGGTGAATTATTAAGTCCTTTAGTATCATTGAGCATATATAGTCATGTTTTCATGAAGATAGGTATAGTAACAGCAGTTATTGCATTAATTATGTTACTTACGGCGCCATTACTTAATCGTATTACTCAAGTATAAATTAGATATCTTATACATAAGAAGCTATTGAAGATATTTTCAATAGCTTTTTTATTATTATAATTTCAAATAATTGAGTGCTTTTACCTTTCCGTATCAATTTAAACAGAAATTTTTGGAAAGTCAGCATTGATTTGATTAAGCAATTTTTTGTTAAACATTTATCATTTTTGAGATAGTCAAATAGCATAATAACGAGCCAGATCACATATATATTACTCAATCCTTTTAGTTAAAAATAGTTATTGATTTTAAAAAATTTCTATTTTTCTATTTTTTTAATAATAAAATGGCATGTTTATGCAGTATGAGGATCAATCTTTATATCAGCCTGTTATATTAAAAACAGAACAGACTTGTTATGAAATCTCTGTCTGTAATTGTATGATATGTCAAAAATGGAATAGTGATTTGTTAATGACCTTTATTGTTCAAAATGGTTTTTCCATCGAAGGTAATTACTATGTTAGTTATTGTCGCTATTCTATATGGCTAATGCGAATCTTTTGCCATAAATATGGTACGCATCTTTTTTCTAAGACGTTTAAACCTGAACGTTATTATGCCAGTGCTGTTTTATTTGAAAAGAGTAAAATGGGTTTTCTAGTTACTCAATTTTATGTTGATTGTAATCCTTTTCATTATAACCTTACTAAAAAACGGCATTGTTTACAGAACAACATATCCTTAATAATTAAAAATAAATTAAACCAGTTTTTTTATATTTATAATTCTATAATCATTAGTATCTTGGTAATATTTTAGTTAATGGTATTGAGGAGATTCAATGAAAATAACTGAATATAATATAAATATATCTAGGTTATTACAGCCGACTTTAAATTTTAGCTCGTTGAGCTTAGCAATATTACTGGTATTTTTTAGCTAATAAAGCTTATTCTTTAGCATTATTATTTAGTATTAATTTAACACAATCATCTTACTGTTTACTTGCAGCTATCTTTAGTTATTTTATTTATTTTGTATTCATTTCTTTATTCATTAAATATTTCCAATCAGATTATCATTTTTCTTTAGGTATTTTTTTATTTGGCACTATATTTGTTGTCAGTTTGATTATTACCTCATAAATCTGGTTGCGATGCTTTACAGATGGATCGCTTTTGTTATTGTTTTTGGTTTTATGTTTTGCAAATTTTGAAAAAATAAAGTGCAAAAAATAGTAAAAATTTATATTTCAAATTATTTTATATTGATTATAACAGTATCTTGGAATAATATTATTTTTATTTTATTAAATTTCTATTTTTATTTATAAAATATAGTGATTGCCTAGCATAAATAAATTTATTTATTAATGATAATGACATTTTCATTACTTATAAGAAGAGGGAGATTTCTTTGATCAGTGTATTATTAGTGGAAGATAATGAGTTTATTAGATTGGGAATGCAGTCTATTTTTGATAAAAAAAGGGTATGAAAATAGCTGGGCATGTTGTCTCTTTGAATAAAGCCATACAATGGTGCCGAAAAAATACGGCGGAAATTATTTTATTAAATGGCAGAACAAGCGACTATGAATTAATTAAAAAATTACAAAGTTTAATTAGGATGATCCGTGATATAGACATAATTATGTATTCTACTGAAAAGAAAAATATCTATTTAATGAAGGCGCTAGAAGCTGGAGCACGAGGTTTACTGAGTGTGAAGGCGAAAAAAAGCGATTTACTGCATGCCATTCGTGTCGTTAAATTAAAGCAAAAATATTTGTCGCCGGATATTGCACAATGGCTGGTATTGCATCAATTAGATACAGAAATGAGCAATCCTTTAAACCTTTTATCTGATCGTGAATTACAAATTATGCTTATGGTGACGCGTGGTATACCAGTTGGCGAAATAGCAAAACAGCTCAACTTAAACACAAAAACAATAAATAGCTATAGATATAGAATGTTTAGTAAACTAAAAGTGCGTAGTGATGTAGAATTAACTCATATAGCTATAACGGATGAGATTGATTCAAACAGAGAGTTTTTATTATAGTGCCTGAACTATTTGAACCGAAAGTATTTTTGCAGACACTAACCAATCAACCAGGTGTATATCGTATGTACGATACATCTGGGGTGGTTATTTATGTCGGTAAAGCTAAGGATTTAAAAAAACGGTTAGCGAGTTATTTTAGAGGGCAAGTAACGAGCCGTAAAACCGAAAAACTTGTTAAAAATATTGCTCAGATTGACATTACTGTAACACATACAGAAACCGAGGCTTTATTACTTGAACATAACTATATTAAACTTTATCAGCCTCGTTATAATGTTCTGTTAAGGGATGATAAATCCTATCCTTATATTTTTTTAAGTGCGGATAAACATCCACGTTTGACTATGCATCGTGGTGCTATGAAGGCAAAGGGGGACTATTTTGGCCCATTTCCAAGTGTTCATGTTGTCAGAGAAACGCTGGCTTTATTACAAAAGTTATTTCCATTGCGTCAGTGTGACGACAGTGTCTATCGCAACCGATCCAGACCATGCCTCCAATATCAAATTAATCGCTGTCTTGGGCCCTGTGTTAAGGGCCTGGTTGCTGATGCAGAATATCATCAACAAGTAGAATATGTTCGTTTATTCTTATCGGGTAAGGATCAGCAAGTTCTTAATCAATTAATCCAAAATATGGAGCAGGCCAGCCAAGCTCTTAAATTTGAAAGTGCAGCGCGTTATCGCGATCAAATACAAGCCGTTAGAGCGGTTACAGAGCAACAATTTGTCACTGGTAATACGCAAGATCTAGATGTAATTAGCGTTGCTTATCACTTAGGTATTGCTTGTGTTCAGGTGCTCTTTATTCGCCAAGGGAAAGTACTTGGTAGCCGTAGTTATTATCCAAAGATCCCTGCAAATACGCAATTAAGTGAAGTTGTGCAAACATTTTTAGGTCAATTTTATTTACAGGGTAGTGAAATTCGGTCTTTACCAGCAGAAATATTATTGGATTTTTTATTACCGGAAAAAGCGCTATTTGCTAATTTATTGACTAAAATAGCGGGGCGTAAAATTAACATTCAAGTGAAACCGCGAGGTATAAAAGCTAAATATTTAAAACTGGCTCGTACTAATGCAGCGACAGCATTGACCACCAAAGTTGCACAACAATCAACTATTCACCAAAGAATAGAGGCATTAGCTGATTTTCTAGGACTAGAAAATATTTATCGCATGGAATGTTTTGACATTAGTCATACATCGGGGCAGCAAACTGTAGCATCTTGTGTTGTTTTTGATAGTAATGGGCCCTTACGTTCTGAATATCGTCGTTATAATATAATTGATATTACGCCTGGTGATGACTATGCTGCTATGTATCAGGTTTTAACGAGACGTTATGGTAAACATGTAGATGAAAATAAAGTACCAGATGTTATTTTTATTGATGGTGGCAAGGGACAACTAGCTCAAGCAATCGGTGTATTCCAGGCATTAAATGTTGATTGGGACATAACGGGACCCAAATTGATAGGGGTAGCTAAAGGACATGATCGCAAAGCCGGCTTAGAAACATTGTTTTTTAAACCTGATGGAGAAGGTCTTTCATTACCGCCTGATTCACCAGCGCTACACTTAATACAAAATATTCGTGATGAATCACATAATCACGCGATTACAGGACATTGTCAGCGTAGGGCGAAAGTTAAAAATACCAGCACCTTAGAGTCTATTGTAGGGGTAGGTCCTAAACGCCGGCAGATGCTACTTAAATATATGGGGGGCTTACAAGCTTTACGTAATGCGAGTCTTGATGAAATGGCAAAAGTGCCAACGATTTCATATGCACTAGCAGAAAAAATTTATAATGCGTTAAAGCAATAAGCGTAGTGGAATTGTATATATATATTTTATTTTGGCCAGACAATTATAGAGCATGATACAATTAAATATTCCAACTTGGTTAACACTTTTTCGTATCATATTGATTCCGTTTTTTGTGGTATTTTTTTATCTTCCTTTTCACTGGGCGCCTTTTTTTTGTGCGTTTCTTTTTGTCATTGCTGCGTTAACTGATTGGTTTGATGGTTTTCTTGCCAGATTGTGGCAGCAAACAAGCAGATTTGGTGCATTTTTAGATCCGGTCGCTGATAAAATTATGGTAGTAACGGCATTAGTTTTGGTGACCGAATATTATCATACTTGGTCGGTTACATTACCGACAGTGACTATGATAGCGCGTGAAATCATTATTTCCTCATTACGGGAATGGATGGTGGAGGTAGGAAAACGTAGTTGTGTAGCTGTTTCTTGGATTGGAAAATTTAAAACAGCCGCGCAGATGCTCTCATTAGTTGGATTACTGTGGCATCCTAATATTCAAATTGAGGTAATTGCTCTCATATTACTTTATTTTGCGGCTATTTTAACGTTTTGGTCTATGTTTCAATATTTATCTGGCGCCTGGAAGAATTTGAATGAATCTTGATCGAAATGATTGAAAAATCAGCGAACGAACCGAATTAATTAATAGTAGTATTGACTCAATACAGCAAACAAGTAGAATGCAGCGCATCAAACGATGCCGGGTTTAACAAACTAACTAAGTATTGTGAGAATGCGGGAATAGCTCAGTTGGTAGAGCACGACCTTGCCAAGGTCGGGGTCGCGAGTTCGAGTCTCGTTTCCCGCTCCAATATCAGCCCTACATACAATATCAGCCCTACATATAAGCTAGATTAAGTAGGGCGCGTTGGCAGAGTGGCCATGCAGCGGATTGCAAATCCGTCTACCTCGGTTCGACTCCGGGACGCGCCTCCAGAATTTAGCCCAGGTGGTGAAATCGGTAGACACAAGGGATTTAAAATTCCTCGGACTTAAGGCTGTGCGGGTTCAAGTCCCGCCCTGGGCACCATATTAAAAACTTATTGATTATCAACGAGTTAAAAAAGAAACCCAAAGGGTTGCTTTTTTTGTGAGTTAAATCACGTTTCACTATTATTTCGCTATTAACTTTCACTATATGATTTCACTATATTTTTGTCACCGCTCTGTTTTCTGACCACCCACTATTGGAATAATATTTATTTTTCTCTCATAGCGAGCAATTTGTGTCATATTTTTATGACCTGATATTTGTTGTTTTCTGATAGGAGGCAATGCCGCAGGTGATGACATTGTCAACCGAAGGCGATGAGCAGAAAACACAGGAAATACAATTTTTAGAAGATGAGCAAGCAGAAACCGTTGATACCTCTAAAAATGGGATTACCCAGATTTATAACACTGGCACAGTCTCACTAGTGTGAGTCAGCTATTGTTAGCGGAACTGGCACCAAATGGAATAGTAATAATCCTGTTGTTTTGATTGGCATGTTAATACTTATAAAATATAACAATATTAATTATCCTTACCTGATCAAAGCGGTTAACAGTGGCAATGAATTAGTTCTAGCGGAAAAAGCGATATTTAGTGCAACAAATACCACCTATACCATTAATCTTACTGAACCCAGAAACAATAGTGACGCCGCACCTGCCTTGGTCGCCGCGAATGCCTATATTATTTATTTTTTGCAAAATATGGATACTTGGCTGACAGAAACTGGTGTAGTTGAGATCACCCCGCCAAGCGGGAAAACGGTTAAATTAAAGTCGATTAAAGCACTGGAAAAACTTATCGAAAAAACAGGCAAAACTGTGGGTGATAAATTTGATAAAAACAGTGTTGTGCAAACAATTGGTAGAACTACTGATAAAGTTATGAGTCAAAATGCAACTTTTCACAAGAAACAGAGTATTCAACAAGTCATCATCGATGCGGGGCATATGGTGGAATATTTGCCTACCTATTCGCCAGATCTTAATCCAATTGAACATAAATAGGCACAAGCTAAATGCAAAAAAAGAGCGCTCGGATGCGACACAGATATTTTGTTCGCACTCACAATATGGTGTAATCAAAATTAAGTTGAGCTATACAGCCGGCTTCAATAGCCAATTCGACAATATGTTTAGGATCGAAATAAAGTGGATTAGCCGCGAATGAGGCAGCCGCCGAATGTTCTACGCCTTGATCTATTGGAAGAATTGAAAGGTAGCCACTATCTGAGAGTCTGCCGTGATCAAATAGGGTTTGCATCGAGCGTAAAACTGGGTTTGGACGGTTATTATCTATCATAACGCGATCAATAAAATTGGTGCCGGGTAGGTATAATTTTTCTTGGGCGATGGTTTGGCAGCGATGCTTGCTGTAATAGATTGTCAGCTTCCGCGCCTAGCAATGTCTCGATATCGGTCATATAGCTAAGCGATTTAATTTTGATTACACTTATATTGAGTGCGAACAAAATATCTGTGTCGCATCCGAGCGCTCTTTTTTTACATTTAGCTTGTGCCCATTTATGTTCAATTGGATTAAGATCTGGCGAATAGGTAGGCAAATATTCCACTATATGCCCCGCATCGATGATGACTTGTTGAATACTCTGTTTCTTGTGAAAAGTTGCATTATCCATCATCATTACACTGTTTTTAGGAAGTACTGGGATAACGACTTGGGTGACCCCTGCATAGAAAACATCGCTGTTAATATTGAATTAATATCAAATAATCCGATAGGAAACAGCGTTGTGCCCAATAAAGC
>NZ_CACTIE010000054.1 GCF_902713415.1 Arsenophonus endosymbiont of Bemisia tabaci Q2
CAATATAGCTAAGCGACTTAATTTTGATGACATTATTTATATGAGCTATTCAATTGATTTTAGACGTAAAGTGATATTTACGATGGAAGAAGAAGGGTTGAGTATCCGAGAAACAGCGAAGCAATTTCGGATTGGCTCTGCATCTGTATCGCGTTGGATTAATCAAATAGAGCCAAAAGCATCGACTACGCGTCAGCGAAAAATCGATAAATCCGAGTTGATAAAAGATGTTGAACAATATCCAGATGCTTACCAAAAAGAGCGTGCAGAGCGTTTTGGCGTTTGTCAGAAGGCCATTTGGCAAGCTCTTAAAAAAATGGGATTGACCTATAAAAAAACTCTACGTCATCCGAAAGCCGACGAAAACACTCGACAAACGTTTCAACAAAAAAACAACAGTATGAAAAAGAAGGCAAGCATATTGTTTTTATTGATGAAAGTGGTTTTTCACACGATACCCCGCGGACTCACGGCTATTCCCCGAAAGGTCAACGGTGTGTTGGTCTCAAGAACTGAGGAGCTAAAGGAAGAACAAATGTTATCGGCGCTTTATTGGGCACAACGCTGTTTGCTATCGGATTATTTGATATCAATATTAACAGCGATGTTTTCTATGCATGGGTCACCCAAGTCCTTATCCCAGTACTTCCTAAAAACAGTGTAATCATGATGGATAATGCAACTTTTCACAAGAAACAGAGTATTCAACAAGTCATCATCGATGCGGGGCATATGGTGGAATATTTGCCTACCTATTCGCCAGATCTTAATCCAATTGAACATAAATGGGCAAAAGCTAAATGCAAAAAAGAGCGCCCGGATGCGACACAGATATTTTGTTCGCACTCAATATGGTGTAATCAAAATTAAGTCGCTTAGCTATAATGATCTGGGTTACGGCGCCGCCATTATGATGAAAAAACGTCCAATTGCCCGTTTGCTGGTACTGTTCAATCAGTGCTTGAGCAATTAGGTTGGTAAGTCGCTTAGCTATACAATGTGGTCATTAGCAATGAATTTTTGCGTTATTGTTTCGTCGAAACCCCAGTAACGCCAGTGATAAAAATTATCATTATTAACCTTCTTTTGTTATCTTGATTCTAATTAGGCGTAAGTAAAAAACCTCACATAAAAAGAGTCAAGAGATATCTTTTAAACATGCGAACTACTCAATAAAGTTATATTCCGTCAAAAAAGAAAAACATTTAGAACATTAAATTAATAAATAGATAGAATAAACTTACACATACCTTATACTAGCTGAGTGAAAAACGCAGATAGCCACTAAATCAATCATTCTAAAATGCTTTCAAAGAAAATTTTTATAATAGGATTTTTATGAAAAAAACTATCAAATTACTGCTCAAGATATTTTTTGCTTTACTCTTATCAATAATAATTTATTTTGCCTATTTAAAAATAAACAGTGATAAGTTATGGAAAACTATTAATCAACAATGTATTCCTGAGTTTAAAAATGGCAGCTTACAATCGCCATGTATCAAAGTTGATCAACAACACCGATATGTTATTTATAAGGATATAAAGGGGCCATTACATGATTTATTATTACCATTAGACAAAATCTCTGGCATTGAAAGTCCTATTTTGCAACAAAAAAACACAGAAAATTATTTCATGTTAGCATGGCAAAATCGGCAGCTATTTATTAAAGCAGCAAATAAAGCCATTAACGAGCAATATCTTTCTCTCGCTATAAACTCAAAATATGGTCGATCACAAGAACAATTGCATATTCATTTAGCCTGTTTAAAAGCTGAAGTGTATCAAATAATAAAAGAAAATGAAGATACTATAACAAAAAGCTGGCGGCCATTAAAAGAAAGAATCAATAGTCATCAATACATAGCTATTAAAATTCCCGCGACGGACATAAATAAAATATCACCATTTAATCATCTAGAAAAATATGCCGAAGAGCAGGGTGATAATATTGCCTATTATGGCTTAGCGATGATACCAAGCTCGCAAAAAAATGAATTTATTTTGTTGGCGAACCGATTAAAATTGCTCGATTATAACCTTGGATCAGCGGGTACAATTCAAGATTACCAATGTAAATTAAGTAATAATTAAAGCTATTCTATTCTTAAACATTAACAAAAAAGTGGCTAAAGTAATATATAATTAGTCGCTTTTTATATGCTATTAATATAAATTATTATTTAAAATAGTTATCGAATTCATTATATCACTACAACAAAATAACGCTTATATTGTTATCAAAATAGTAACGGTTCATGTTTTATAGTATTAAAAAATTAACTTAAACAATAAAATAATAATTTATAAAATTTTCATATCAGAATAAAAGTATAAAAATTATAACATAAGTCAATATTTTTGACTTAAGATGCATTGCAATATACTGAAACTAACACTAATATAATGAATAATTTTTTGCAATTTAGCTATTTTATAATAGACAAAAATGTTATTTATTTTATCACAATAACAATCCGAGAGCATAAAAAGTGATTTGATTTAAAAATCAATCTACGTGAAATTTTAATCAACTATCAATTAACAAAAAATAAATATTTTAACACCAACATCGAGTTTAAATTAAGTGAAACAATTAATAACATAAAATTATTATGGAGATGACAAAAAATTTTTTTACTTTACGCATCATAAACTCTGCATTTAATGCTGTGTTAATTCATTAAAATTCGGTGGAGGACTATGTGCGATTAATCAACGTAGCAATTATTGGATGGTGCGTTTCTATCATCATGTATTCCACTGGATTCTTTTGGGTTTGCTTTAGCAGTGGATTAGTCTCTAGCCTACTAATTATCTATTATTTTATGAGAAATATTTTGTTTAAGAAATGGGAAATTGAAAGTACAGAAAATAAGCAAAGCACAGAAAACAATCTTGAAAGCAAAAATGACAAGAAAACTATTATATGCTCTGAAACTTGTTTACCGGCGATATTGTCTCAGACGCAGATATGCAGCTGGGCGACTTTAAAATGATTATAAGTAATTACTCTATATCAG
>NZ_CACTIE010000055.1 GCF_902713415.1 Arsenophonus endosymbiont of Bemisia tabaci Q2
TAATATAGCTAAGCGACTTAATTTTGATGACATTATTTATATGAGCTATTCAATTGATTTTAGACGTAAAGTGATATTTACGATGGAAGAAGAAGGGTTGAGTATCCGAGAAACAGCGAAGCAATTTCGGATTGGCTCTGCATCTGTATCGCGTTGGATTAATCAAATAGAGCCAAAAGCATCGACTACGCGTCAGCGAAAAATCGATAAATCCGAGTTGATAAAAGATGTTGAACAATATCCAGATGCTTACCAAAAAGAGCGTGCAGAGCGTTTTGGCGTTTGTCAGAAGGCCATTTGGCAAGCTCTTAAAAAAATGGGATTGACCTATAAAAAACTCTACGTCATCCGAAAGCCGACGAAAACACTCGACAAACGTTTCAACAAAAAAACAACAGTATGAAAAAGAAGGCAAGCATATTGTTTTTATTGATGAAAGTGGTTTTTCACACGATACCCCGCGGACTCACGGCTATTCCCCGAAAGGTCAACGGTGTGTTGGTCTCAAGAACTGGGGAGCTAAAGGAAGAACAAATGTTATCGGCGCTTTATTGGGCACAACGCTGTTTGCTATCGGATTATTTGATATCAATATTAACAGCGATGTTTTCTATGCATGGGTCACCCAAGTCCTTATCCCAGTACTTCCTAAAAACAGTGTAATCATGATGGATAATGCAACTTTTCACAAGAAACAGAGTATTCAACAAGTCATCATCGATGCGGGGCATATGGTGGAATATTTGCCTACCTATTCGCCAGATCTTAATCCAATTGAACATAAATGGGCACAAGCTAAATGCAAAAAAAGAGCGCTCGGATGCGACACAGATATTTTGTTCGCACTCAATATGGTGTAATCAAAATTAAGTCGCTTAGCTATATGCTTTTATGATAAGTGGCATGAAGTTCATGGTGAGAGCTGTGAACAGATTATTGAGGTTGACGACGAGCAAAATCCGCTGCAAACTTTAATAGCAACTGATATTCGCAAAAATATTATAAAGGCGATAGAATGTTTGCCTGAAAAGCAAAAAATGGTTTTGACGCTCTATTATCAAGAAGATCTAAACCTGAAGGAGATAGGCGCGGTGTTCAATGTCGGCAAATCCCGCGTCAAGCTACATAGTCAGGCGATAAAACGGCTACGAGCGCGCTTAAATCCAGATAAATAATATTTTTTATTTTTTTGTTTACGATTTACACACAGGGCTTATCTAATATGTCTGTTTCTAACCAAAAGAAGCGGCCATTGAGCCGTTATATTAAAGACTATAAGCATAGTCAAATTCACTGCGCACACTGTAACAAAACCCTTGATCGGATTTCATTGCTGTTTAATGATCAAATTCTAAATAAAGAAGCGATTTCAGCGATGACCGAGCTGGTTGATGAACAGGCTTGGGCCGAGTTACAGCATAAATTTACCGCGTTATGTCGTTTTTGTAGTGAAATCTATTGTAATAGTGATACTGGCTATTTTGATATTATGTCGTTTAAACAGTATCTGTTTAAAGAGACTGAAATGAGCCATAGTACCGTACGCGAATATGTGGTGCGGCTGCGTCGACTGGATGAGTTGTTAAGTGAAATGCAATTTCCGCTCGCTGAATTGGAGATTGAAAAAATTCAGGCTCAGATGCAGGATAAAATGACCGACTCTGTCTTTAGTAATTACAATATTGCGTTGCGTAAATATGAGCAATTCCTAGGCTGGCAAGCCGATCACTCAGCATAAGGTTGCTATGGATAGAAACTAAATTATTTCACAGTTATTAGATAAATAAAGCCTTAGCAAATCGCTAAGGCTTTATTTTTGGCAATGAAAAATTATTCTAGTGCCATTAAACTGGCATTGCCGCCGGCCGCCGGCCGCCGCAGTATTGACACTGACAGCTCGTTGATGGACTAAACGCTCAAGGAATAACTGCTGGTCTCCAGATCGATATCCTTGCACGGCAATAATTGGCCCGTCACGCTTAGCTACTGCCTGAAAAATGGTTTGTAACTGATGGCGATCGCCATGAAAAATAACCGCATCAAATTGGCAGTCGGTTAGTTGCCAATTATAGCTAAGCGAATTAATTTTGATGACATTATTTATATGAGCTATTCAATTGATTTTAGACGTAAAGTGATATTTACGATGGAAGAAGAAGGGTTGAGTATCCGAGAAACAGCGAAGCAATTTCGGATTGGCTCTGCATCTGTATCGCGTTGGATTAATCAAATAGAGCCAAAAGCATCGACTACGCGTCAGCGAAAAATCGATAAATCCGAGTTGATAAAAGATGTTGAACAATATCCAGATGCTTACCAAAAAGAGCGTGCAGAGCGTTTTGGCGTTTGTCAGAAGGCCATTTGGCAAGCTCTTAAAAAAATGGGATTGACCTATAAAAAACTCTACGTCATCCGAAAGCCGACGAAAACACTCGACAAACGTTTCAACAAAAAACAACAGTATGAAAAAGAAGGCAAGCATATTGTTTTTATTGATGAAAGTGGTTTTTCACACGATACCCCGCGGACTCACGGCTATTCCCCGAAAGGTCAACGGTGTGTTGGTCTCAAGAACTGAGGAGCTAAAGGAAGAACAAATGTTATCGGCGCTTTATTGGGCACAACGCTGTTTGCTATCGGATTATTTGATATCAATATTAACAGCGATGTTTTCTATGCATGGGTCACCCAAGTCCTTATCCCAGTACTTCCTAAAAACAGTGTAATCATGATGGATAATGCAACTTTTCACAAGAAACAGAGTATTCAACAAGTCATCATCGATGCGGGGCATATGGTGGAATATTTGCCTACCTATTCGCCAGATCTTAATCCAATTGAACATAAATAGGCACAAGCTAAATGCAAAAAAAGAGCGCTCGGATGCGACACAGATATTTTGTTCGCACTCAATATCGTGTAATCAAAATTAAGTCGCTTAGCTATAATTTGCTGCATGTTTATCTGCCCAATCGGCATTGCCTTGATAATCACCAAAAACACCTTTAATTTCCTCTTGTTTGACTAGTTGCTGAATTTTTGGCAAGTTTAAATATTTTTCATATAGGCTATCGATTGTGATCCCATATACTATATTAATCCCTTCAGTTCTGGCGGTCAGTAAGGCGGATATAAAGGTATTATTAAGTTCCTTGGATGGCATCAGTTGCGGCTGTTGGTTGAAATAATTGAGCAAGTCATTAGCCATGCCAGCTTGTTGTTCCAATATCCTTAGCATATTTGATGGATTGTTTTTTCTGCTCACTCATTAGTTGATTCACAAAGGTGCTAATGTTCTTATCGGTACTAAACGGGGTTTTTATAAAAATGTTTAATAGTGGTAGAGTAACTTCTTTTAGATCAACATTAGATGCTTTTAATGAACTGATTAACTGCCAAGCCAACTTGATTTTTAATTCATTATATCTATCGTGAATACTTGCGATACTGGTTAATAGAGTACCTTGATAATTGAAGTGATTAAGTTTAGTCTCTAGGTTTCTTGCTCTCCAATTGTTAGGGAGCGCTAAAGTTAACGTATTGTTTAAGCTAGCACCAGCAAAATTAGTGTTATTAATATCGAGTTTTTCTAAAATGGCCGAATGTAAATCAATATTGCTTAAGTCAACATTAGTTAGATTAGCGTCAGTCAGGTTGGTATTTGCTAGATTAGCGCCCGTAAGATTGGCATGCGTTAAATTAGATTGGCTGAGGTTAGCCGCCTGCCAAATTAGTTCCACTCAAACGAGCATCAGCCAGATTAGCATCAGTTAAATCAACGAAGTTCATTTGAGCTGAAGATAAAGTTGCCTGAGACAGATTAGCCCCGTTCATTATTTTGATTACAAAAATATATGTTTTTCTCCAATATAAATTTACTGATATAGAGTAATTACTTGTAATCATTTTAAAGTCGCCCAGCTATAATGTAATCAAAATTAAGTCGCTTAGCTATAACAGATTAAGTTTAACTATTTTGTTAATAGGAAAGGGGCCATGAAAGATTTTTGTGGCAAACTTAACAATGGTATTTTTTCTTTCGCTGTTCTCTTTTATACCAATAACCATGTCTGCGTTAGCAGTGAAAATTCCTCGCTGATAATTTTCTGTTTTAATATTAATACCAGCTTCTGGTGCATTATTTTTTAGTGTGATATTAGTACGTTCAATGAAAGTATCAAACTCTTCCTCAATTTTTCCGGTATACCAAGAGCCAATTGTCCAAATTACGGCAACAATTACAATCACACCTACAGCTACTAACGATTTCTTCATATATCCATCCCTTAAGGATTTTAGCGGGTAAAAGTTGATCAAATTTAATAAAATATATTATAGCTAAGCGTCTTAATTTTGATTACAAAATATATTTTTCTCCAATATAAATTTACTGATATAGAGTAATTACTTGTAATCATTTTAAAGTCGCCCAGCTATAACAATGGTGCAAATAATCCATTATCTTCAGGGTATAATGGCAACATTTTTTCTATCGTGCTCCAAGGTTCCCCTTTTTCTTGCTGTAGAACAGATTTAAGGCTGCAAGTAGCAGCTGCTTTTCTTTTGTTATCAGGCTTAAGAAATGTTTAAAAAGTTGTGCCAGTTGAGTTTCTGTTGGGGTCTTTTAAAATAGTTAAATAACTGGTGAAGCTTCGGCAATCGGCAGCAATAAATTAGCAATCTCCTTTAAATGGCGAAATGAATTAAGCGTTTTGAAAGGTGTTAAAGCATAAATCAATTCAGGCTTATGATTATCCTCTTTATAATTACGATTAGGACAACAGAGCGCAATTCCCGCTGTGTTTTCACGCTTAAACCCAACTTCGGCAGCGATTTTATCTGGGTGTACCTGAATAGAAAGTGGTTGAGCCGCGCAGACCACTTTGAATAAAAAAGGTAATCGATGAAATTTGTGGGCAATTTTTTCACCGAGGTAATAGCTTGGATCAGTTGCGATTAGTTTATCTAGCGATATTTTTTGCTGGCTATTTAAATCTTCAACCATAGAGTTGGCTTTAGGATGTGCTCCCATCCATAATTCAGCCATCGGCAAATGCTGAGAATTTTTGATATGGTAAAGCTTAGTTAGGGCATCTTTACTACCCCAATCATAGTGTTGAATTTTATTGATCATTTTAAACATATAATACTGCTCTTAGTTGATAAAAATTTATTTTTAACTGTAATGCAATAAACTCGCTTATCTCTCACATTTTAAATTAAAAATAGTGCATGATTTCAAGTACAATCAGTTTATCTGCAAAGATGGATTATGCATATCCAATTATTTTATGCTAAGGAGATAATAATAATGTCAGAATATCGCATTGAAAAAGACTCAATGGGTGAAATTAAAGTCCCAGCAGATAGCCTATGGGGCGCTCAAACGCAACGTTCGCTGCAACATTTCCATATCTCAGTGGAAAAAATGCCTGTTGCCTTGATCCATGCATTGGCATTAACTAAAAAAGCAGCAGCTGAAGTAAATAGCGATTTAGGTTTGATAGCAAAGGATAAAGCTAATGCTATTATCGCCGCAGCTGATGAAGTCTTAGCGGATAAGCATATGGCTGAATTTCCATTAGCAGTCTGGCAGACCGGCTCTGGTACGCATACTAACATGAATATAAATGAAGTATTGGCGAACAGAGCTAGTGAAATTTTAGGTGGGAAAAGAGGCCAGCAGCGCTTAATTCACCCGAATGACGATGTAAATAAAAGCCAGAGTTCTAATGATGTATTTCCTACTGCAATGCATGTAGCTGCTTTTATTGCTTTATATCAACATTTGTTACCTAGATTAAAAGAACTACAAACTACTTTTAAGCAAAAATCTGATGCCTTTAATGATATTGTCAAAATTGGCCGTACGCATCTGCAAGATGCAACACCACTAACGTTAGGCCAAGAAATATCAGGGTGGGGAGCAATGCTAGCTCATAATGTCCGCCATATCGAAGAAAGTATTCCGCATCTATCTGAACTGGCATTAGGCGGAACAGCGGTAGGTACCGGTTTAAATACCCATCCTGAATATGCCATTAAAGTTGCGAGTAAAATTGCAAAATTATCCGGTCTACCATTTGTTATTGCGCCTAATAAATTTGAATCTTTAGCTACTTGTGATGCTTTAGTTCATTCCCATGGTGCTTTAAAAGGTTTAGCAGCTTCATTAATGAAAATCGCTAATGATGTAAGATGGTTAGCATCAGGTCCGCGTTGTGGCATTGGTGAAATTATGATCCCAGAAAATGAACCTGGTAGTTCGATAATGCCAGGAAAAGTTAATCCGACTCAGTGTGAAGCTTTAACTATGCTTTGTGCTCAAGTTATGGGGAATGATGTTGCTATTAATATTGGTGGAGCATCAGGTAATTTTGAACTCAATGTTTTCCGCCCTATGATTATTGATAATTTTTTACAATCAATTCGTTTATTGGCGGATGGTATGCTTAGTTTTAATGATCATTGCGCTAAAGGTATTGAACCTAATCGCCAACGGATAGATAAATTATTACATGAATCATTAATGCTAGTTACTGCACTAAATACGCATATTGGTTATGATAAAGCCGCTGAAATTGCTAAAAAAGCACATAAAGAAGGGTTGACGCTGAAGCAAGCAGCATTAAAACTGGCTTATTTAAGAGCCGAAGAGTTTGATAGTTGGGTGCGACCTGAAAATATGGTTGGTAGTATGAAAAAGTAGTTTTTATATTTATACAAAAAGAAAATCGAATTAATAACCTCCGTTTTTTACTTAGATTTCTTGATAAAGATGTAATCGAGCAATAATTAATTTTAGTTTTTTTGGCTTATGTTTTATTTTTATATTATTAATATCATAGTCAGTAAGCGTACCTAATTTTGTCAAATGGTTTGTATCACTACTAAATGATAACAGTGGAAGAAGGCAAGCGTATTGTACTTGTTGTTTTTCATTCGCGTACCAAACTCTGGCAATCGGTTGAACTTTTACAGGGCGTTGTATTTTTAATATGGGATCATTCGAGATGCTATTTAAGTCTTGGATCTCTTTTTTAATTAAAGTACGCCATTGTTGTTTAGTATATGCCGACATTGTTTTTTCAGATTGATAGTTTTTATGTAGTCGCTCAAGTATTTACTCTTTTGTTACTTTATTGACGATATTTTTATTGGCCCACCCAAAATTAATGCTACTAGGTGACTCAACATAATTGATTTTACGATAGGGATTGAGAGTAATTAGGCCATGTAACTGTGTTGGTGAATAAATTCAAATCGTTGCTCTTTTTTTATCCCCGATTGATGAGTGACAATATTTTTTAATTCTGTTTTTAACTGATTAATTGTTTCCAGTTGCTGTTTTATGCCTAAATAATTTTCTACTGAAAGATTAAAAAATAGGGAAACAGGTAGCCTTATTGCAGTTTTATTACTAATGTGTTGCAGGCTATCATGAATAAATAATCGATTGTAGTTTGTTAATGCTAAGTTTAAGGCATCTTTTCCTGTCAAAGTGCTAATTGCTATTTGGTTAATATCATTATTTTCTTCTCCTTTCTTGGTTTCAAGTAATTTAAATACAATAGCTGAGATTAGAGATAAGGTATTAAGTTCAGTTAAAAAAACAAGCTAGTTCAGCTTTCAATAAATCAAAACATTTTGATAATTTATATCTTGCATCATATTTCATATAAAAGCCTCAATTTAGTTACAACAAGCTTTTTATTTTAATCATAATAGCACCTAACCTACTAAGAAAAAATAAAAAACTATTTTTTACTCTTTTCGTTTGTTTTTGTACTAAAAGCGGTGCCTCAAATATGCAACATTCGATATCACCAGCAATTTTTTTCAGTTTTCAAATATTATTATCTATTATCAACAATTATTACCTTCCAATCCGTTAAAATATTCTACATATGTGCAGGAGAAGATAGGCGACATAGAACTTATAAAATACAAAATGGTGTCTCAAGAGTGGTCACCTGAAAAAACTAGTTTCCCCACAAACATGGCGTTATAATCTTAATATATACATTCCTACAATACCGAAGCCTAAATATGCTCTTATTATAATAAATGGTGGAGCTAGTTATAATAGTAAGAATTTTTCACCAGATTTTAATAAAAAATGCTGATTGATATTGCTGAAAAAACTAATGTTATTGTTATTTCAATTAATAATATCCTAAATAATTATGTTATATCGAATGATGACAATAAATTTCTTAATGAAAATGATCAACAATATGATTTTATTGCCCCGAACTGGTCGTTATTTATGAATAATCCTGAGAGAAAGATATTACCATTAGATATACCTATGACTGACGTTGTTTCACAAACTATTCGGTTTACTAAACAAGAATTAAAAAAATGGAACATCAAAAAATTTATTGTCTTCTGGTGTGTGAGCTCAAGGATGTACTGCATGGTTAGCATCTATTGCCAATCCTGACATAGCTGCCATCGTTCCTTTTGCCAATGATGCCCTTAATACAGACAAAATGCTAAAACATCTATATCGGAGTTATGGTAAAAATTGGCCGTTCTCATTTCTTCCTTTTTATAATCAAAACATTGATCAGATGATCGGCTCATATCGTTTTTCAAAGCTAATGCAAATAGTTGATCCTCTACAATATCTTAATTCAGATCATCAAAATCGACTTAGCATACCAAAATATATTATTAATGCTAGCAGTGATGACTTTTATACCCCAGATAACTCTCGTTTTTATTACGATAAATTACCTGGTACTAAATCGTTAAGGATTATACCAAATATCAACCATATTAATATATTAGCTTTTACTGTACCTTCTTTAATATCATTTGTTAATCGCTTAAATAGAAATGTACCTTTACCAAAATTAAGTACCTGCATTTTTAAAAATAAACTTACTGTTCACTTTTCAGAAAAACCAATCAAAATAACTCGTTGGATAGCCAAAAATCCCGGTTTCTATAAGATGTTTTTTTATAACTACACTCGAAATCACAAAATATAAGCCCAAATTCACATATAAAAAATGCTCTTCATAATTGCAGTTTGTTTTAATAAATTGAATGAAATTTATATGAATGAGCAAGTAAGGCATACTGATCAAATAAAACAGATCAACTTCAAGCTTGTCTATCGACTTATCGATCAACTTGGATCTATTTCTAGAATTTCCTTGGAAAAAAGCTCAACTAGCGCCAGCGAGTATCACAAAAATTACCAGAGAACTTATCAATGCACACTTAATAAAGGAGGTTGAATTTCCTGATTTAGGTTTTAGAGGAAAACCAATAACTGGCTTAGAAATTATTAGCCAAGGTTGGCAATTTTTATGTGTTAGAATTAATAAGGATTCATTAATTTTATCGCTATATGAACTCAATAATAAACTTTTACATGAAGATATTACCGAGCTAATTGCCAACGATAATCATTCATTTAACGAGCAGTTATTAACAAAAATAGAGTATTTTTTACCTGTCATCAAGGCTGTTTAGAGCGGTTTGTAGCAATTAGTGTAATTACTAATGCTATTATTAATTCAATCGACGGCATTATATAGCTAAGCGTTTTAATTTTGATTACAAAATATATCTTTTTCTCCAATATAAATTTACTGATATAGAGTAATTACTTGTAATCATTTTAAAGTCGCCCAACTATAGTTAGCTCACCGTATTACAATATTAAAATTTTTCCACTAAAAGAACGATTAGAAGCTCGCATTAGTTTACCTATTTATTTACAAAGCTGTACTACTTGCCTTGTAGTGGTCTAATAAAACTGTAGAGATTTATAGCTTATAATATAAATATGCCACGAAAAGTAAAAGTGACCTTTAGCGCAAAGCAAAAACTGGAATATGCAAAACTCATGGTTGAAGGTTGGATATAGGAATATCCAAGTTAAAAAAATATCCGGTGCGGGTAAATCTGCCGTATTGCGCTGTAAGCAACAATATCTTGCTGAGTTAAATGGGAATACGCCTGTAAAATCAAAAGCGTTAACGCCGGAGCAACAGCGCATACAAGAATTAGAAGCAAAAATTAAGCGTGCTCAGAGGGATAATGACATATTAAAAAAGCGGCGGCTTACTTCATC
>NZ_CACTIE010000056.1 GCF_902713415.1 Arsenophonus endosymbiont of Bemisia tabaci Q2
TTTGTAATCAAAATTAAGACGCTTAGCTATACCACAACGTTCACATTTTAACGTGACATTAACATCAGAATCGTCTCTTATGACAACTAAATGTTGATTATCTATTGGAAACGATAGCTCACTAGTTACATCGCTATCTATACTTATTAATGATTCTTCGACACGGAAAACCTGTTCAGGTGAATAATATCCTGAATAATCCAATTTTTTGTGCTGCGCGATGCGCATCAATCGTTAAGGGTAATTTTACCTTTTGCATAAGGCGCGAATATTATCTTTGTGATGAGACATAGTCAAAGGAAAAGGCTGCTTTTGCTTATTTTTCCACCAAATATTCGCTATTTAAGCTCTATTTAGTTTAAAATGTCTCACCTCATTTGGCTATGGATTTTAGATATTTTATGAAATCAATTGTATTCGCGTCAATGTCATCTTCACGTTATCATCTACTACAAAAAATTAGACTTACCTTTTTATTGTTATTGCTGATGCGCCTAATATTATAGCTAAGCGACTTAATTTTGATGACATTATTTATATCAGCTATTCAATTGATTTTAGAAGTAAAGTGATATTTACGATGGAAGAAGAAGGGTTGAGTATCTCAGAAACAGAGAAGAAATTTCGGATTGGCTCTGCATTTGTATCGCGTTGGATTAATCAAATAGAGCCAAAAGCATCGACTACGCTTCAGCGAAAAATCGATAAATCCGAGTTGATAAAAGATGTTGAATATCCAGATGCTTACCAAAAAGAGCGTGCAGAGCGTTTTGCCGTTTGTCAGAAGGCCATTTGGCAAGCTCTTAAAAAAATGGGATTGACCTATAAAAAAACTCTACGTCGTCATCCGAAAGCCGAGGAAAACACTCGACAAACGTTTCAACAAAAAACACTATGAAAAAGAAGGTAAGCATATTGTTTTTATTGATGAAAGTGGTTTTTCACACGATACCCGCGGACTCAGGGCTATTCCCCGAAAGGTCAACGGTGTGTTGGTCTCAAGAACTGGGGAGCTAAAGGAAGAACAAATGTTATCGGCGCTTTATTGGGCACAACGCTGTTTGCTATCGGATTATTTGATATCAATATTAACAGCGATGTTTTCTATGCATCGGTCACCCAAATCCTTATCCCAGTACTTCCTAAAAACAGTGTAATCATGATGGATAATGCAACTTTTCAAAAGAAACAGAGTATTCAACAAGTCATCATCGATGCGGGGCATATGGTGGAATATTTGCCTACCTATTCGCCAGATCTTAATCCAATTAAACATAAATGGGCACAAGCTAAATGCAAAAAAAGAGCGCTTGGATGCGACACAGATATTTTTTTTCGCACTCAATATAGTGTAATCAAAATTAAGTCGCTTAGCTATAATGTCGGTAGGTGAAGACCTGGCTGATGAAATTTTTAAACATTTGAATAGCCGTGAAGTAAAAAAATTAAGTGTCGCCATATCAAATTTAGCTCATATTTCTAATCATCAATTGACGAATATATTGTCTGAATTCGAAGAAAATGCTACCAAATATGCTGCAATTAATCTTAATACCAGAGATTACCTCAATTCAGTATTAGTCAAAGCGCTGCATGAAGAGCATGCTAATAGTTTATTAGAAGATATTTTTGAGACCAAGGAAACCGTCACTGGTATTGATAAACTGAACTTTATGGCACCCGAAATGGCAGTAGAAATGATCCGCGATGAACATCCGCAAATTATTGCTGCTACTTTAGTTCATTAAAAGCGCACCCAAGCTGCTGAGACAAGCTGCTGAGATTTTAGCGCTGCTGGATGAAGAATTAGGTCATGATGTGGTATTGAGGATCGCAACCTTTGGTGGCATAAAACCGTCCGCTTTAGCTGAGTTAATTGAAGTGCTTAATAGTTTACTCGATGAGCAAAATATTAAGCGAAGTAAAATGGGTGGTATCCGTACTGCTGCCGAAATCATCAATTTGATGAAAAGCCAGCAAGAAGAAATGGTTATTAGCGCCGTTAAAGAATATGACGATGAATTGGCGCAAAAAATCATTGCTGACATGTTCTTGTTTGAGGATCTTATTGAAATCGACGATCGTTCGATGCAACGCCTGCTATAGCTAAGCGACTTAATTTTGATTACATCATATTGAGTGCGAACAAAATATCTGTGTCGGATCCGAGCGCTCTTTTTTTTGCATTTAGCTTGTGCCCATTTATGTTCAATTGGATTCAGATCTGGCGAATAGGTAGGCAAATATAGCTAAGCGACTTAATTTTGATTACAAAATATATGTTTTTCTCCAATATAAATTTATTGATATAGAGTAATTACTTGTAATTATTTTAAAGTCGCCCAGCTATACCAAGATTAGCCTCAACCACTATTGAACTGGTTAAAAATGCAACCACTGAAGAACTATTCAAATATACTCAGGAGGAAGCATTCATAACTGGTGATGTTGACGTCGGTTTTAATAAAGGCCTAGATGCAAATTTAAATTTAAGTCCACTAGACGGTAATCCTTATGGAAAAAATATAACGTTTAGCGGTGGTGAAATTAATTATGTGGGCAATACCGATCTTAAAAATATAAAAATTTCCGTTGTTAGTGATAATTTTGTTATCGGCAATAAAGAGAAAACGGAAAGCATGACCTTTAAAGGGCTTAATATCCAAAGTGATTTATCACTGACTCCGTTTAATTTCTACTCCGGCAAACAGACGCTTAATATTTCCGATATTAATTTTAATACCGATGACATTAAATTTTCATTTAAAAATTTTGCTATTAACTTAGATTCTGTACTAAAAGACGATAGCATTGACGATAAAATTTCTTATAACATTAATAATCTTATCGCTAAAGAAAAAACGTAGGTTCTAGAGAACCTACGTTATTAATCGAAAGAATGGATGCTAAAGCGTTTGGTAATTTCCTAAAAAGTTATAATGATGAAATTGCTCACAACTTAGCAAATGGCAACCCTCTTTATAATGCAGATACTATTTTCGCCCAGTTATTAGTTGAGAACTACCTAGCTTGTTGAAGAATAGTCCGAGAATTGTCATCGAACCTTTTTATTGGAAAAATAGTGCCGGTCAAAGCAATATCAAAATAGATATCGATATGAAGCCTTGGACATTGAATCAACTCTCTGTTTATAGCCAAAATAACCAATATGATCAGGTCATCAAAGCACTATTCAATCATTTTAATATCAATGTTAATTTATCAAAACCGATGTTGATAGAAATGCTCACCCAAACAGAAATACTAAGCTCAGATGATAAAGTAACCACCCCGGAACAAAAAACATTATTTAGTCAGAAAGCAACTGCACAAATTAGTGAATTTGAAAGTTCAGCTAAGCAAAATGTCTTTACATCACCAACAGAATACTTCCTCAGTAATGAGAAAAAAGCACAATTGAATGAAGATATACCAATTTTGCGATGGATTCTGGTAACAAAAGATAATATAACGATGGATATTCATTACGCCGGTGACGAACTAAATATGAATAATCAAGCATTTAAATTAGTTGAGTTTTTAATTAATATTGGCTGGATGGACAATCCATCGTCTCAGCAAGCAATAACACCGAAAACCCTCCCACAATCAAATTAAATCTTAGTAAAATGACAAAAGCCAGTTAAGATACTGGCTCTTTTGTACCAATTTTTAATACCAGAGAGTTTCTATGCCGAATGAAATTAATATCATAAAAGGTCGACCTTTAATAAAGCCTAGGCAGCCGCATAATCAGCCAAAAAAAACTCATTGATTAGTAAAATAAAAAAATAGAAAACTGTTTGGTAAAAAATAATATTCATATTTCAACTAACACTGATTCAAATGAGAGTAACTGTATTCAACAAGCCATGTTACGTCTTAATCTTGACAGTTCATTTCAAATAAAAATTATCATCTCACTTTAAGACTTAATCTGGAATATTATTCCACAATAGAAAGTGTTGCCCTGCAAGGATCGCCAAAAAATTTACATTCAGCTGAAAACTTGTCTTTACCTGTTTGCCCCTTTCTATTGAGCTAAAAACTACTACAAGTTAAGCAAATGCAAAGTGAAGAAAAGACACAAAATGAAAGAGTTAAATTAAATGGCTATGTATCTATTAATTAAATAAGCTGAATAATTTTCATATTAACGACTGTTTTAGCATAGCGCATAGCGTTGCGCTAATAGCGCACATACCATTAATTGAATTTGATGAAAAATCATCACTGGTAGCAAAATAATACCAACTAAATGAGCAGGGAAAAAGTATATTAGCCATAGGGACACGATTAACTAAACTCTTTTTAGAGCTACAAAATAGTATTGTGATCTCATTGGCTTTACTAAAACCAAAATAACGAGCGGTGTAAATATTAAATAAAATCACTATAGCAAGTAAAAAACCGCTAACAATCGCAATCATTAATAGCGAACAGCCATCAACTTTATACCATATCCCTTCAATAACCGCCTCACTAAAAGCCACATAAACCACTAATAAAATAGATGAACGATCAGAAATAGTAATTAATTTTGATTACACCATATTGAGTGCGAACAAAATATCTGTGTCGCATCCGAGCGCTCTTTTTTTGCATTTAGCTTGTGCCCATTTATGTTCAATTGGATTAAGATCTGGCGAATAGGTAGGCAAATATTCTACCATATGCCCCGCATCGATGATGACTTATTGAATACTCTGTTTCTTGTGAAAAGTTGCATTATCCATCATGATTACACTTTTTTTAGGAAGTAATGGGATAAGGACTTGAGTGACCCATGCATAGAAAACATCGCTGTTAATAT
>NZ_CACTIE010000057.1 GCF_902713415.1 Arsenophonus endosymbiont of Bemisia tabaci Q2
CAATATGGTGTAATCAAAATTAAGTCGCTTAGCTATAAACAACAAAAAATAATCAATTTATAAACGACGCCACCAACACATAACGCTTCCTTTAATATTTAAAAATATGAATAGACAAAATGAATAAAATTAAAGCGCCAGCTCTACTGTGTGTTGCATTTTTGCCGACTCGATTCCCGCTTCAATCAAATTTCATCACCAAAATAGCTTCTTCGGCGCTAACTTGATTAGGTGTACCATTAGTAATTGCCTGACGAATAGCACGATAATAGTGACCATAATTACCCGATAATTACCCGATAATTACCCGGTTTAGTTTCTAATGGCTTAACAATTAGCTCACCATTTTGTGACAACGTCACATTTCCATCGTGACTATCCTTACCCCAATCTTTTACTGTTGGTAATTGCCCTGCTTTTAAACACTCTTCTTGTGGATCGAGACCATATTTTACATAACTGCCTTCCATAGCATGTAGTAGATAAATCGGCGACTCTGCTGCTGCGATGGTGGTAGGATGTAAAACAACTTTTAAGGTTGGATAATTTAAGCAAACATGAAAATAATCAACTGTTTCAGCTTGTGGCCGGATCATCGCTATATCGGCAAAAATCGATTTAGGTTGGCCAAAAAGTTGCAATACTTGATCAAGAATGTGAGCCGCCAAATCATACCATAGACCACTCCCCGCCTCTTTTGACTCTGGCCACCGTTGACGCACATCAGGCCCGATAACCATAAAAATGCGATTCATAATATTTTAGCTCACCCAATATTTGCTTTTCTAACAACGATTTCACCGTTGAAAAACCTGAGTCCCAGCGGCGATTATAATAAACAGATAATAACTTACCTTTTGTTTGCGCTAATTGATTTAGCGTTAAAGCTTCCTGCATAGTCAAGGTAAACAATTTATCAACGATTACATGTTTACCGGCTTCGAGTGCTTGTTTAGCCAATGGGAGGAAATGTGTTTTATTTGGCGTTGGAATAACAATCAAAGAGACTTCTGGCTGCTCAGCAAAAAGTTGTTCAAGTGAAGCAAAAATAGGGACATTAGGCCAATCTTTTTTTACTTTTTGTTCATCACTACTTACAATAGCTGATAATTGAAATCCTTCTATTGTGGTAATAAAAAGAACATGAAAGGTTTTACCGGCAAAACCGTAACCAATCAAACCAACCTTAATCGGTTTATTCATAACTACCCCTTAAAACAAGGACATGTCAAACTTGAAACCATATATTACAACCAGAGCAGCCGATGCATATTATTTAGCGTACCTTTTTATTTTTTAGCTGCAATCACTATTTTTCATTTTCTTAAAAATCATTAACTGACTAAAATTGACTTTCACATAAGATCGATAACCTATATGACTATCAGTTGCTATCATAGCCGACCATTTAGGTTTACAACTTCGACTGACTAAATAAAAAATTTAGGCGTTCAGATGACAGATTATTTTTTATTATTTATCGCTACCGTTTTGGTAAATAATTTCGTGCTAGTAAAATTTCTTGGCTTATGCCCTTTTATGGGGGTTTCTAAAAAACTAGAAACCGCTATTGGTATGGGATTTTCTACAACATTTGTGATGACTTTCGCATCCATCTCTTCATGGCTAATGGATACATTGGTTCTAATACCGTTAGATTTAATCTATTTACGTACTTTAAGCTTTATATTAGTTATTGCTGTTGTTGTTCAATTTACTGAAATGGTGGTACGCAAAACCAGCCCGACACTATACCGTCTTTTAGGTATTTTTTTACCGTTAATTACCACAAACTGTGCAGTTCTTGGTGTCGCTTTATTAAATATCAATCAATCACATAATTTTTTACAATCTGCTGTTTACGGTTTTGCGGCTGCAGTAGGATTTTCTTTAGTAATGGTGGTATTTTCTGCCATCCGGGAACGTATCGCAGTGGCAAATGTTCCGCCTCCCTTTCGCGGTTTATCGATTGGTCTCATTACAGCGGGCCTAATGTCTTTAGCATTTATGGGATTTAGTGGTTTGGTAAAATTCTAATGAGTACTTTATTAATTGCAATCGCTCTTATTGCCGGATTTGGCCTTATTTTTGGTATTATTTTAGGATTTGCCGCGCTTCGCTTTAAAGTAAAAGACGATCCAATAGTAGAAAAAATTGATCATATTTTACCACAAAGCCAGTGTGGCCAATGTGGCTATCCAGGTTGTCTCCCATACGCCGAAGCAATTGCCAATAATGGTGAAACCATAAATAAGTGCGGGCCCGGCGGCGAACAAGCTATGTTAAAAATTGCCGAATTACTTAATGTAGAGCCACAAGCGCTTGATAAAGATAAATTAACGCCAGAACGAAAAGTTGCTTTTATTGATGAAGCCAACTGTATTGGCTGCACTAAATGTATTCACGCTTGCCCCGTTGATGCAATTATTGGAGCAACGCGCGCTATGCATACAGTGGTAGAAGATCTCTGTACCGGTTGTGATCTTTGTGTCGCCCCATGCCCAACAGACTGTATTACGATGCTACCAATAAAAACCACCATCAAAAACTGGAAATGGCATCTCACCACTATTCCAGTAAAAAATATTACTACATCATCGAACTCAACACCGATCGTTACATTTGCTAGCAAGGAGCAAGCAAATGTTTAACTTTTTCAAAAAACTTACGTCAAATAAAGAAAAAATTTGGTCTTTTTCAGGTGGCATACATCCGCATGAAATGAAAATACAATCAAGCCAAGTTCCGTTAGTTACGCTCCCTTTAGCTGATGAATTGATTATTCCTATTCAGCAACATGTAGGCTCAGCGGGTGATATCATTGTTAAAACCAATGACTATCTTTTAAAAGGACAAGCATTAACTAAAGGTTGTGATCGTCGGATCCCTGTCCATGCTCCGACTTCAGGTACTATTACTGACATAGCCCCCCATATAACCGCAAACCCCTCCGGCCTAAAAGAGCTTTGTATTCGGTTACAGCCAGATAGTAAAGATCAATGGTGTGAGCGCAAACCTCTACCGAACTACTTACAATATTCTACTAAAGTCTTATTGTCACATATTGAGCAAGCCGGTATAGCAGGATTAGGCGGCGCAGGCTTTCCGACGGCAACAAAGTTGAAAAATGGCAATAAGTTAATTAATACGTTAATTATCAATGCCGCAGAGTGTGAACCTTATATAACCGCCGATGATCGATTAATGCAGGAGCATGCTGATGAAATTATCGAAGGTATACTGATACTGATACATATTTTAAAACCGAAAGAAGTCCTCATTGGTATTGAAGATAATAAGCGCGCAGCAATAGCCGCCTTAAAAGAAGCACTTTTAGGCCAACAAGCTATGATTAAATTACGAGTGATCCCAACAAAGTATCCTTCAGGCGGCGCTAAACAATTAACTAAGATATTAACCGGCAAGGAGATACCCAGCGGCGTTCACTCTTCGTTCATTGGTATATTGATGCAAAATATTGGTACTGTTTTTGCGATTAAACGAGCCATTATCGATGGAGAACCATTAATTGAACGGGTGGTTACATTAACCGGTGATGCTATACAAAAGCCTGGTAATTATTGGGTTCGTTTGGGTACCCCGATCAATTTTCTATTACAACAGGTCGGTCTGGTGCCACAATCAGAGCAAATGGTTATTATGGGAGGGCCACTAATGGGCTTTACTTTGTCTGATTTAACCACTCCTATTGTTAAAATTAGCAACTGTATCCTTGCTCCTACCATAGCAGAAATCGGTGAACCTAATATTGAAGAAGCTTGCATTCGCTGTGGTCTTTGTACCCAGGCTTGTCCAGCTAATTTATTACCACAACAGCTTTATTGGTTTAGTCGAGGACAAGAGCATGAAAAAGCGGAACAATATAATTTATCCGATTGCATAGAATGTGGTGCTTGTGCTTATGTTTGCCCAAGTAATATTCCACTTGTCCGATACTATCGACAAGAAAAGGCAGAAATTAAAGCCATTACTGAAGAAAAGCAACGTAGATGGGATGCTAAGCAACGGTTTGAGGCTAAAAAAAGCCGGCTTGAACGAGAAAAAATTTTGCGTCAGCAACGGCATAATCAAGCTGCGGTTAAGCCTGAAGAAACCGAAAAAGCCGCAATTAATGCACAAAAAAATCAGGCTGATAATAGTAGAACTGAATCATTGAATAATCAAGCAGCGATTGAAGCGCGTCAAGCCAGAAAAGCCCAACTGCGCGCTATTCAAGCTACCAGACAAGCAGCAGAAAGCCAATCAGCTGTAACAACAGAAATAATAAGCGAGCCGCAGCCACCTGATCCACGCAAAGCGGCCGTTGCTGCCGCTATTGCTCGCGTTAAAGCGAAAAAAGCAGCAGAAAGCCAATCAGTTGTAAAAACAGAAATAATAAGCGAGCCGCAGCCAGCTGATCCATGTAAAGCGGCCGTTTCTGCCGCTATTGCTCGGGCTAAACCCAAACGTGATGCGCAGAGTAAAACTCCCTAATAATTGAACAATATATGAGCTGAAAAATGAAATTCAGACGAATAACGACTAATAGTCGGGTCAACCGATTAAAAATGACGACTTCACCCTTTACGCATGAAAACCAAAGTACCAGTAAACTTATGCTGTGGGTTGTTATTGCTGCCATTCCCGGTATTGCCTGCCAAATTTACTTTTTTGGTAGTGGAACGATTTACCAAATTTTACTCGCTATCATAACCGCATTTATTTGTGAGGCGGCAGCTTTACAGCTACGAAAATTACCGGTTATAACCCATTTACAAGATAATTCCGCCTTAGTAACCGCCTTATTATTGGCTATTAGTATTCCACCATTATCACCCTGGTGGCTGGTAGTTTTAGGGACGGCCTTTGCCATATTAATAGCTAAAAACATCTATGGCGGATTAGGCCAAAATCCATTTAATCCAGCCATGGTAGGTTATGTGGTATTATTGATCTCATTTCCTGTTCAAATGACCAGTTGGTTACCGCCGACAGAGCTTCAATCGATCCATGCCGATACTTTAGCTAGCCTACAAGTCATTTTTTCCGGCCATACCGATACAGGAGCAACTTTAAATCAATTAACGTTAGGTTTTGATGGTGTAACTCAAGCGACACCACTCGATAGCTTTAAAACGGGTTTACTAACACACTCAATTAGCCAAATACTGCAACAACCTGTTTTACAAGGTTCTTTAGCTGGCATCGGTTGGCAATGGGTTAATATTGCTTATCTGTTTGGTGGCATTATTATGCTTTACCGCCGAATAATCAGCTGGCAAATTCCGCTGGCTTTTTTAGCCACGCTAATATTCTGCTCATTATTGAGCTGGCTTATTATGCCATCACAATACGCTTCTCCTATGATACATCTCTTTTCAGGAGCAACCATGCTTGGTGCCTTTTTTATCGCCACCGATCCAGTTACAGCGGCAACTACACCCCGTGGTCGTCTTATTTATGGTACAATGATTGGATTATTAATTTGGATCATTCGTGTTTATGGTGGTTATTCTGATGCTGTTGCTTTTGCGGTATTACTGGCCAATATCGCTGTACCGCTGATTGATCACTATAGCCAGCCGCGTGTTTATCGCCATAAATAAGGAGTGGTTATGCTAAAATCCATTAGACATCATGGCTTGATATTGGCTGTTTTTGCTGCCGCTACCACTGGACTGACAGCAGTGGTTTATACCATCACCAAAAGTACCATTAATAACCAGCTACTTATCCAACAACAAAAACTGTTTGATCAAATTATTGCTCGTGAATTTTATGATAATAATTTAACCAAAGAGTGTTACTTAGTAAGTAAAAATCAAGCATTAGGTAGCGAACTGCCTCATCATCTCTATATTGCCAGAAAAGAGGGAAAACTGATTGCTGCCATCATAGAAAGTATCGCACCAGATGGTTATTCAGGAGCAATAAAATTGCTAGTCGCAGCCGATTTTCATGGTAAAGTGCTTGGTGTTCGTGTAACTGAACATCATGAAACACCTGGATTAGGTGATAAAATTGATATTCGTATTTCAAATTGGATCAACGATTTCTCAGGTAAAAAAATTGACTCAGAACATAGTCCCCATTGGGCGGTAAAAAAAGATGGCGGCGATTTTGACCAATTTACTGGTGCTACCATTACACCAAGAGCAGTTATTAATTCCACTAAGCGTGCAGCCTGGTTTATACAGTCGGTGCCACAAAAATTATCAACTTATCCAGCATGCGCAAATTAATTAGCATGCATGAAACTAAGAAACTTTTTATCCAGGGATTATGGAAAAACAATTCAGCACTGGTTCAATTATTAGGTCTGTGCCCCTTGCTAGCGGTTTCTTCAACAGCCACCAATGCGTTAGGATTGGGTCTGGCAACAACATTAGTGCTGTTTTTCACTAATATTACCGTCTCAACTTTTCGTCATTGGATCCCAAGCGAAATACGTATTCCAATCTATGTAATGATTATCGCATCGGTCGTCTCCTCTGTGCAGATGTTAATTAACGCCTATGCTTTTGATTTATATCAATCTTTAGGTATTTTTATTCCGCTGATTGTTACTAACTGTATTGTTATTGGGCGAACTGAAGCTTACGCCGCCAAAAATAATGTCTATAACTCAGCAATTGATGGCTTAGCGATGGGAGCGGGAGGCATGATAGCACTCTTTTTTTTAGGTGCCATGCGAGAAATTTTAGGTAATGGTACGCTGTTTGATGGTGCAGATTTTCTGCTAGGAGAATGGGCGAAAATATTACGTATTGAAGTTATTCATCTTAATTCTCCCTTTTTATTAACTATATTACCCCCAGGGGCTTTCATTGGATTAGGTTTGATGCTAGCAGGTAAATATTTAATCGATGAAAAAGTAAAAAAATATATTAGTCACAAACAACAGCAATCTGCGGTAAAATCGGCGGCTTTCCCCAATAAAAATCATCTAGCCAAGGATCGAGAGCAAATAAAATATGAATAAACAAAAGCGGATAGACATCCTGACTCGCTTACGTGACAACAATCCAACACCAACAACGGAGCTTGTTTTTAATTCGCCTTTTGAATTACTTATTTCTGTATTACTTTCCGCTCAAGCTACCGATATTAGTGTCAATAAAGCAACGGCAAAACTCTACCCGATTGCAAATACCGCTGAAAAAATGCTAGCCCTAGGCATCGATGAAATAAAGCATTACATAAAAACAATTGGGTTATTTAATACCAAAGCTGAAAATATTATTAAAACCTGTCAGATATTAATTGATAAATATAATAACCAGGTGCCAGAAAATCGCGAAGCCTTGGAATCCTTACCCGGTGTCGGCCGCAAAACGGCAAATGTGGTATTGAACACCGCCTTCGGCTGGCCAACAATTGCTGTTGATACCCATATTTTTCGCGTTTGTAATCGCACCAATTTTGCCCCAGGTAAGAATGTTATCGAGGTTGAACAAAAGTTACTCAAAGTAGTGCCGATTGAATTTAAAGTGGATTGCCACCACTGGTTTATACTACATGGCCGTTACACGTGCATTGCCAGAAAGCCACGCTGTGGCTCTTGCTGTGGCTCTTGTATTATTGAAGATTTATGTGAATTTAACGACAAACAATACCTCACAACCTAACGATTAACAAACGGATTTTCAAGACAACTTTATATATAGCTAAGCGACTTAATTTTGATGACATTATTTATATGAGCTATTCAATTCATTTTAGGCGTAAAGTGATATTTACGATGGAAGAAGAAGAGTTGAGTATCCGAGAAACAGCGAAGTAATTTCGGATTGGCTCTGCATCTGTATCGCGTTGGATTAATCAAATAGAGCCAAAAGCATCGACTACGCGTCAGCGAAAAATCGATAAATCCGAATTGATAAAAAATGTTGAACAATATCCAGATGCTTACCAAAAAGAGCGTGCAGAGCGTTTTGGCGTTTGTCAGAAGGCCATTTGGCAAGCTCTTAAA
>NZ_CACTIE010000058.1 GCF_902713415.1 Arsenophonus endosymbiont of Bemisia tabaci Q2
TTTGCTATCGGATTATTTGATATCAATATTAACAGCGATGTTTTCTATGCATGGGTCACCCAAGTCTTTATCCCAGTCCTTCCTAAAAACAGTGTAATCATGATGGATAATGCAACTTTTCACAAGAAACAGAGTATTCAACAAGTGATCATCGATGCGGGGCATATGGTGGAATATTTGCCTACGTATTCGCGAGATCTTAATCCAATTGAACATAAATGGGCACAAGCTAAATGCAAAAAAGAGCGCTCGGATGCGACACAGATATTCTGTTCGCACTCAATATGCACTCAATATGGTGTAATCAAAATTAAGTCGCTTAGCTATATTTGATACAAATTTTTCATTATAAATAGCGCCTTTGGGCGCGAACCAGTGCTACCGGATGTATAAATTATCATCGATATCGAGGATAGATCATTATTATTCTCAGGATAAAGTACTTTCGCTAACTGGCTACCTAAATGGATAATATTGGATAGCTTTTCGATTGTGATATTTGATTGTTTTTGTAATAGTTCAAGTTTTTCTGAATTGTCATCGGAAAAGTCATAATCGAAAACAATTATTCGTTTTATTGACTGATTATTTTTTACTAACTCTACTGCTATGTGTAAGTATTTTATCCTGGCTGCGATTATTTGTGGTTCTATTTCTTGTAAAATAAGTGTTAATTCTTTGGTTGATAAATCAGCTTGTAGAGGAATTATAATTGCATTAATTTGCAGACAGGCAAGATTAATAGCAATATAATCACTATTTATAAAAGATAAAATAACAACTTTATCACTGGCTTTTAGCGGCTATTGGCAATGGTGATAGCATTCATTGGCAATACTTTTAGCTCTATTCCATAATTGTTGATAAGTAATTGTTTGATATTTTGTGTCTAATTGGCTAACAACCCAATTGGATTTAGCATCTGTTATATAGTGTTTACCACGCTCGCTAATAGCTGGTCGATCATAATATTTTTATAATATTTTCAAATATATATGCTAAACGGATAACCCCTCCTTATTTTTAGCACGAAATAAAGTATATTAATTATACAAGAAGGCTTAACGCAAGTTCAGTGATATTAAGTTAGCGGTAAATTAGGCTATAAATATACGCAGAGTAGAGATTGCAATAAACGGTAAGAAATATAAGAAAAGATAAATAACTTTCTGCTAATTAAAATAAATTGCTATCAATTTGTTAATGGTGTCCCCTGCAGGAATCGAACCTACAATTAGCCCTTAGGAGGGGCTTGTTATATCCATTTAACTAAAAGGACATAAATCATTATTGTTTATAACTGTTTTTGATTGTTTGAATCATATCTCTTATTGCTCATTATAATCAAGTTATTCTATCTTCTTTGTTGTTATTTTTTCATCTTGTTTTTGTTGTCCATTACTTCCTTTACTTGTTATTTTGTACATATTGAGTACATAATAGATTAATGACGTGTGTACATATGGTAAGGCTATGGCGCTTAGTGATACAAAACTTAGAAGTATAAGTAATAAACCCTATAGAGGAAAACAAGAGTTGACTTATAGTGATGGTCTCAGTGCTCGTATCTCTCCTAATGGAGTTGTTGCATTTCAATATCGGTATCGATGGGAAGGTAAGCCAGTAAGGTTGACGATTGGTCGCTACCAGCATTGTCGCTTAAAGATGATCGGATCATAATTAATGATATGCGAAATTTGTATAAAAAAGGACTTAATCCAAAAATCTCTTTCTCTAAAGATGAAGGTGAAGCAACACTAAAAGATTGTCTTGACTACTAGTGGGATAAATATGCGTCAACATTAAAACAAAACACACAAATACTTTATCGGTCAGTTGTGTATAACACCATGTATGCACAGTTTCACTCTGTACCTGCTGCAAATATACCTATATCTTCATGGGTAAAATTTTTCGATAAACAAGAAAAGGATAATCAAAAGCAAGAGTTTCTTATACAATTAAGATCAGTTATTAATTGGTGTATAGCCGACAGTTCATACCTTCATTTGAAATCATGAAGTTAAGGCTAAAAATAGGAAAAGGTACCAGACAGGAAACAGGTTTTGTATATACAGAGCTGGAAAAAATTTGATTAGCATTAAAAAACAATAAAATTGTTTCATCAAATAAAGTGTTACATCAATTGTTATTATTTTGGGGAGCTCGTTTATCTGAGCTTAGACTTGCAACAATTAACGAATTTAATATGGATGATCTTTTATATAGACAACACGAACCAAACACTCCAAAATGGGTAATGTAATAAGACGTCCGATATTTTCACATGTTAAACCGTATATAGATAAACTAATTAATTATCGTAATCATGCTTTGTTTCCTGGGCAGGAATTAGATAAGTCGATAGATACATCATCATCAAACTTATACATGCGAAAACTAAGAGATAACATAGATATTCCTGAGTGGCGTACGCATGATTTTAGAAGATCACTAGTGACCACTCTATCAAGTGAAGGAATAATCCCCCACGTAACAGAAAAAATGGTCGGTCATGTGTTAGGTAGGGTTGATGGCTGTGTATATTAATAAAGATGATAGGATAGATGAGCAGAGGGCGGCATATGAACTATATGCAGATAAAATTCATTGGCATGTTGATCAACTTAAAATTTGATTAACCCCCTCGTTCTATCCATGCTTGTATAGCTGATAATCTATATCTTGTGGGATAATTTAAAACAGGTTCAGGAAATCCGCATTTTTTGCGGAGCCTCCATAAAGCGGAGGCTACTGCGTTTTAATTTCTTTAAAACTTCTTTTTTTTCTATTAGGTCATTAAGCATTGTTCATTCCTCTTATAATATTTTAAAAAATTTAATACTATTCTCAGGCG
>NZ_CACTIE010000059.1 GCF_902713415.1 Arsenophonus endosymbiont of Bemisia tabaci Q2
ATACTCAACCCTTCTTCTTCCATCGTAAATATCACTTTACGTCTAAAATCAATTGAATAGCTCATATAAATAATGTCATCAAAATTAAGTCGCTTAGCTATATTGTTAAACGGTTATGCGAGTTTATCTGCTTAAAATACAAATCTGGCCTACCGCTCAGTTGGTATTAGCATAAATACGCAGAAGTGAGTTATTCAGGAAAGTTTTTTTAAATCTGATTTAATTTCCCCAATTTTGCTGATTACGACAGATTCTAAATGGCCCAAATCATTTAATATTTTACTTTTTAAATCATGGTTGCTTTGGTCATGTTGATAAATTTGATTTAATTCTTCGATCACATCCCGTAGGTGGAGATTAATTTCATTTGTCTTTTTGAGATTGTTATTTAGATTAACCAGCTTTCGTTGCAGCGGATATTTGAATTTTACACTTTTAGCATAGTGTTCATCTTTATCTTTGCGAAAATAAATCTTTAGAATTTCATGATTTGCTTCTTGGCGAAAGGTGTAGTGATCGATATCTTCAGGTTGAGTGATCCCTAAGCTTTTTAAGTTATCATACATATTAATACCTAACGGAATAAGGTTATCTAACAATTGTTACAGATTAACATAATAATAAGGCTAAGCGGATATTCAATTGATAATCCGCTATGATAAATTTTAGTCTATTGTTCTTAGTAACTCATTAATGCCAACTTTCTTTCTAGTCTTGTCATCGACTTTTTTGACAATCACTGCGCAATATAGGCTGTAGTTGCCATTTTTGGCCGGTAAATTACCCGCGACGACGACCGAGCCGGCTGGAATTCGGCCATAGAGAATTTCACAGCTTTCCCTGTCATAAATTTTGGTGCTCTGGCCAATATAAAGGCCCATTGAGATAACCGAGCCTTCTTCAACAATGACCCCTTCAACAATTTCAGAGCGAGCACCAATAAAACAGTTATCTTCGATAATAGTTGGATTAGCTTGCAAGGGTTCTAGCACACCACCAATACCAACACCACCAGATAAGTGAACATTTTTGCTAATTTGCGCACAAGAGCCAACTGTTACCCAGGTATCTATCATTGATCCTTCGTCAATATAGGCACCAATATTAACGTAAGATGGCATTAAAACGGTATTTCGGGCGATAAACGCACCTTTTCGAACCGTTGCTGGTGGAACAACTCTAAGTCCTTCTTGTTGAAAACGAGCATGATCATACTCAGCAAATTTCATGGCTACTTTGTCAAAATAGGGGCTTTCTGCACCTTCGATTAATCGATTTTCATTGATACGAAAAGAGAGTAATACGGCTTTTTTAAGCCATTGATGTGTTGTCCATTGTCCATCTATCTTTTCAGCGACTCTTAACTGGCCTTTGTCAAGTTGAGTGATCACCTGATTGATTGCATCACTTAGTTGAACATTGGTCGTCGCGGGTGTGATTTCTGCGCGATGTTCAAAAGCATTTTCAATAATGGTTTTAAGTTGCTCCATAAAATTACTCATCCTCTGGGTTGTAATTATTTAACATGTTTACTATTTTCTTTATCTATTGCAGTCAGGGCTTGGGTCAATTTTTCTGCCAGTTTATGTTGTCGATTTTGATCGAGTGCCTGGTTCTTTTGAACAGTAAGTACAAACAAATCCTCAACTCTTTCTCCAATCGTTGTGATCCTAGCTCCGTGTAAGAGCACGGCCATTTCAGTAAATATATTACCGATCTGTGCCAATAATCCGGGTTGATCGAGGGCGACAAGCTCCATATAAGTCCGCCTGCCATTAAAATTGGGCAAAAAATGTACTTTAGTTGGTACGTTAAAATGGCGAAATCTATGATAGGGGTTACGTGTTTTCAAAGTTTTGCTATTTGGGGTCTTAATAACTTTTAATAAGGGTTGGCGAATATTTTCATAGCGATCATGAGCCAACGGTTGCCCTTTAGGATCTAATACCACAAAAGTATCCATCGTCGTATTATCTTTGTTAGTAAAGATTTGGGCGCTATGGATATTAAGATTTCGTCTATCAAGTTCTCCAGCAACCGCGGCAAACCGCGGCAAATAGAGATGGTCGATCTGGACACGAGATAAAAATTTCAGTACCACCATCACAGATACGGTACTGATCAGTATTAATGGTTCATTTAAATTGTGTTTTAATAAAGCGCTAGCGTGCCAGGCAAGTTGCTGGGGAGTATGGCGTAAAAAATAATCAGCATGGCTGGGTGCCCATAATTTTTTCAGCTCACCTTGATCAATATTTTTTCGCCCAGCTGGGTTAACGCTTGCAAGCGATTGGATTGGATCCGTTGACGTAAAGTGGGTATTGCTTGCGTATCTTGATTTAATTGATTTTTGTTAATAGATACAGCTTTTTTAATAGACTCTGTTTCCAGCTATTCCATAAGCTATTATTGGTTGGACATATATCGGCAACAGTCAGACACAAAAAATAATCCAGCCTGTTTATTGATTTCACTTCACTGGAAAATTGTTTAATAACAATGGGATCTTGAATATCACGCCGTTGGGCGGTCACTGACATCAAAAGATGTTGACATACAAGCCAGGTAATTAAGGATGAATCATGTTCATATAGGCCCGTGTTCTAGGGCAAATTGTTTTGCATCTTCCGCGCCCAGTTCAGAGTGATCACTTTTTCTGCCTTTAGTGATATCATGAAACATAGCCGCCAGACGTAAAATTTCAGGCTGAGCAAGCTTGCTATAAATGGCAACACACAAAGGATGTTGGTGACTATTATAGCTAAGCGTCTTAATTTTGATTACAAAATATATGTTTTTCTCCAATATAAATTTACTGATATAGAGTAATTACTTGTAATCATTTTAAAGTCGCCCAGATATATCAAGTTTATGTGGGTGCGGCTAGGTTTGTTTTCGCTAAGGATGGCTTCATCAAACAGTTGTAGCAGCATGGGTCGTATGACACGATAATAGTCTTTCATCATTTTCTCAACGGGCTGATTGTCTTTACCTTGATAACCAAGTAAGCGGGCAACATTTAATTGATGTTCAAATACTAGGCGATTGTCATAACATTTTATCATTAAATGCAGCGCAAATCGAATACGAAGCAAAAAATTTAAACATATTTTTAATTCTCGATATTCTGCTTGACTTAGAAAGTCGAAATGAACTGTCTGCTCAATGGTGGTTGCACCAAAATGTCGGCGTGCGACCCATAACAGTATGTCAATATCACTTAAACCGCCGGGACTACTTTTGATATCTGGCTCAAGTGATATCTGGCTCAAGGTTGTAACTGGTACTATGATAACGTTGGTGGCGCAACTGTTGTTCACTACGTTTGGCAGAAAAAATTTATCAGACGGCCAAAAATTATCGCTATATATTGCTTGCTGTAATGATAGAAACAGAGCTTGATCGCCACAAATTAACCTTAATTCAAATACATTAGTTGAGATAGACAGATCTGTTTGTCCTGCCTGTAAACATTTTTCTAATGTGCGCACACTATGGCCAACTTGAAAATCCAAGTCCCATAGTATAACTAAGCGTCTTAATTTTGATTACAAAATATACGTTTTTCTCCAAGATAAATTTACTGATATAGAGTAATTACTTGTAATCATTTTAAAGTCGCCCAGCTATAGAGTAATAAATTGACCAATCTTAGTGGTGATAGCGGTAGCTAAAGGATGTTGACTTAAAATTAATAAATCTATATCTAATAGTGGATGTAATTCTTGTCGGCCATAACCACCCACGGCAATTAATGATAATTGGGGAATTAGCTCGAAACGATTAATTTGCCAAAGACGCTGGAGTAACTTATCAAGATAATTCCTACGGACCGCAATAAGTTCAGCGGCGGTAACTCCCTCCTTGAAAAATTGTTCTAACCATTTTTGCAAACGCTCTACCTGTTGTTTTAGTAAAGATAAAGTAAAATCTTCTTGAGATAATTTATCAAGCGCAAGGATGAGAGGGACAGGCTGATTACTTTTCATCATGGTATTATAACCGCGAAATTGCTGGAGGAGATCTGATTATGCGATCACTACTAAATGGTATGAATAGACAATAAAAAGCAGTAAAACAATATCATTAATGTAAAAGCCTCCAAAATTATGGAGGCCCAATCTGAAAATTATCTATTCACTAATATAGCCGAAATAAATGGCTCTTCTTCTTTCCGTAAGGTAAAAATTTCACAGCCATCCTCGGTGACAGCTAAAGTATGTTCATATTGTGCCGACCAACCTCGATCTTTTGTTTTTACTGTCCAGCTATCTTTCATTGTTCTAATACGATGATCGCCGGTATTTACCATTGGTTCGATAGTAAAAGTCATGCCTTTTTGCAGTATCACGCCACCGTCATCAGCATCGTAATGTAATACTTGAGGTTCTTCATGAAAGACTCGACCAATACCATGGCCACAATATTCGCGCACGACAGAAAAATGATGCTGTTGAACAAATTGCTGAATTTCCTGACCTATCGTCCGTAAACGAATACCAGGTTTGACCATTTTTAAAGCAAGATAAAGGCTTTCCTGTGTTACCTTACACAACCGTTCGTCTTGAATGGTTGGTTTGCCCACAATAAACATTTTGGAAGTGTCGCCATGGAAGCGATTTTTAATAACGGTGACATCAATATTAATGATATCACCTTCTTTTAAGATTTTTTCATCACTCGGAATACCATGACAAATAACATCATTAACGGATGTACAGATAGATTTAGGAAAGCCATGATAATTTAAACAAGCTGGGATAGCTTGCTGTTTTTCGACGATATGTGAGTGACAAATGCGATCAAGTTCACCGGTAGAAATGCCCGGTTTTATGTAAGGTTCAATAATTTCTAACACTTCCGCCGCCAAATGTCCGGCGATACGCATTTTCTGAATATCTTCTTCCGTTTTAATTGAGATAGCCATGAATTCTGCCTATTTATGCTGATTTAAATGAGTAAAAATGCACTTATCAGCCAATTATGTTGATTAAATATAAATACTCTATAGC
>NZ_CACTIE010000060.1 GCF_902713415.1 Arsenophonus endosymbiont of Bemisia tabaci Q2
ATTTATACTAAAGAAAAACATATATTTTGTAATCAAAATTAAGAGGCTTAGCTATAACATATCAATTTTTTTAATATGAAAATAGGCAAAAAGTAATGTTTGGTTATTTTAAATTGAATTATCACTAGTAAACTTTAAAAAATCTTAAAAATTAAGATATTAGCAATAGCACACAATAAAATATTGTTAAAGTAAATTTTATTCGGAAATGAATATTATTTATTTCAGAATAAGCAATACTAATTGTCGGTGTTATTTTTTTAATTCAGCTAAATGACTTAAGCGTAGAAAAATATAACTATATAGCTAAGCGACTTAATTTTGATTACACCATA
>NZ_CACTIE010000061.1 GCF_902713415.1 Arsenophonus endosymbiont of Bemisia tabaci Q2
CTGGTGTTTTTGGTTATTTTATGATATAAAGCGTGCCGGCATTCTATGTATTTTATAATAGAAAAATATAGATTAGCTATAACATAAACTTAACTGTGTTATAACACACACAGATCGGCACATTTTCCGGGGTGCTCTTATGTAGGGAAATCTACAGCTAATGAGTCGGGAAATGGGATCTGTGGAGGCATAACCCCAATTTACTAAGTTATAGAGGTTTAAATGGCAACTGTTTCCATGCGCGATATGCTTCAGGCGGGCGTTCACTTTGGTCACCAAACTCGTTACTGGAATCCAAAGATGAAAACTTACATCTTTGGTGCGCGCAACAAAGTGCATATCATTAATTTGGAAAAAACTGTTCCAATGTTCAATGAAGCATTAGCTGAATTGACTAAAATGGCTTCACGAAAAGGCAAAATTCTGTTTGTTGGCACTAAACGCGCAGCAAGCGAATCGATAAAAGAAGCCGCTAATAGTTGTGATCAGTATTTTCTTAACCACCGCTGGTTAGGTGGTATGCTGACTAACTGGAAAACCGTTCGTCAGTCTATTAAGCGCCTGAAAGATTTAGAAGCACAATCTCAGGATGGTACTTTTGATAAGTTGACCAAAAAAGAAGCGTTGATGCGTACCCGTGAGCTTAGCAAGCTAGAAAATAGTTTGGGTGGTATTAAAGAGATGGGCGGTTTGCCTGACGCTTTATTTGTTGTTGATGCGGAACATGAGCATATTGCTATAAAAGAAGCAAACAACTTAGGTATCCCTGTATTTGCGGTTGTTGATACTAACTCTGATCCAGATGGTGTTGATTATATCATCCCTGGTAATGATGATGCGATCCGTGCAGTTAAACTGTATCTGGATGCAGTTGCGAAAGCTGTCCATGAAGGTCGTTCTAAAGATCAGGGGATTAAACCAGAAGAAAACTTGATAGAGACTGAATAATAAGGCCAGATCTTCGTTAGTATAGAAGAGCCCTTATGGACAAAGTATTAATGTATTGGTTATAGGCGCCTAATTAGCTCCTTTTTACTTATAAGAATGAGAATTGTCTGCATGGGATGATTTCCCATCAGATAGATTGAGGAATAAATCACATGTCTCGAATTACCGCTGCTTTGGTAAAAGAACTGCGCGAACGTACTGGTGCAGGTATGATGGAATGTAAAAAAGCATTGGTTGAAGCTGATGGAAATATTGAATTAACTATCGATAATATGCGTAAATCAGGTCAAGCAAAAGCGGCTAAGAAAGCGCGCCGAGTGGCTGCTGAAGGTGTAATAATGGCGGAAATTTCTGCCGATGGCAAATTTGGTGCATTGCTTGAGTTGAATTGTGAAACAGATTTTGTGGCTAAGGATGCGAGTTTTGTAGCATTTTGTAATGAAATACTAAAATTCGTTGTGAAAAATAAATTGTCAAATATTGAAGAATTAAAGGCAAAATTTGAAAAAGAACGTACAGCAATCGTTGCCAAGATTGGTGAAAATATTAATATTCGCCGAGTCGAGATCCTAGAAGGTGAAAAAATCGGCTGTTATTTACATGGTGCTCGTATTGGCGTTCTTGTGTCTGCAAACGGTGCGGATGGTGAGTTTATTAAACATATTGCTATGCATATTGCGGCGAGCAAACCCGAATATGTTACACCGGCAGATGTACCAGCCGATGTTGTCGCTCATGAGCATCAAATTCAATTAGATATAGCAATGCAATCTGGTAAACCTCGTGAAATTGCCGAAAAAATAGTAACTGGCCGCATGAATAAATTTACCGGTGAGATCTCTTTAACTGGCCAACAATTTGTTATGGATCCAAGTAAAACAGTTGGTACGTTGCTAAAAGAGAAAAATGCAACAGTGACTAACTTTATCCGTTTTGAAGTTGGTGACGGTATCGAAAAAGTAGAAACTGATTTTGCTGCTGAAGTCGCGGCAATGAGTAAATAATGATACCAATTGTTAAATAGAGCCGCCAGTAGGCGGTTCTGTTTTATCTAATATCGATAATTTATTTTTATCTGTCTGATAATACATTATCAATGATAATTTATGTGTAAATATGCCACTAAATTATTTAATTCAGCATATGCTTAATTCAACGGATTAGAGTTAGTATTTAGACTAAATTATCTTTTTCTAAAGTTAAATTATCTTTTTCTAAAGTAATGAAGAAAAGTAATTAATCAAGTATTTTACATTCAGACTTTGAACTAAGAATTTTAAACCTTCAATAATTTATCTGCTCAGGACGAAACACCATGGCAACTAATGCAAAACTAGTATATCAACGTATCTTGCTTAAGCTTAGTGGCGAAGCTCTACAAGGTTCAGAAGGTTTTGGTATTGATGCGAGTGTTTTAGATCGTATGGCACAAGAAATTAAGGAACTGGTGGAGTTAGCGATACAAGTTGGTGTCGTTATTGGTGGTGGCAACTTATTTCGTGGTGCAGGGCTAGCCGATGCTGGGATGAATCGTGTAGTTGGTGATCATATGGGAATGCTAGCGACAGTAATGAATGGATTAGCCATGCGTGATGCTTTACATCGTGCATATATTAATGCCAGACTGATGTCTGCAATACCATTAAATGGTGTGTGTGACAATTATAGTTGGGCTGAGGCGATTAGTTTGCTTCGCAATGGCAAAGTTGTTATTTTCTCGGCCGGAACGGGCAACCCTTTCTTTACAACAGATTCAGCGGCTTGTTTACGAGGGATAGAAATTGAGGCGGATGTTGTTTTAAAAGCAACCAAAGTTGATGGCGTCTATTCTGCTGATCCATCAAAGAGTTCAGATGCGGTTTTTTATAATAAATTAACGTATCAAGACGTATTAGAACGGGAATTAAAAGTGATGGATTTGGCAGCATTTACGCTGGCTCGTGATCATAATTTACCTATTCGCGTTTTTAATATGAATAAACCTGGTGCGTTACGTCGAATTGTGATAGGTGAAAATGAAGGCACGTTAATCTCGTGTGATTAATCTCCTGAGAGACACGGATGATTTTTGGCGGTATGATATTATCAGCATCGTTAAAATAATTGAATTGAGTTATCGGTTATAGCCTAAATATTTATAACTAGCTGCTAAGGATTTAAATGTGATTAATGAAATAAAAAAAGATGCTCAAGAGCGTATGGAAAAAAGCGTCGAAGCATTGAAAAGTCAAATTAATAAAGTTCGTACCGGCCGTACATCGCCAAGTTTATTGGATGGTATCATGGTTGAATATTATGGTGCTGCAACGCCGTTACGTCAGTTAGCGAATATTACCGCTGAGGATTCACGTACACTCGCCATTACTGTATTTGATCGTACGTTAGCACCAGCAGTGGAAAAGGCGATTATGGCATCAGATCTAGGTCTTAATCCTTCTTCAGCAGGAACCATAATACGGGTGCCTTTACCACCGTTGACGGAAGAACGACGTAAGGATTTTATTAAAGTTGTCCGTAATGATGCTGAGCAGGGACGTGTATCTGTTCGTAATGCGCGACGTGATGCAAATGATAAAATCAAAGCATTACTAAAAGATAAAGAAATTAGTGAGAATGATGAACGTCGAGCACAAGATGAAATCCAGAAGTTGACCGATAATTTTATCAAAAAAGTTGATGAAGCTCTGGAGCAAAAAGAAAAAGAATTGATGGAATTTTAAACATTTTTATAATAAAGCCATAAGCTATATAAAAGTAAGTATGGCTTTATTATATCTTTAAATTTATTGCTCCATTTTATGTTATGCTATACAGCTGAGTTAAGAATAATTCTTTTTAATTAAATAGTAGAGCATATATATCACAATGATACGTCTGACAATTTTAGGCTCGACGGGTTCAATTGGTAAAACGACACTATCAGTAGTCAAAAAAAATCCAGCGAAATTTAAAATTATCGCATTAGTTGCACATAAAAATGTGGCTACTATGGTTGAGCAATGCTTAGAATTCCAGCCACAATATGCTGCTATGTCAGACGAAAAATCAGCCAATAATCTAAGAAGCATACTAAATAAACACGGATGTAAAACTGAAGTCTTAGCAGGCCAAAAGGGAGTTTGTGAACTAGCGGCGCTTGATAATGTTGATCAAGTGATGTCCGCAATTACCGGAATTGCTGGATTAATGCCAACATTAGCTGCGATTCGTCTAGGTAAGCGTATTTTATTAGCCAATAAAGAGTCATTAATTACTAGTGGGCAACTGTTTTTCGACGCAATTAAAAAATATGCTGCTCAGGTCCTGCCTATTGATAGTGAACATAATGCGATATTTCAAAGTTTACCGACTGAAATTCAGCGTAATTTAGGTTTTGCTAATCTTGAACAACATGGAATAACGCGCATAGTATTAACTGGCTCGGGTGGCCCTTTTCGTGAAATTCCGCTCGCTTCTCTTAAGAACATGACGCCTAATGAAGCTTGCAATCACCCTAATTGGTCTATGGGGCGTAAGATCTCGGTTGATTCGGCAACGATGATGAATAAAGGGCTTGAGTATATTGAAGCTCGGTATTTTTTTAATGCTTCAACCGAACAAATTGAAGTTATTATTCATCCACAATCTGTTATTCATTCCATGGTACGCTATCAGGATGGAAGTGTGATCGCTCAATTAGGTACGCCTGATATGAGAACACCGATTTCCTATAGTATGGCTTATCCAGATCGTATCCCTTCAGGTGCAGCGGCACTTGATTTTAAACAATTATCTTCATTAACTTTTATTGCTCCAGATTACCAACGTTACCCCTGTTTGAAATTAGCGATTGATGCTTGTCATAATGGGCAAGCAGCAACCACAATTTTAAATGCTGCGAATGAAGTTTCTGTTGCTGCATTTTTGGCCGGAAAGCTTCGATTTACTGATATTGCGCAAGTTAATTTGGATACAGTAGAAAGGTTAAGTTTGCCTCAACCTGATAGCATTGATGCAGTGTTAGCGATTGATAGTCAAGCGCGTCAAATGGCAATTAATTATATTGAAACATTAGCAATATCCTATTAATAAAGAATTTTAACTGCTCAAATGTTTCTATATTTATCTCAGATTAAATTTTTATAAAATTATAATGGGTTAAGAATATCAAAAATGAATAAAGAGCAAACTATTAACTTATTAGTAAATATGGAAATTTTTTGATTCATCTTAAGTAATTTTATTTTTATTATCCAAAATAATTAAGCGCAATAGTTATGTTAGCTTATAGTACAGGAACTTTTTTGGCATGAAACTTATGTATGATAATGATAGCTCACAGCAACGAATTCCGAGGCATGTTGCTATTATTATGGATGGTAATGGACGATGGGCGAAGCAACATGGAAAGTTAAGAATTAAAGGGCATCAAGCAGGAACAGAAGCGGTACAAAAAGCGGTTAAATTTGCTGTTGAAAATGAGATTCAGTCTTTAACGCTCTATGCGTTTAGTAGTGAAAATTGGAATCGACCAGAAACTGAGGTTACTGCTCTGATGGAACTTTTTACTTGGTTTCTGGATGATGAAGTTAAAAATTTAAATATTCATAATGTTAAATTAACGATTATTGGCGATATCAGCCGATTTAAAACTAAATTACAAAGGTGTATCAAACACGCGGTTGACTTAACAGCAAATAATACCGGATTACAACTCAATATTGCCGCTAATTATGGTGGTCGTTGGGATATTACCCATGCAATGGGACTTATTGCAGAGAAAATTAAGGCGGGTTCATTATTACCAGAAAATATTAACGAAGATACCGTAAATGAATTTATTAATCTACATGATCAACCAACCGTTGATTTAGTTATTAGAACTGGGAGAGAATATCGCATCAGTAATTTTCTTTTATGGCAGATTGCTTATGCTGAATTTTATTTTACCGATGTTCTCTGGCCTGATTTTGATGAGGAAGCTTTCAAAAATGCAATTGTGGCTTTTAATCAGCGTGAACGACGTTTTGGTAACACTGAGCCTGATGATATCAATGAAGAATAGGGGTCTCTTTTGCTAAACTTAAATGCTCGTATCATAACAGCTATCATACTTATTCCATTAGTTATCGCGGCACTTTTTTTCTTACGTCCTAACTTATTTGGTTATGTTATCATTGTTATTTGCTCGCTAGCTGCTTGGGAATGGAGCCAATTTATTGGCTGGACAGTGCAGATTAAACGAATTATATCTGCTGTTTTATTTGGTATTTGTTTATTGGGTTTACAATTGTCATTTCAGGATCTCAGTCAATTAACAACAGAGCCTTTGATTATTTATATTTTATCGGCTGGGTTAGTTTGGTGGTTAGTTGCGATAATATTGGTTGTCACTTTTCCTGCTTCTGCTCGATTCTGGTCTCAGTCAGTAATGTTAAAAATTTTGTTTGGTGTTTTAACCATTTTACCTTTTTACTGTGGCATGTTGGTGTTAAAAAGCGTCGATTATCATATTGACAATTTTATCGGTGCTTGGTCGGTGCTTTATGTCATGCTATTAGTTTGGAGTGCAGATAGTGGCGCTTATTTTTTTGGACATTTATTTGGTAAACATAAATTGGCGGCGAAAGTTTCTCCTGGTAAAAGCTTGGAGGGTATGCTCGGTGGAATCCTGACAGCAGGTATTATAGCCTGGCTATTTAGTTTATTTGTTCCTGTTTTATTAATATCCAAGAATTTACTATTTTGTTCTGTTATTGTTGTAATTATTTCTGTTTTTGGTGATTTAACGGAAAGTATGTTTAAACGTCAGGCTGGCATCAAAGATAGTAGTCATTTAATTCCTGGACATGGTGGGGTATTAGATAGAATCGATAGTTTGACCGCGGCTATACCTGTTTTTGCAGGATTGACATTGTCATTTTTTAGTTTTTAAGGTATATCATGGGATTTGTTTGGAGTTTAGCGGCATTGATTATTGCATTAGGTGTGCTAATTATCGTACATGAATTTGGCCATTTCTCGGTGGCTAGGCGCTGTGGTATTTATGTTGAGCGTTTCTCCATTGGTTTTGGCAAAACCTTATGGCGTAAAGTCGATCGTCATGGTACAGAATTTGTTATCGCCCTGATCCCGTTAGGTGGCTATGTTAAAATGCTAGATGAGCGAGTAGCCGCTGTAGCACCAGAACGTCGCCATTTTGCTTTTAATAATAAAACAGTAGGACAACGTGCTGCAGTGATTAGTGGAGGGCCAATAGCCAATTTTTTATTGGCAATATTTATTTATTGGTTAGTTTTCATTATTGGTATCCCTTCCGTGCGCCCAGTCATTGAAGATATTCAGTCAAACTCGATTGCTGAGCAAGCAAATATTTCACCAGGTATGGAACTAAAATCAATAGATGGTATCGAAACCCCTGACTGGAACACAGTTCGTCTCGCCTTAATTAGTAAAATTGGTGATGAAGAATTAAGCATGAAGGTTTTACCTATTGGAAATTCAACGCCGATAAAAAAAGTGATTGATTTGCGGGAATGGCATTTTGATCCAGAAACTCAGGATCCGCTTTTATCTTTGGGAATTATGCCAGTTAGTGCCAGGCAAGATCCCATTGTAAGTAATATTCAAGCTGGTTCAGCGGCGGCATTATCAGGTTTACAAGTAGGAGACAGAATTGTAAAAGTGGGTGATCAGATAATAGATGTTTGGCATCCATTCACCTATTTTGTTCGGCAAAGTCCTAATATTCGATTGTTATTGACCATCGAAAGACAAGGTGAACAGCAGCAATTAACGTTAACACCAGCAGTAAAAACCATAGCTAAAGGGCGGAAAATTGGATTTGCCGGGCTTGAATTATCAGTAATACTACTTGCAGATGAGTATAAAATCACTCAGCAATATGGTCCGTTTTATGCGTTGTACCAGGCAACGGATAAAACTTGGCAGTTGATGAAGTTGACAGTTAGCATAATAGGTAAATTGGTCAGTGGTGATATTAAACTCACTAATCTTAGTGGACCTGTTTCTATTGCAAAAGGAGCCGGGATTTCCGCTGAATCTGGCTTAGTGTATTATCTGATTTTTATTGCATTAATTAGTGTCAATTTAGGGATCATTAACCTGTTTCCTTTGCCTGTATTAGATGGTGGGCACTTACTTTTCTTGTTAATCGAAAAAATTAAAGGAAAACCAGTGTCTGAGCGTGTACAAGACTTGAGCTATCGTATTGGTGCTATTGCATTGATATTATTAATGGGGCTTGCACTTTTCAATGATTTCTCTCGTCTTTAAGAGAGAAACTAGTTAGGAATACTCATAACAACAATGGCGATAAAAAAGTTGCTCATAGCATCGCTGCTATTTGGCAGCGCTACTGCATACGGTTCAGACGGGTTTGTAGTTCAAGATATTCATTTTGAAGGTCTTCAACGCGTCCCCCTTGGTGCAGCATTATTGAATATACCTGTTCGGGTAGGAGATACGATTAATAATGACAATATAGGTCGTACTATTCGAGCGCTATTTTCAACGGGTAATTTCGAAGATGTTAGAGTTTTGCGTGATGGAAATACGCTTATAGTTCAAGTAAAAGAGCGGCCAACTATTGCAAGCATTACATTCTCTGGTAATAAGTCGGTTAAAAACGATTTATTAAAGCAAAATCTTGAGGCTTCCAATATTCGTGTTGGTGAGGCCCTTGATCGCACAAAACTGGCGAATATCGAAAAGGCTCTGGAAGATTTTTATTACAGTGTTGGTAAGTATAATGCGACAGTTAAAGCAGTAGTCACACCGCTACCGCGTAATCGTGTTGACTTAAAATTAATCTTTTCTGAAGGCGTTTCAGCTAAGATCCAACAGATTAATATCGTCGGTAATAAAGCATTTACCACGGGTGAATTGGTAAATCGTTTTCAATTACGTGATGATGTACCCTGGTGGAATTTTATTGCAGATCAAAAATATCAGAAACAAAAACTGGCAGGTGATTTAGAAACCCTACGCAGTTTTTATCTCGACCGAGGTTATGCCAAATTTAATATCGACTCAACTAATGTAAGTTTAACACCTGACAAGAAAGGTATTTATGTTACTATCAATGTGACAGAAGGCGATAAATATACCATATCCGGCGTTGAGTTAAATGGCGAAATTGCTGGCCATTATGATGAAATCAACCAATTAATCACCATCAAACCTTCTTCGCTTTATAATGGTACTGAAGTTACTAACATGGAGAACAAAATTAAGGATCTCCTGGGTCGTTATGGTTATGCTTATCCTCGTGTTATTACCCAACCTGAAATCAATGATGAAGATAAAACCGTTAAACTGCATGTGAATGTTGATGCAGGTAGCCGTTTTTATGTTCGCCAAATCCGTTTTGTCGGCAATAATGTTAGTAAAGATTGTGTTTTACGTCGCGAGATGCGTCAGATGGAAAGCGCTTGGTTAGGCAATGATTTGGTTAACCTAGGGAAAGAACGATTAAATCGGACCGGTTTTTTCGAAACCGTTGACGTTGAAACGCAACGTGTACCTGGTACACCTGATCAAGTTGATGTGGTCTATAAAGTTAAAGAACGTAATACCGGCTCGATGAATTTCGGCATTGGTTTTGGTACTGAAAGTGGTATCAGTTTCCAAGTCGGTGTTCAACAAGAAAACTGGCTTGGTACTGGTAATGCTGTTGGTATTAGTGCAAGCAAGAATGATTATTCGACTTATGCGGAATTATCATTAACCGATCCTTATTTTACCGTTAATGGTGTGAGATTGGGTGGCCGATTATTCTATAATGATTTTAGTGCCAAAGATGCGGATCTTTCACGCTATAATAATAAGACTTATGGTGTTGATAGTACCTTGAGTTTTCCTTTTAATGAAAATAATTCGTTTCGAATTGGCGCAGGTTTTGTTCATAACTCCCTGTCTGATATGAAAGCTCAAGTTGGAATGTGGCGTTATTTACAAAGTATGGGCGAACATCCTAATTTTGATGATAAAGCGCGCTATAATGCTAATGATTTTAACCTTAATTTAGGTTGGACTTATAATAACTTAGATCGTGGTTTCTTCCCGACAGCGGGCAATAAAACTTCATTAAATAGTAAAATCACCATTCCCGGTTCTAATAATCAATACTATAAGATTCGGTTTGATACATCTCAATATTATCCCATTGATGAGGATAACAAATCGGTATTATTAGGCCGGGCACACTTAGGTTATGGTAATGCTTTTGGTGGAAAAGAATTACCATTTTATGAAAACTTTTATGCTGGTGGTGCTGGTACGGTACGTGGTTTTCGTTCCAATAATATCGGCCCTAAAGCAATTTATCTTAAAGAAAAAAATGTTGCAGTGAGTCCAAAATCTGGTAGTCCCTCAACGGATGCTGTTGGCGGCAATGCAATGGCAACAGCCTCATTAGAGTTAATTACGCCAACCCCGTTTATTGATGAAAAGTATGCTAATTCGATTAGAACTTCTTTCTTTATTGATGCGGGTACTGTTTGGGATTCGAATTGGAGTAAGACCCCCGCAAGCTGGAGAGCAGGAATGCCTGACTATGGCAAGGCATCCAATATTCGAGTTTCGACAGGGATTGCATTACAATGGATGTCACCACTTGGTCCGCTGGTCTTTTCTTATGCCAAGCCAATAAAAGATTATGAAGGTGACAAATCTGAAGAGTTTCAGTTTAATGTTGCTAGGACGTGGTAAAACGTCAATTCAATTCATCGATTCGCTTGTGGTCAGATCATAAGAGATAAGGAGTTTAGTGTGAAAAAATTGTTGTGTTCAGTAAGTTTAGGTTTGATTTTATCTGTATCTGCCAGTGCTTATGCAGAAAAAGTTGCCGTTATTAACGTCGGTGACGTTTTTCAGAACATAGCAACCAGTAAAGCGGTAACTAAGCAACTTGAAAAAGAGTTCAAAGGACGCGCTAATGAGTTGCAAAATATGGAAAAAGATTTACAGGCTCGGGCAGAAAAATTGCAAAAAAGCGCCGCTAAGTCTAATGAAAAAGATCTTCAAGCGTTTGAGGCTAAGCGGAAAGATTTTCTTCAAAAAGCACAGCAATTTGAACAAGATAACCAACGTCGTCAGCAAGAAGAGCGCAATAAAATATTGCAAACGATAAAGACGACAACTAAAGTGGTTGCAGAAAAAGAGCGTTACGACGTGGTTGTTGGCGTAAATGCGGTTCTCTATCCGGAAAACAGTTCTAACCTGAAAAATATTACCGATCTGGTTATTAAGAAGGTTAAATAATAGATGGTTTCTATTCGATTAGCTGATTTAGCCCAGCGATTGGACGCCCAGCTACATGGTAATGGTAATATTACCATTACCGCTATTGCGCCTATGCATTTAGCGAAGGAAGGGCAAATTACTTTTTTATCGGATAGCCGTTATCTAACGCAATTGCCAAAATGCAAAGCTGCTGCTGTGGTATTAAAGAAAGAGGATCTAGCCGAGAGTAAAATAGCCGCATTAGTGGTTAAAGATCCTTATCTTGCCTATGCTCGATTAGCTCAAATTTTGGATACCACGCCAAAACCTGCACAAAATATCCATCCTTCAGCGGTTATTGCGGAAAATGTTAAGCTCGGCGAAGATGTTGCCATTGGCGCTAATGCCGTTATTGAGTCAGGGGCGACATTAGGTAATCAGGTTATTATTGGCGCAGGTTGCTTTATTGGTAAAAATATCAAGATCGGTCACTCTACGCGTTTATGGGCAAATGTTTCTGTCTATCATAGTGTCGAGATAGGTGAACAGTGTCTTATCCAATCTGGGACAGTTATTGGTTCAGATGGTTTTGGCTATGCAAATGAAAAAGGCCAATGGATAAAAATACCTCAATTAGGTACAGTTATTATTGGAAATAATGTTGAAATTGGTGCTTGTACCACCATTGACCGCGGTGCACTAGAGAATACAATAATTGGTAATGGGGTTATCATTGATAACCAATGTCAGATTGCTCACAATGTGATTATCGGTGATCATAGTGCTGTTGCCGGTGGTGTTATTATGGCCGGTAGCCTAAAAATAGGCCAATATTGTATGATTGGTGGTGCCAGCGTCATTAATGGACATATGGAAATTTGTGATAAAGTTACTATAACCGGAATGGGAATGGTAATACGTCCAATTAGTGAGCCGGGAATATACTCTTCTGGCATCCCCTTACAGCCAAATAAGGTTTGGCGAAAAACAGCCGCTTTAGTCATGAATATTAATGAAATGGCCAAGCGTATGAAGGCACTAGAACGTAAGATATTTAGTTTTAGTTTTAGTAAAGATAACTAAATACTGCTGTGTAGATTTGTTAATTGCGGCCTGCAGCTTACCTTATTGAGGGTTAAAGCAGGCCGCATTATTAATATATAATTTTTTAAATTTAAACAAGAAGAGTCTTTTCTATGAGTGATAAACATACTCTGGATATAGAAGAAATTTTAGGTTTGTTACCCCATCGCTATCCTTTTTTGTTAGTTGATCGTGTATTGGATTTTGAAGAAGGTAAATTTTTACGAGCAGTAAAAAATGTCTCTTTTAATGAACCTTTCTTTCAAGGTCATTTTCCGGGTAAACCAATATTTCCGGGGGTATTAATTCTTGAAGCAATGGCTCAGGCGGCTGGTATTCTAGCCTTCAAGAGTGTGGGAAAATTAGAGCCTGGCGAACTTTATTATTTTGCTGGTATTGACGAAGCAAGATTTAAACATCCCGTGCAACCTGGTGATCAGATGATTTTTGAGGTAACGTTTGTTAAAACTAAGCGTGGTTTGACGCGTTTTAACGGTATTGCAAAAGCGGATGAAAAAGTTGTTTGTGAAGCGACAATGATGTGTGCTCGCAGCCAAGAAGCGTAAAAATGAGGGCTGATATGATTAATAAAACAGCGATTATTCATCCCTCTTCTATTATTGAAGAGGGCGCGATTATCGGTGCAAATGTCCACATAGGCCCGTTTTGCTATATTGGTTCTCAGGTTGAAATTGGTGCAGATACCACACTCAAATCTCATGTGGTTGTCAATGGCAATACCAAAATTGGTTGTAATAACCAGATATTTCAGTTTGTCACGATAGGTGAAATTAATCAGGATCTAAAATACCAAGGAGAGCCAACTCGAGTTGAGATTGGTGATCGCAATCGTATTAGGGAGAGTTGTACCATTCACCGTGGAACCCTACAAGGCGTAGGTTTAACCAAAATAGGTCATGATAATCTATTGATGGTAAATACCCATATAGCCCATGATTGTTTGCTAAGCAATTATTGTATAATTGCTAATAACGGTACGCTTGGTGGACATGTTAAACTAGATGATTATGCCATCATTGGTGGTATGAGTGCGGTACATCAATTTTGCCAAATTGGTGCTCATGTTATGGTTGGTGGCTGCTCTGGTGTTGCCCAAGATGTTCCGCCTTATGTAATTGCGCAAGGTAATCATGCGACTCCTTATGGTGTGAATATTGAAGGTTTAAAACGTCGTTGCTTTGATAAAGAATCACTACATGCGATTAGGAATGCGTATAAAATCCTTTACCGATCTGGTAAAACGCTAGGTGAGGCCAGACAAGAATTGGTAGTTCTAGGTGAAAAGAATCAACAGGTAAAAATACTGAGTGATTTTTTAGAAAATTCAGCGCAATCTAACCGCGGAATTATTCGTTAACAAACAACCTGAATAGGAGAAATCTTTGGCGAATAGTCATCAAGTTGCAATTCAACAACGACCTTTGACTATTGGTCTCGTTGCAGGAGAAACATCAGGCGACATACTTGGTGCAGGTCTTATTCGTGCGCTAAAACAGCAAGTCCCTAATGCGCGTTTTGTCGGTGTCGCAGGCCCATTAATGCAAGCTGAGGGCTGTGAAGCCTGGTATGAAATGGAAGAGCTTGCTGTGATGGGGATTGTTGAAGTTTTGGGTCGACTAGCGCGATTATTAAAAATTCAAGCTGACCTAACTAAACGTTTCGCTAAATTGCGACCTGATGTATTTGTTGGTATAGATGCGCCTGACTTTAATATTACCCTTGAGCGAAAATTAAAGCAAACAGCGATCAAAACCATTCATTACGTCAGTCCTTCTGTTTGGGCGTGGAGACAAGATCGTGTTTTCAAGATAGGGGAGGCGACCGACCTGGTGCTTGCTTTGTTAGCCTTCGAAAAAAGGTTTTATGACCGTTACAACATTCCCTGCCGTTTTATCGGCCATACGATGGCTGATATCATACCGCTACAGCCTGATAAACAGGCTGCCAGAGCACAACTAAATATAGCCCATGATGCTAAATGTTTGGCCATTTTGCCGGGTAGCCGTCGGGCCGAAGTTGGAATGTTAAGTCGAGACTTTTTGCACGCAGCCCAAATTTTGCTAAAAGACTTTCCTCATTTGGAAATCTTAGTTCCTATCGTCAATCAACAGCGCCGGCAGCAGTTTCAAGCGATTTATCGTGAGATTTCGCCAACTTTACCACTGAAAATTTTAGATGGCCAAGCGCGGATAGCTATGATCGCAGCCGATGTAACTTTATTAGCTTCGGGAACAGCTTCATTAGAATGTATGTTAGCAAAATGTCCGATGGTAGTTGGATATCGAATGAAATCAATTACTTATTGGCTCGCTAAACGTTTGGTTAAAACCCCTTTTATTTCATTGCCTAATTTATTGGGGGGCAAAGAATTGGTTAAAGAATATATTCAGCAAGATTGTCAACCTGAACAATTAGCTGGCTCACTTAAGTCTTTACTAATCGACGAAAAAAAGGTTGAGCAGCTAAAACAAACCTTCTTGCAACTACATCAAAGTATCCGTTGTCATGCTGATCAACAAGCGGCAGAGGCTGTCTTGGAGCTAAATATAAAATGAATAGTTTTATTTATCCTAAAGCAAAATTTATTGCGGGTGTTGATGAAGTTGGTCGAAGACCTTTAGTTGGAGCAGTAGTGAAAGCCGCCGTGATTTTAGATCCAAAATAGCCGATAATAGGATTTTGGCGGATTCAAAAAAATTAACCGAAAAGCGGCGTAATGCACTTTATATTGAAATTCAAAACAAAGCATTGTGTTGAAGCATTGAGCGTGCAGAGCCTGAAGAGATTGATAAAATCAACATATTGGAGGCAACTTTTTTAGCCATGCGCAGGGCAGTGGCGGCACTTACCACTATGCCTGATTTTGTTTTGGTCGATGGCAATAAGAGCCCAGGCTTTGCTGTACCTTCTCAGGCGATTTTAAAGGTGCTAGTTTAGTGCAGGAAATTAGTGCCGCGTCAATATTAGCGAAAGTGACTCGAGATAGGGAAATGCGCGAGTTAGATATGCTTTATCCAGAATATGGTTTTGCTCAACATAAAGGCTACCCAACGGCATTTCATTTAGAAAAACTGGCTCAGCACATAGTGCAACACAGTTTCATCGCAAAAGTTTTGCGCCTGTTCGCTGAGTACTGAGTTGCAAAGAGTATAGCTAAAAAATGACGGAACCAGGTTTTATACACTTACGCGTACATAGTGACTATTCCATTATTGATGGATTAGCAAAAATTAATCCACTCGTTAATCGGGCGGCAGAATTAAGTATGCCTGCATTGGCAATAACCGATTTTACCAATCTTTATGGTTTAATAAAATTTTATTGTGCGGCACATTCTGCCGGAGTTAAGCCAATTATTGGTGCAGATTTTTATCTAGAAAGTGAATTACTCGGCGATGAAGTTGCCCATTTGACTATCCTGGCCAGGGATAATAAAGGTTACCATAATCTAACCCTGCTTATTTCCGCAGCCTATCAAAAAGGCTATGGCGCGCTCGGACCAACTATCAAACGAGACTGGCTAGTAACCCATAAAGAGGGACTATTATTACTCTCTGGTGGCTGCATGGGAGATGTGGGTAAATTTTTGTTGCGCGGAAATCAGCAACTAGTTGAACAATGTTTGGATTTTTATCAAACTCATTTCCCACATAACTATTATCTAGAAATTGCCAGAACTGGACGGCCTGATGAAGAGAGTTATTTACATGCCGCTGTCCAATTGGCTGAAAAAAAAGGTGTGCCAGTCGTTGCCACGAATAATGTACGCTTTATTAATAGCGATGATTTTGCTGCCCATGAAATACGGGTCGCGATCCATGATGGTTTTACACTCGTTGATCCGAAAAGACCAAAAAATTATAGTCCTCAGCAATATCTACGCAGTGAACAGGAAATGGTTGAATTATTTGCCGACATTCCTGAGGCGTTGAAAAATAGTGTCGAAATTGCTAAGCGCTGTAATGTAATGATGCGTTTAGGCGAATTTTTTTTGCCGCAATTCCCGACCGGCGATATGGCAACCGAAGATTTCCTAATCAAATGTGCAAAGGCTGGGTTAGAGGAGCGTTTACAATTTCTTTATCCCGACGAGAAGGAGAGAGCTGAGCAACGGGTTGAATATGATCTACGTTTAGATATCGAATTACGAGTAATTAATCAGATGGGATTTCCTGGTTATTTTCTGATCGTAATGGAATTTATTCAATGGTCAAAAGATAACGCTATTCCGGTAGGCCCGGGACGAGGATCAGGCGCAGGCTCATTAGTCGCTTATGCATTAAAAATTACCGACTTGGATCCGCTTCAATTTGATCTGTTATTTGAGCGTTTTCTTAATCCTGAGCGTGTTTCCATGCCTGACTTTGATGTTGATTTTTGTATGGAAAAACGCGATCAGGTCATTGAACATGTGGCGCAAATGTATGGTCGTGATGCTGTCTCACAAATTATTACTTTTGGTACCATGGCCTCAAAAGCGGTTATTCGACATGTTGGTCGGGTACTGGGGCATCCGTATGGATTTGTTGATCGTATAGCCAAATTAGTTCCGCCGGATCCCGGTATGACGCTTGAAAAAGCATTCTTTGTAGAACCACAATTGCAAGAAATTTATGATGCTGATGAAGAAGTTAAAGCATTAATAGACATGGCGCGCAAACTTGAAGGTGTGACACGTAATGCAGGTAAACATGCGGGTGGAGTAGTTATTGCGCCGACCAAAATAACAGATTTTTCCCCCCTTTATTGTGATCCTGAAGGACAAAATCCGCTTACCCAATTTGATAAAAATGATGTTGAATACGCCGGTCTGGTAAAATTTGATTTTCTTGGTCTAAGGACTTTGACAATTATTAGTGGGGCGTTAGATATGATTAATCAACGTCGGGCAAAACAAAATTTAGCGCCCATCGATATCGCGACGATCCCTCTCGATGATCAAAAATGTTTTGAACTATTGCAACGGGCCGAAACGACAGCGGTATTCCAACTAGAATCTCGGGGTATGAAAGACTTGATTAAGCGATTACGCCCTGATTGCTTTGAAGACATGATTGCTCTGGTTGCACTTTTTCGTCCCGGCCCATTACAGTCAGGGATGGTAGATAATTTTATTGATCGTAAGCATGGACAAGAAGCCATCTCTTATCCTGATGTTGAATGGCAGCATGAATCATTACAACCGGTTTTAGAGCCTACCTACGGTATCATTCTTTATCAAGAACAAGTTATGCAGATTGCTCAGGTGCTTGCTGGTTATACCCTAGGGGGAGCAGATATGCTCCGTCGGGCGATGGGTAAGAAAAAGCCTGAAGAAATGGCACAACAGCGCTCAGTTTTTGAGGCTGGGGCGGTTAAAAATGGTATTGACGGTGAGTTAGGCATGAAAATCTTTGACCTGGTAGAAAAATTTGCCGGTTACGGATTTAATAAATCACATTCTGCTGCTTATGCCTTAGTTTCATACCAGACCCTTTGGTTAAAAACACATTATTCGGCTGAGTTTATGGCAGCAGTGATGACAGCGGATATGGATAATACCGAGAAAGTGGTTGGTTTAGTTGATGAATGTTGGCGTATGGAGTTGAAAGTATTGCCACCGGATATCAACAGTGGATTATATCATTTTCATGTCAATGATAGCGGTGAAATTGTTTATGGCATTGGCGCCATAAAAGGTGTTGGTGAAGGCCCAATAGAAGCTATTATTGAATCACGCCAAAAAGGTGGTTCTTTTAAAGAAATTTTTGATCTTTGTGCACGGGTTGATACTAAAAAGCTTAATCGTCGCGTGATGGAAAAATTGATTATGTCCGGTGCTTTTGATCATTTAGGTCCGCACCGTGCTGCATTAATGTCTTCATTAGAAGATGCCTTAAAAGCGGCAGATCAACACGCTAAAGCTGAAGCAATTGGACAAACTGATATGTTTGGCGTATTAGCTGAAGCGCCTGAGCAGGTTGAACAATCTTATGCTAGTGTAGCTAAATGGCCTGAACAGCTTATATTAGAAGGTGAACGCGAAACATTGGGTCTCTATTTAAAGAGACATCCTATTACCGCTTATTTGTCTGAAATTGAACGTTATACTAGTGGATTAAGATTAAAGGATGTGAATCCAACCCCTCGAGGACAGATGTCAACGGTGGTTGGTTTAGCGCTGACCGCTAAAGTAGTAACCACTAAACGTGGCAACAGAATAGGTATATGTACTTTGGATGATCGCTCTGGACGCTTGGATATAATGTTATTTTCAGATGCGTTAGAAAAGTATCAGCATCTACTTGAGAAAGATAAAATATTAATTGCCACAGGTCAGGTCAGCTTTGATGATTTCAATGGTGGTAATAAAATGTCTGTTCGTGAACTGATGGATCTTAGTGAAGCTCGTCAGAAATATGCTAAAGGTATTGCTATTTCATTGACAGATAGACAAATTGATGACCAATTATTAAACCGTCTTCGTAGCACATTGGAACCTTATCGTTCAGGAACAATACCGGTTCATCTTTATTATCAGAAGAAAGACGCTCGCGCTAAATTAAAATTAGGCATCACTTGGCGGGTTACTCCGACCGATAATCTTTTGACTGAGCTGCGAACTCTGCTAGGTAATCAGCAGGTAGAATTAGAATTTGACTAAATAGGAATATTATGAGCCTTAATTTTCTGGATTTTGAACAGCCGATTGCGGAGTTGGAAGCAAAAATAGACTCGTTAACGGCAGTAAATCGTCAGGATACCAAGCTAGATATTGACCTAGATGAAGAGGTCGCTAGACTTCGCGAAAAGAGTTTAGAGTTAACACGCAAAATTTTTTCTGACTTAGGCGCTTGGCAAATAGCACAACTTGCTCGTCACCCGATGCGACCTTACACTCTGGATTATGCTGGACGTATATTCACGCATTTACAAGAGCTAGCGGGTGATCGTGCTTATGCTGATGATAAAGCCATTGTTGGTGGATTGGCTCGATTGGATGGGCGTCCAGTAATGATTATTGGTCATCAGAAAGGACGTGAAACAAAAGAAAAAATTCGGCGTAATTTTGGCATGCCAGCACCGGAAGGATACCGTAAGGCTTTACGATTAATGGAAATTGCTGAGCGTTTTAAGTTACCGATTATTACCTTTATCGATACACCGGGAGCTTATCCAGGAGTTGGAGCGGAAGAGCGCGGTCAGTCCCAAGCGATTGCCCGTAATTTACGTGAAATGTCCCGGCTCTCCGTTCCTATTATCTGTACGGTAATTGGTGAGGGCGGCTCTGGAGGGGCATTAGCGATTGGCGTTGGTGATAAAGTCAATATGCTGGAGTACAGCACTTATTCTGTCATTTCACCCGAGGGTTGTGCTTCTATTCTTTGGAAAAATGCCGATAAAGCCCCATTAGCTGCAGAAGCGATGGGGATCACGGCTTCACGTTTAAAATCACTTAATCTCATTGACAACATTGTTAAAGAGCCGTTGGGTGGCGCGCATCGTAATTATGAACAAATTGCGCATAATCTTAAACAGCGTATTTTAAATGATTTGAGTGATATCGATGTATTTAGTCCTGAAGAGTTGAGAAACCGCCGTTATCAACGTTTAATGGAATGTGGTTATTGCTAATTTTACGCTAGCTAAGGTATAAAAATGGAAATAACTATCAATGGTTATTTCCATTTTTTAATATTTAAAATTTTTTCATCTTTGATCATCAGATATCATGATTAAAAAATTTATCCCTCAATTTATTTAAAAATAAATTTTAATTAATACAATAAATTATATTAATTCTAATAATATAATAAGTAGAAAATAGAGCAATAAATAATTGCGACAGAGGTAGTTAGAATAATTATGAATGTTCATGAGGCTACATTGCTGAACCAAATTATAAAAACCATCGGCTCAACACGCCAAATATTGGTAGGCTTCAGTGGTGGACTAGATTCAACAGTTTTATTACATGCCTTAGTGTCATTACGTCAAACCACAGTGCGAAACCTTAATATCCGTGCGGTTTATATTCATCATGGACTTAATGATAAAGCTGATGATTGGGCTATCCATTGCCAGAAAGTTTGTTTCGACTGGCAGGTAGAGTTTTCTTCACAGCATGTTTATATCGACCCAACTAAAAAAGGGATAGAAGCAGCGGCGCGGGATGCACGATATCAAGCGTTTCGTGAAATACTATTACCTGAAGAAATTATTGTTACTGCCCAACATTTAGATGATCAAGCAGAAACTTTTTTATTAGCATTAAAACGGGGCAGTGGGCCAGCAGGTTTATCTGCGATGCCAATTTCTATTCCGTTTGCTGATACCTATTTAATTAGACCACTATTATCATTCAGCCGTCAGCAATTGGTTTTTTATGCTGAAAAAAAATCGCTTTTTTGGATAGAAGATGATAGTAATCAAGATCAGCGCTATGATCGTAATTTTTTACGTTTAGCTATAATGCCGCATTTTAACCGGCGTTGGCCGCATTTTTCACAAGCAGTGGCCAGAAGCGCCAGTTTGTGTGCAGAACAAGAAGCTTTACTCAATGAATTACTACAAGATTATTTATCTCAGCTAGTAACGGCAGAAGGAGCCTTGCAGCTTGATACTTTAGTAAGTTATTCTGAAATGAAACGTAACACAATATTACGTCGTTGGTTGAGTTTACATCGAATTTTGATGCCTTCTCGTGTTCAATTAAAACAAATTTGGCAAGACGTGATTTGTGCGCGTCCAGATGCAGAGCCGCAATTTATATTAGCTAACAACAATGTTATTCGACGTTTTAAACAACAGCTTTGGTTGCTGCCACAATTTAACGATCTCACTAAAATTTGTTTAGCGTGGCAGCTGCCTGCCGCGATTAAATTGCCTGATAACTTAGGCACGCTAATAGTCCCAGATAAGGGAACCGGATTCCGGGCGCCGTTAGCAAATGAGCAGGTTACTATTCGATTTGGATTAAAAGGAAATATTAAAATTATTGGTCGTCAGCACGCCAAACGGAGTAAAAAGCTTTGGCAGGAGTTAGGCGTAGCGCCTTGGTTAAGGGAAAGAACGCCTTTAATTTATTATAATGATGAACTTATTGCGGCCGTTGGTGTATTTATTACTCAATCAGGACAATCTATTCAAGGCCAGTCTGAATTGAAAATAAAATGGATAACGGATAAAAAACCCTTACTTTTCAAGTAAGGGGTATTATTGTGCAAGTATAATCAATATTTCTTTTATGAACCAGAATGATCAATAACGATGTCGCCAATTTCCGGATGACTAAAACTAACAATATGATCTAATCGCAGTTGTTTTTTTTCACTAGCAACATCAACAACCAGATATTCAACCTGTTTTTTTAACAGAGCAAATCAATTGCTTTTCCTTCAATAATCTCTCCATTATCCAGTTTTATGGTTAACTGAAAACTATGCTGACAAGCGAGTTCTAAATAATCATAGTCATCGCAGTTAATTGGTTTGTATTCAGTATAGCTAAGCGACTTAATTTTGATGACATTATTTATATGAGCTATTCAATTGATTTTAGACGTAAAGTGATATTTACTATGAAAGAAGAAGGGTTGAGTATCCGAGAAACAGCGAAACAATTTCGGATTGGCTCTGCATCTGTATCGCGTTGGATTAATCAAATAGAGCCAAAAAAATCGACTACGCGTCAGCGAAAAATCGATAAATCCGAGTTGATAAAAGATGTTGAACAATATCCAAATGCTTACCAAAAAGAGCGTGCAGAGCGTTTTGGCGTTTGTCAGAAGGCCATTTAGCAAGCTCTTAAAAAATGGGATTGACCTATAAAAAGAACTCTACGTCATCCGAAAGCCGACGAAAACACTCGACAAACGTTTCAACAAAAAAACAACAGTATGAAAAAGAAGGCAAGCATATTATTTTTATTGATGAAAGTCGTTTTTCACACGATACCCCGCTGACTCACGGCCATTCCCCTAAAGGTCAAAGGTGTGTTGGTCTCAAGAACTGGGGAGCTAAAGGAAGAAAAAATGTTATCGGCGCTTTATTGGGCACAAGGCTGTTTGCTATCGAATTATTTGATATCAATATTAACAGCGATGTTTTCTATGCATGGGTCACCCAAGTCCTTATCCCAGTACTTCCTAAAAACAGTGTAATCATCATGGATAATGCAACTTTTCACAAGAAACAGAGTATTCAACAAGTTATCATCGATGCGGGGCATATGGTGGAATATTTGCCTACCTATTCGCCAGATCTTAATCCAATTGAACATATAGCTAAGCGAGTTAATTTTGATTACAAAATATATGTTGTTCTCCAATATAAATTTATTGATGTAGAGTAATTACTTGTAATCATTTTAAAGTCGCCCAGCTATAAATGCAAAAAAGAGCGCTCGGATACGAAACAGATATTTTGTTCGCACTCAATATGGTGTAATCAAAATTAAGTTGCTTAGCTATATCTTTAGACATAATCTCTCACCATCTTTAGACATAATCTCTCACCACTATTGTTAAGTGGCGATTATTGCCGCCTTTGAATATTTGTAATTATAAGCATTTACTGATTAAAGCGCATAATAGCACCATACTTTTTTCAACCGAAGAGAGAAAAATTAGCATGACGCTTGCTAATATTTATTGTAGGTAATGAAAATCAATAAATGGTTTTAAATATTGTGTAACTAGGTAAAATGATTTGGCGAAAGTAACCAAATGTTATTGTAATAGATCTATTTTATCGAATGGATTTTGGAGCGAATAATGAAACGAAAAGTATTGAATATATTGCTGACAATGAGTACGATGATCCTTGCTGGCTATCAGCATAAATTGCCACAATCACAAAGCCAAACAATGGATAAAATTTATACTGGCGTACTCCCTTTTGCAGATTTTTCAGGTATTGAAACAACAGTTCTTTTCAATCCGAATGGTAAATTTATTGAGCAATTAACCTATTTGGGTACGGAAGAACAAAAAAATACTTTTTTTACTACAGGAAATTAGACTAAAAAAGGTACTAAATTATTTTTGATTGATTCTGATCAGCAAAAAACCTATTTTCAAGCTAGCATTGATCGTAAAAAAATAGAATATCTCGATCAGGAAGGAAATCGAATAGAAAGTAATTTAAATTATACCTTAGAGCAAGTAAAGCCAGATAAAAAGAGCCGGGAATATAGTTATATCGCTGACGCGGCATTATTTAAAGAGTGTAAAAGTGGACATATTTACAGTCTGAGTAATATCGATTTAGAAAAAGGATAATCTGGCAACCGGTATTGAAGCGGGTAAGCCTGTTTATGTCGAAGTTGAGGGCTATTACAGCCATCCGCCCATCAATGCAAGATGGCTTGTTTGATGCAACCTTGATCCAGAACGGCGAGATTAAATTTGATAAACTGCGTACTTTTCACTCTCACTAATTATCAGATATATTAAATGCCCAGCTATTTTCAGCAGGGCATTTTGCATCAATAAAGCTGATTAGTTAAGTTTTGTTTTTAGAAAATCAACTATCTCAGCAAGATCAATAAATTCTTTATCATTATCTCGCCGCTGTTTATATTCAACCTTGTTGTCATCTAAATTACGATCACCGATCACGATGGTATGAGGTATTCCAATAAGCTCCATATCAGCAAACATCACACCAGCCCGTTCTTTGCGATCGTCAAAAATGACATCAATGCCATTGACTTGCAAATCACAGTAAAGTTTTTCAGCAACTTCTTTAACGCGATACGATTTATGCATATTCATTGGCAAAATAGCAACTTGGAAAGGTGCGATAGCATCAGACCAAATAATTCTTTTATCATCATGGCTCTGTTCAATTGCTGCTGCTACAATCCGCGTGACACCGATACCATAACATCCCATCGTTACCGTTTGATTATGGCCATCTTCATTTTGAACGCTGGCCTTCATTGCTTCAGAATATTTTGTTCCTAGTTGAAAAATGTGACCAACTTCAATTCCACGTTTAATTTGAACAGTTCCTTTACCATCGGGACTAGGATCGCCATCGACTACATTACGTAAATCATAAACGTCGGGTAAAGGTAAATCCCGTTGCCAATTGATACCAAAATAGTGTTTATGATCAATATTGGCGCCGGCACTAAAATCACTAATCACAGCAACGCTGCGGTCGATAATTGCTGGTATTGGCAAGTTAACCGGGCCTAATGAACCGGGACCTGCATGCAGGATTGCACGTATTTCTTCTTCTGTTGCGAATTTCAGTGGACTTGCAACCAGAGGATGTTTTTCTGCTTTGATCTCATTTAATTCATGATCACCACGGATCAATAAGGCAACAAGTTGATGACCACTCTCTTTTTCTGCACTGACAATTAAGGTTTTAACTGTTTTTTCAATAGGTAAATTATGTTGATTAACTAACTCGGCAATAGTTTTAACGTCAGGGGTATCGATAATACGCATATATTCAGCCGGTTCAGGACGTTCTTCCGTAAGACAAATTGCTTCTGCCAGCTCAATATTAGCAGCATAATCTGAAGCGGTAGAAAAAACAATATTATCTTCACCACTATCAGCTAATACCTGAAATTCATGCGAAGCATTGCCACCAATAGAGCCAGTATCTGCTTGTACTGCCTTAAAATTAAAGCCAATACGGGTAAAGATTGTACTATATGCCTTGTACATTGCATCGTAAGTTTGTTGCAGCGAGTTTTGATCGGTATGAAAAGAATAAGCGTCTTTCATAATAAACTCACGGGAGCGCATCACACCAAAACGTGGCCTTACTTCATCACGAAATTTTGTTTGGATTTGGTAAAGGTTTAACGGCAGCTGTTTATAAGAAATCACTTCATTACGAATAAGATCGGTAATTACCTCTTCATGAGTCGGGCCCAACACAAAAGGTCGTTCACCACGATCAACAAAACGAAGTAACTCTGGGCCATATTGCTCCCAACGCCCACTTTCTTGCCATAAATCTGCTGGCTGAACTATCGGCATGGAAATCTCAATTGCACCCGCGCGATTCATTTCTTCACGAATAATGTTCTCAACTTTGCGCAGCACACGAACACCGGTTGGTAGCCAGTCATATAGCCCTGAAGCAATTTTACGGATCATACCTGCCCGAAGCATCAGCTTATGACTGATAACTTCTGCGTCGGCGGGAGTCTCTTTTAAAGTAGAGAGAAGATATTGGCTTGTGCGCATTATTAGCTTCCATCAACAACGAATTACTTTCAGTTGGTATTGGACCAACCATTAAAACAAAATTATCTTTTAGTCTACCAGCGAGTTGCTAATGTCTAAAGAGATAACTTAATTTTTTAGCGTATCTATAGCGAAAAAGGCAATGATATTTGCTGAAACCTGCCATCTAACATTAAAATCGAGCAAATAGGCAGCGTAGATTTTTTCGTGAGCTTCGCTTTTTTTATAAACTGGACGTGGATCTTGCGCTAAAACTTGACGAATAAAACGCTCAAGGAAAGGATAGCGGGTTTGTTGCTCAATCAACTGTTTTTGGGGAGTAGCTGAAAAAACCACTTTCATTTCACTAGCCAGTGCAGCTTGGGCAAATCCAGCAACCGCTTTTGATAAAGATTCCGCAAACGGCAGATAAGGTTTTATATCAATCACAGGGGTGCCATCAACTAAATTCAGACTACCTAAAGCTAAACCTACTTCGTTATCACGGATAATTAAATTTTTCAATTCTATTAATGACATACCTATTAGATTAGGACGAAATGGAGAACGAGTGGCGAAAAAACCCTTTTGGTATTACCACCTAAACAGGGAGGCCTTACTAAGGGACGCCAACCTTCAGTCATGGTTTGATGAAAAATGAAAATAAGCCAAATATGACTAAATTGTTCTAATCCACAAACAGCATCAGGATGATTATAAGGCGGAAATAGGCGCAAATAACCCTCTCCATCATCAATTAAACCTCGTTGTCTCGGGATGGCAAATTTTTCTTTATAAGGTCATTCTATCACCCCAATCACATTAAATTGAAAATTATCCATTAATAATATTCAGCGTAGAGCCTTAACAAATAGCAGTTTGATAAGAATCTGGTGTACTAATTATTTTACAACGGTGCAATAACACGCTATTCGCGCCAAGAGAAGAGGCCTTTTTCAGCATATTTTTTTGCTACGGGAATATTTACACTTGGATCTTGTCGATTAGGTTGGCATGAAATACCGGAAACAATGCCCAGATCCTTAAATGGTTTACCCAGTAATACTTCTGTTTTATCAATAATTTTTACCACAGAGCGCTTTTGTGGTGATTTTTTTGATAATATTTTTTGGATTTTTTAACGAGTTATCTGGTTTATTATATTCAGCTGGAGAAAATACATTAGAGCCTGAGATACAGAGTGTAAGACAACAGAGTAATAACAGAGTAATAGGCGGATATAAGTTCCTTATTTTATTAAAGAAATCAAATAGAACTACAAATCAGTTTTAGCCATAATAATAGACACAATTCACTGTATAAAATTTATAATAAAACCAGCGGATTATATTCGCTGGTTTTATTATAATGTCATTTTTTTGAAAAAGCGATCACCAGCCTGGAATAGCATCACCGTCAAAAATTTTATTGGCTGCTTCAGCTACTTCTTCGGATTGATAGGCTTTAACAAACTTTTTCACATTTTCATTATCTTTATTATTTTCAGGACTCACAATGAAATTTACATAAGGTGAATTTTTGTCCTCAACGAACAATCCATCTTTTTCGGGCGTTATAGCTAAGCGACTTAATTTTGATTACACCATATTGAGTGCGAACAAAATATCTGTGTCGCATCCAAGCGCTCTTTTTTTTTGCATTTAGCTTGTGCCCATTTATGTTCAATTGGATTAAGATTTGGCGAATAAGTAGGCAAATATTCCACCATATGCCCCGCATCGATGATGACTTGTTGAATACTTTGTTTCTTGTGAAAAGTTGCATTATCCATCATGATTACACTGTTTTTAGGAAGTACTGGGATAAGGACTTGGGTGACCCATGAATAGAAAATATCGCTGTTAATATTGATATCAAATAATCCGATAGCAAACAGCGTTGTGCCCAATAAAGCGCCGATAACATTTGTTCTTCCTTTAGGTCCTCAGTTCTTGAGACCAACACACCTTTGACCTTTCGGGGAATAGCCGTGAGTCCGCGGCGTATCGTGTGAAAAATCACTTTCATCAATAAAAACAATATGCTTGCCTTCTTTTTCATACTGTTTTTTGTTGAAACGTTTGTCGAGTGTTTTCGTCGGCTTTCGGATGACGTAGAGTTTTTTATAGGTCAATCCCATTTTTTTAAGAGCTTCCCAAATGGCCTTCTGACAAATGCCAAAACGCTCTGCACGCTCTTTTGGGTAAGCATCTGGATATTGTTCAACATCTTTTATCAACTCGGATTTATCGATTTTTCGCTGATACGTAATCGATGCTTTTGGCTCTATTTGATTAATCCAACCCGATACAAATGCAGAGCTAATCCGAAATTGCTTGGCTTTTTCTCGGATACTCAACCCTTCTTCTTCCATCGTAAATATCACTTTACCTCTAAAATCAATTGAATAGCTCATATAAATAATGTCATCAAAATTAAGTCGCTTAGCTATAACAGAATTTTACCAATGATTTTTAGAGACGTTACACCCATTGAACGAGCAGCTTCAATTAAACCATTAGGGATCTCTAACAGCATATTTTCAACCATACGGGCAATGAAAAGTGCTGCACCAATAGTTAACGGAACGATCGGGGCCTGAATACCGATAGATGTGCCGACAATTAATTTAGTTAATGGAATAATCCAAACCAATAAAATAATAAATGGAATGGAACGAAACACATTAACCAATGCAGACACTATTCCATAAAGGGAAATATTTTCAATAACTTGCCCGGTGCTGGTCACATAAAGTATAGCTAAGCGTCTTAATTTTGATTACAAAATATATGTTTTTATCCAATATAAATTTACTGATATAGAGTAATTACTTGTAATCATTTTAAAGTCGCCCAGCTATAATATGCCAATAGGAAGCCCTAATAAAAATCCCAAAAATCCCAAAAATCCCGACACAAAAGTCATGATAAGTCTATCTAACGTACCATTTAGTAGCAGAATGATCATTTTTTCAGACATAACCTAAGATCTCCACTTTTACATGGTGCTCTTCTAAAAAAGTAATTAATTTTTCAATACCTTCGTCAAGACCATGAAATTCAGCAAGCATAAAACCAAATTTAACACCACCGGCGTAATCTATTTGTGAGCTCAATATATTGATGTCGATATTAAATTTTCTAACAACCATTGAAATTAATGGTGCATCTACTGACTTACCGGTAAATTCCAATTTCAATAATCGCGATAAATCTAGGGCTGGCAACATCTGCAAACGCGTTTGATAATATTCTGGAATATCTAATACGAATGTTGATTTAATAAAATTTTGCGCAATTGGTGTCTTAGGATGAGAAAATACCTCACTAACGCTATCTTCTTCTATTAAACGCTCTTCACTGATAATCGTCACTTGATCGCATATACGTTTTACAACATCCATCTCGTGAGTAATAAGCAAGATGGTTAAACCTAAACGTCGATTAATATCTTTATAATAGCTCAAGAATAGAACGGGTTGTTGTTCGATCTAATGCACTTGTCGTTTCATCACATAATAATAATAATATTTTAGGCGAATTGACTAAAGCGCGAGCTATAGCAACGCGTTGCTTCTGTCCTCCAGATAGACTTAGCTGGATAGGCATCCTGTTTATTTGCTAAACCGACTAACTGTAATAACTCTGTTACGCGTTGATGGATCTCGGCTTTTGGCGTGTTATCTAGTTCTAGAGGTAAGGCAATATTATCGAAAACATTGCGTGATGAAAGTAGATTGAAATGTTGGAAAATCATGCCGATAGTACGACGCGTTAAGATTAATTGTTTTTCAGAAAGATCTGTCAACGCGTGCCCGTCAATCAATACTTCACCTGTCGTTGGGCGTTCAAGCATATTGACACAACGAATTAGCGTACTTTTTCCGGCACCGGAAGCAGCGATAATTCCGTAAATTTGGCCTTGAGGCACATGCAGATTAATATTGGTTAATGCGTGAATTGCATGTGCTCCTTGGTGAAAAATTTTATTAATGTTATAAAGTCTTATCATTATTGTGATCTACTAAATAATGGAAATAAAGTGGTAAGAAAATTCGACTATATTTAACACGGATATTAAGGTGTCTAGACGTCTAAGTAAACAAAAATATAAATACGACTCTTGTTCTTATTTAGCTTTAGCTGCTTTTCATATAATGAACAAAGTTAAATTTAATGGAGTAATATGGTGAGTCAAAGTATTCCGGCAATTTTCCTCGATCGTGATGGTACTATTAACCTTGATCATGGTTATGTTTATGAAATAGATAATTTTCAGTTTATCGAAAGCGCAATTGAAGCAATGCTTGAATTAAAAAAAATGAGCTATGCATTGATTCTTGTTACTAATCAATCAGGTATTGCAAGAGGATTCTTCACAGAAGCACAATTTCTTGAAATGACAGAATGGATGGATTGGTCTCTTATTGATCGTGGCGTTGAGCTTGATGGTATTTATTATTGTCCTCATCATCCTGATGCAATTGAACAAAAATATAAAAAAATATGCGATTGCCGTAAGCCGAAAGCTGGTATGCTATTAACATCGCGAAAACAACTTAATATTAATATGAAGGCCTCTTACATGGTGGGGGATAAACTTTCTGATATGCAAGCCGGTAAAGAAGCACATATTGGCACTAATGTATTGATAAATAAAGGAAAATCTATCACTGAATATGATAAAAAGTCTGCTGATTGGATTATAAATAGCCTGGCAGATTT
>NZ_CACTIE010000062.1 GCF_902713415.1 Arsenophonus endosymbiont of Bemisia tabaci Q2
CCAAGTTAGAACATCAAACATTAAAGGGTGGTATTTTAACGTTGGCTTCATGCAGACTGGCGTCGACACTTCAAAGCCTCCCACTTATCCTACACATCAAGGCTTAATGTTCAGTGTCAACCTATAGTAAAGGTTCACGGGGTCTTTCCGTCTTGCTACGGGTACACCGGGGATAACAAGCTGATACCGCCCAAGAGTTCATATCGACGGCGGTGTTTGGCACCTCGATGTCGGCTCATCACATCCTGAGGCTGAAGTAAGTCCAAAGGGTATGGCTGTTCGCCATTTAAAGTGGTACGCGAGCTGGGTTTAGAACGTCGTGTGAGACAAGTTCGGTCCCTATCTGTCGTGGGCGAAGGAAGATTGAGGGGGGCTGCTCCTAGTACGAGAAAACCAAAGTAGACGCACCACTAGTGTACAAGTTGTCATGCCAATGGCATCGCCTGGTAGCGGTAGCTAAGTGCGGAAAAATAACCGCTAAAAGCATCTAAGCAGGAAACTTGCCTCAAGATAAGTCTTCCCTGACAGTAATGTCCTATAAAAAGTGTTCAAAACGAGAAAGTAGATAGGCTAGGTGTCTAAACGTAGCGATACGTTGAGCTAACTAGTACTAATAACCCGATAAGGCTTAACCTGACAACACCGAAGGTGTTTTGATAGAGAGAATTTTAGCTTGTTTTGAGATTGAATATGGTCGAATTTTGGTGAAGGCCGAAGTGTGTTCGCTACTGAGGTAGGTAAGCAGACTATGAGGCAACGCGAAACAAGACGGAATAAATAAAAAAAATTTTTTCTGGCAGTAATAGCGCGGTGATCCCACCTAACCCCGTGCCGTGCCAAACTCAAAAGTGAAATGTCGTAGCGCCGATGGTAGTGTGAAGTCTCCCCATGTGAGAGTAGGAAACTTGCATAACAACTTTAATACTAATGCAATTTTTTTATATCAATAATAAAAGTGATATTTATATTAATTTTAATAATTTCATTTGTTCATAATTAATTACGCTAATTATCTTGTAATATATTTATTTGATATTAGCGACATTATTATTCTATTTTTTAACAAAATTGAGCCTATAAACATTTATCTATTGAATATTTGATATAAAATTAAATAACCCTTAAAAAAGGATAATGATTAAGGTAAACATATGTTAGCTGAACCGATGCTAAGTATTCTTCTTGCTGTATTTAATAGCGAACCATTCTTACCAAAATTTTTTAATTTTCTTGAATAACAAAAATTAGAAAACTGGGAACTTATTTTAGTCAATGATGCTGCAACGGATAATAGCACTTTATTATTAGAGGAATGTATAGAGCGATTTCCGAATACTAAGATTTTGCATCAGGAAAATCTCGGGGTATCTGTCGCACGTAATGTCGGAATGAATATTGCTACAGCTAAATATAGCTAAGCGACTTAATTTTGATTACACACACCATATTCAGTGCAAACAAAATATCTATGTCGAATCCGAGCGCTCTTTTTTTTGCATTTAACTTGTTCCCCTTTATGTTCAATTAAATTAAGATCTGGCGAATAGGTAGGCAAATATTCCACCATATGCCCCGCATCGATGATGACTTGTTGAATACTCTGTTTCTTGTGAAAAGTTGCATTATCCATCATGATTACACTGTTTTAATGCAAACATTTTATCTAAATG
>NZ_CACTIE010000063.1 GCF_902713415.1 Arsenophonus endosymbiont of Bemisia tabaci Q2
ATTAATTAATCTCATTATGAGAGTTAAAAATAATTTAATCATTTTAAAAATAAGATATGGTTATATTATCTTATTATCTTGACCTTCTGTGATAACTTAATGAATATAAAATAGAATGAAAGAATTTTTTAGCATAATTTTTTACTTTAAATAAAAAACAGTTAACCAACAAAACATTTTAAAATGATCAATTTATTAGATGCTAAAAACAAACTTTTTTTTACATATAGCTAAGCTATACTTTGTCAATAAAAAGACCCGTTTGACTCTATTTCATATTTATTTATGAATTTTTTTATTAATGACTTATCTGTGATAGGTAGCGTCATAGGATAAGTTGTGGGATGATAAGCAAGTCTTACAGGGGGCTTCGATGCGTAAATTAGCGCTGATATTGTTGGCTGTGTTTTGCTGGTTACAATATTTCACTATGGTTTGGTAAAAATGGTGTCCATGACTATTTGCGTATAAGTGTAAAAAGTGAAGTTGCAGCGCTAGAAACGTTGAATACGGACATTTAAAGTACGCAATAAACGTTTATTTTCTGAAATAGACGATTTGAATGAGGAACGCGAAGCTATTGAAAAGCGATCCCGCTCTGACCTTGGTATAATTAGACCTCGAGAGTCTTTTTATCGAATAGTGAATGAGAATGCTTTTCCAAACCATAAATAAAATTTTTAATTAATAATATTTTTTCCAGCCACAAAATTATTTAAAAATATTATGACGAAAAAGTAGTAATTCATAAGAAAACAGTCTAGATTAATGAATAAATTTATATCTAATCATAAAGTGAAAATTGTTGCTTTAATACCTGCCGCTGGTATTGGCAATCGTATGAAAGCGGATTGTCCCAAGCAATATTTGAAAGTAGCGGGAAAAACGATTATTGACCATACCATATCTGCTTTACTTAAGCAGCCAAGAATTTCCAAAATTATTGTTTCCTTAAATAAGGATGATATCTTTTTTCATCAATTAGCGATTGCTAAAAATGCAAAAATTAAAACAGTTGTTGGCGGTTGTCAAAGGGCTGATTCAGTTTTGGCTGGACTGAATTATTTCTCAGACAATTTACAGCTAGATCCCTGTTGGGTTTTAGTTCATGATGCAGCTCGACCTTGCTTACATCAAACTGATTTAAATAGTATTATTCGTTTTATTGATAGTAAACAGTCTTCTTATGGTGGTATTTTGGCAGCGCCAGTAAGAGATACAATGAAACGTTCAGTTCAAGGAAAAATAGATATTAGTCATACTGTTGAACGAAGTGAACTTTGGCATGCACTGACGCCACAATTTTTTCCTTTAGCATTAATCAAAAACTGTTTGACTCAAGCATTAGCGCAAAAAGCGGTAATTACCGATGAGGCTTCGGCGCTTGAATATTGCGGTTATCATCCTCAATTGCTGGAAGGTAGAGTGGATAATTTAAAGGTTACTCAACCAGAAGATTTGATGTTAGCAGAATTCTACCTTTCTAGCGCTTTAGAAGACTATTGTTAGGGAGTATAGTTCATGCGGATTGGACATGGATTTGATGTACATAAATTTGGTGGAGATGGCCCAATTACAATATGTGGAGTGAAAATTCCCTATGAACAAAGATTAATAGCGCATTCCGATGGTGATGTTGCCTTACATGCAGTGACAGATGCTATTCTTGGAGCAGCAGCATTAGGCGATATCGGTAAACTTTTTCCTGATACCGATCCGGCTTTTAAAGATGCCGATAGTCGCAGTTTGTTACGCGAGGCGTATTCGCAGGTGCTGAAAAAAGGATATTGTATTAGTAATCTTGATATCACAATTATTGCCCAAGTACCAAAAATGCTGCCATATATTGCTGATATATGCAAAAATATAGCCGATGATCTAGGTTGCCATATTGATGATGTCAATGTTAAGGTTACCACGACAGAGACACTTGGATTTGTTGGTAGAAAAGAAGGCATTGCTTGCGCAGCAGTGGTTTTATTAGTACAGGATAAGGATAATAGTCATGATGGTGACAGCACTTCAGTGACTGCATGGTAAACCAGTACCAAGAGGAGCAATAAAATTAACGGCTGAAGATTTTATTGTACGTGAAGATCTGGGATTTTCACCTGAAGGTGAGGGTAAACACTTGATGATGTATGTTAGAAAAAAGTCTAATGGTCAACAAATTTTGTAGAAAATCTAAGCGGCATTCTTTAGTTCATGATATTTTTGATGTGGCGTTAAATAACTAATAGTTGAATGGCGTCGATAATAATTATAAAACTGAATGTAATTTTCAACTTCATAGACAACAGATTGATGATTCATAAACGATAAATGGTTAAGCTTTTGCGTCTTTAAACTCCTAAAAAATCTTTCCATCACGGCATTATCTAGGCAATTACCTCGCCGACTCATGCTTTGATTTATTGTGCTTTCAAAGAGGTGCGCCCTAAACTCCTCCGATGAATATTACCAACCTTGATCTGAATGGAACATCAAACTTCTCGTATCCAGTAATTGCCGTTCAATGGCGTTATCTAAGGCTTCTTTCAGTATAGCTAAGCGACTTAATTTTGAGGACATTATTTAACAGCGAAGCAATTTCCCATTGGCTCTGGATCTGTATCGCGTTGGATTAATCAAATAGAGCCAAAAGCATCGAGTACGCGTCAGCGAAAAATCAATAAATCCGAGTTGATAAAAGATGTTGAACAATATCCAGATACTTACCAAAAAGAGCGTGAAGAGCTTTAAGTTGAGGTGAAATTTGAGCTTCTTTTAACAGAATCAAATTTTTATCTATGACTAATTTATTTAAAACTGAAGACCAGTTTGAGCGTTGCTGCTAAATATTCCATGAAACAATGCTTAATTCATCACTTTCTGAAAATAATGGCATCCCTATAGGTAAATCATCATCAAGCGTATATTTAGATACAGGTAAAATAGGCTTTACTGGCTGGCCAGTAATATAACAACGCACTGAATAAATTTTCTTTTCCACCTCAAATAACCCTTAAAAATCGAATATTTATTAATCTGTCCAATACATAGATAATAGATAAAGCTCGTCATTTAGACGCATAGTTGCATCTTAAAGTTCAAGAAAAATAAAAATAAAACAACTACTTTATAAAAAATATTTATATATAAGCCCTGTGATATTTTCACAGGGCTTACTTTCGATATTATTGGCGGTGCGGACGGGGCTCGAACCCGTGACCCCCGGCGTGACAGGCCGGTATTCTAACCAACTGAACTACCGCACCACACCCGATTTACTTCACTAACGGTCTTTCCCATTAGCCTTAAATTAAAGTCTGGCAGCTCCCTACTCTCACATGGGGAGACCCCACACTACCATCGGCGCTACGGCATTTCACTTCTGAGTTCGGCATGGGATCAGGTGGGACCACCGCGCTATTACCGCCAGACAAATTCTTTTCTATTTATCCCGTCTTATTTCACTGCCTTACAGTCTGTTCACCTACCTCAGTAACGAACACACCTCGGCCTTTAGCAAAATTCGACCATATTCAATCTCAAAACAAGCTAAAATTCTCTCTATCAAAACACCTTCGGTTTTTTGTCAGGTTAAGCCTCTCGGGTCTATTAGTACTAGTTAGAGCTCAACGTACGTATCGCTACGTTTACATACCCAGCCTATCTACGTCCTCGTCTTGAACAGCCCTTATAGGGCATTAACTGTGAGGGAAGCCTCATCTTGAGGCAAGTTTCCTGCTTAGATGTTTTTAGCGGTTATCTTTTCCGCACTTAGCTACCAGGACAATGCCCCCATTGGCATGAAAACCTGTACACCAGTGGTGCATTTACTAGGAGCAGCCCCGCCCGGCCCTGCCTTAATCTTCTATCGCCCACAACAGATAGGGACTGAACTCTGTCTCACGACGTTCTAAACCCAGCTCGCGTACTACTTTAAATGGCGAACAGCCATACCCTTGGGACCTACTTCAGCCCCAGGATATGATAAGCCGACATCGAGGTGCCACAAACACCGCTGTTTATCTCCGGAGTACCTTTTATCCGTTGAGCGATGGTCCTTCTATTCAGAACCACCACGGGTCACTAAGACCTACTTTTTTACCTGTTTGCGCCGTCACGCTCGCAGTCAAGCTGGCTTATGCTTTTGCACTAACCTCACGATGTCTAACCGTGATTAGCTGTAGTGGTCTAATAAAACTGTAGAGATTTATAGCTTATAATTAAGCAAAATCTTATAGGTATAAGTATGCCACGAAAAGTAAAAGTGACCTTTAGCGCAAAGCAAAAACTGGAATATGCAAAACTCATAGTTGAGGGTGGATATTGCTATATCCAAGTTGAAAAAATAGCCGGTGCGGCAAAATCTGCCGTATCGCGCTGTAAGCAACAATATCTTAGCGAGTTAAATAGGAATACGCCTATAAAATCAAAAGTGTTAAGGCCAGAGCAACAGCGCACACAAGAATTAGAAGTAAAACTTAAGCGTGCTCAGAGGGATAATGACATATTAAAAAAGCTGCGGTTTACTTCATCCTCGACAATCAAAACTCAAAATCGTGAAGCAAATGAAAATTATGTACCCCAATTTTACGGTCACTGAGTTATGCCACATTTTTGAAGTAAGCAGTAGTAGTTTTTATTATGAAACGAAAATACCGACAGTTGAAAATGAAAGGTTGTGTGGCAAAATCAAACGTATTTTTTATACATCGGACCAAACTTATGGCAAAAGACGTATCCAAGCTGAGTTAAAGGGTTTAGGGTGCCAGATTGGCACTTATAAAATATCAAACATCATGAAATTAAATCAATTAGTTGCAATTAGCCCAACGAAAAAGTATTACTATCCCTCATCGGGTAACGAACATCGATATGCCCCTAATTTGCTTAAACGACAATTTTCCCCTCAACAGCATAATCACTATTATGTCGGTGATATCACGTATATAGCTAAGCGACTTAATTTTGATGACATTATTTATATGAGCTATTCAATTGATTTAGACGTACAGTGATATTTACGATGGAAGAAGAAGGGTGGAGTATCCGAGAAACAGCGAAGCAATTTCGGATTG
>NZ_CACTIE010000064.1 GCF_902713415.1 Arsenophonus endosymbiont of Bemisia tabaci Q2
CATATAAATAATGTCATCAAAATTAAGTCGCTTAGCTATAAGTGTGCAAGAAAATTCATAGTGTCATTATAAGTGAATTTTTAATTTTCGTGATGCTTATTTGTTGCACTGTTTTTATCGCCGCACTAGACTAGTTCGCTTGTTTTGATCAAATAGTGTAAAGAAATGCGTGTCTCTGATTTTGCTTTTAAATTACCTGATGAGTTAATAGCTCATTATCCCTTAGGCAAACGTAGTCATTGCCGGCTACTTTCTTTAAGCGGTTCAACAGGTGAACTGGAACATCTTATATTTACTAATATTGTTGATAAATTAGAATCAGGTGATTTACTGGTTTTCAATAATACTCAGGTTATACCCGCTCGTCTTTATGGTCGTAAAATGTCTGGCGGCAATATTGAAGTATTGATTGAACGCATATTGGGAAGTCATCGGATGTTGGCGCATATTTGTGCTTCTAAAGCACCTAAGGTGGGAACTGAATTATTATTAGGTGATGATGAAAGTGTTAAAGCTATTATGTTGGCAAGACACGATACGCTATTTGAAATTGATTTTCAGGATAAGCGAGATGTGTTAGCTATTTTAAATGATATTGGTCATATGCCATTACCACCTTACATTGACCGCCCTGATGAAGAGGTTGATAGAACACTTTATCAAACAGTTTATGGCCAACGGCCTGGTGCCGTTGCTGCGCCGACGGCAGGATTGCATTTTGATGAATCATTGCTAGCGGCGCTGCAGCAAAAAGGAGTAGCAATGGCGTTTGTGACGCTGCATGTTGGTGCCGGCACATTTGAACCTGTGCGGGTGGCGAATGTTGCTGAACATACCATGCATGCAGAATATATTGAAGTATCGCAACAAGCTGTTGATGCAATATTGGCGTGTAAAGCGAGGGGTAAACGGGTTATTGTGCAGTTGGCACAATTTCGATTCGATCATTAGAAAGCGCGGCTTGTGCATGTAAAGAAAGTATTATTGGCCCCTTTTTTGATGATACTCGAATTTTTATTTACCTAGCCTTTCATTTTAAAATTGTTGATGCATTAATTACTAATTTCCATTTACCTGAGTCTACTTTGATTATGTTGGTATCTGCTTTTTCTGGCTATCAAAATACGATGAATGCCTATCAACAAGCAATCGCAGAAAAGTACCGTTTTTTTAGTTATGGTGATGCCATGTTTATCACGCACAATCCTAAAGCAGAGAGTGAAAAAGTGGCTAACTAGTTGTTAACTATTAAATTGATATGAGCAATTTATTTAATTGAATATGTAACTAATCCATCAGACTGTTTTTCTGATGCTAGAGAGGCAAAGTGAAATATGAATTACAAAGTCAAGACGGCCAAGCTCGTCTTGGTCGCTTGATTTTTGAGCGTGGGATTGTAGAAACGCCTGCTTTTATGCCGGTTGGCAGTTATGGTACAGTAAAAGGGATGACGCCAGAAGAAGTTAAACAAACCGGGGCCCAAATCCTGTTAGGCAATACTTTTCATTTATGGTTTCGTCCTGGACAGGAAATAATGAAATTACATGGCGATCTGCATGATTTTATGCAATGGCAAGGACCAATTTTGACTGATTCCGGTGGATTTCAGGTTTTTAGCCTTGCTGCCATGCGTAAAATTAAAGAAGAGGGTGTTTATTTTCGCAATCCAATCAATGGCGAAAGGGTTTTCCTGAGCCCTGAAAAGTCGATGGAAATTCAGTACGATCTTGGTTCAGATATTGTCATGATTTTTGATGAATGCACACCTTATCCGGCAGAGTGGGATTATGCCAAAAAATCGATGGAAATGTCTCTTCGCTGGGCAAAACGTAGTCGCCAACGATTTGATGAGTTAGCTAATAAAAATGCGTTGTTTGGCATTATTCAGGGCAGCGTTTATCCGGATTTACGTGATATATCCGTAAAAGGTTTAGTCCAGATTGGTTTTGATGGTTACGCTGTTGGTGGTTTAGCTGTCGGTGAACTTAAAGCGGATATGCACAGTATTTTAGAGCATGTTTGCCCACAAATCCCGCACAATAAACCACGCTATTTAATGGGGGTCGGTAAACCTGAGGATCTGGTTGAAGGGGTTCGGCGCGGTATTGATATGTTTGATTGTGTAATACCAACCAGGAATGCTCGAAATGGCCATTTATTTGTCACTGAAGGTGTAATTAAAATCCGTAACGCTAAATACAAATCGGATACTTCGCCGTTAGATGCCCATTGTGACTGCTATACTTGCTCTCACTATAGCCGTGCTTATTTACATCATCTTGACCGATGTAATGAAATTCTTGGTGCCAGGCTTAATACCTTACACAATTTGCGTTATTATCAACGGCTAATGGCTGAAATTCGACAAGCGATTGAAAAAGGTGAATTTGAGGCTTTTGCAGTATAGCTAAGCGACTTAATTTTGATAACATTATTTATATGAGCTATTCAATTGATTTTAGATGTAAAGTGATATTTACGATGGAAGAAGAAGGGTTGAGTATCCGAGAAACAGCGAAGTAATTTCGGATTGGCTCTGCATCTGTATCGTGTTGGATTAATCAAATAGAGCCAAAAGCATCGACTACGCGTCAGCGAAAAATTGATAAATCCGAGTTGATAAAAGATGTTGAACAAATATCCAGATGCTTACCAAAAAGAGTGTGCAGAGCGTTTTGACGTTTGTCAGAAGGCCATTTGGCAAGCTCTTAAAAAAATGGGATTGACCTATAAAAAAACTCTACGTCATCCGAAAGCCGACGAAAACACTCGACAAACGTTTCAACAAAAAAACAACAGTATGAAAAAGAAGGCAAGCATATTGTTTTTATTGATGAAAGTGGTTTTTCACACGATACCCCGCGGACTCACGGCTATTCCCCGAAAGGTCAACGGTGTGTTGGTCTCAAGAACTGGGGAGCTAAAGGAAGAACAAATGTTATCGGCGCTTTATTGGGCACAACGCTGTTTGCTATCGGATTATTTGATATCAATATTAACAGCGATGTTTTCTATGCATGGGTCACCCAAGTCCTTATCCCAGTACTTCCTAAAAACAGTGTAATCATGATGGTTCATGCAACTGTTTCACAAGAAACAGAGTATTCAACAAGTCATCATCGATGCGGGGCATATGGTGGAATATTTGCCTACCTATTCGCCAGATCTTAATTCAATTGAACATAAATGGGCACAAGCTAAATGCAAAAAAAGAGCGCTCGGATGCGATACAGATATTTTGTTCGCACTCAATATGGTGTAATCAAAATTAAGTCGCTTAGCTATAGAGTTTTATCGACGGATTAATAAATCGATTTCATCAAACTAGAGTATAATTTCAGTCGTGCTAATTGAATCAAATCAGTGTAGGATTTATAGGCTTGGATTAATTTTTTGAGCTAGAAATATTATTTTAATCACAATGAGGAAATTTTGATGAGTTTGTTTATTTCTGAAGCAGTCGCTTCAGCTGGTGGTCAAGCGCAAGGAAACCCATATTCTTTGATCATCATGCTGGTTGTTTTCGGATTGATTTTTTATTTTATGATCTTACGCCCACAGCAGAAGCGAGCTAAAGAGCACAAAAAATTAATGAATTCTATTGCTAAAGGTGATGAGGTACTAACAACCGCTGGATTAATTGGCCGCGTCACTAAAGTATCTGAAACGGGTTACATTGTTGTTGCATTAAATGACACCAATGAAGTAACCATTAAAGGTGATTTCGTTGCTGCTGTACTTCCAAAAGGTACAATAAAATCTATCTAATTTCTGATTTTCCCGAAGGGAATTTGCCGTGCTAAATCGTTATCCTTTGTGGAAGTATTTGATGCTGATCGCTGCGTTGCTCATCGGTTTGCTGTATGCGCTTCCCAATCTTTATGCAGATGATCCGGCTGTTCAGATTACTGGCGTTCGGGGAACCGCAGCCAATGAACAGACTTTGGATCAAGTTCGCAATATTTTAAAGAAAGAGAAAATCGGAAGTAAATCAATTGCACTGGAAAGTGGTATAATTCTTGCTCGTTTTAATAATCCAGATGTCCAGTTACATGCACGCGAAACTTTAGTTGCCGGTTTAGGAGAGCAGTATATCGTAGCGTTAAATCTGGCACCTGCAACCCCTCATTGGTTAAGGGCATTGAGCGGTGAACCAATGAAATTGGGGTTAGATTTGCGTGGTGGCGTTCATTTCTTAATGGAAGTGGATATGGAAACAACCTTAGGTAAATTGCAAGAACAGAATATGGATGGCCTGCGTAGTGATTTACGTGAAAAAGGGATCCCATATTCAACTATACGTAAAATAGATAATTACGGTGTTGAAATTCGTTTTCGTGATGATAGTGGACGTTCGCAAGCGGAATCTTATTTGACACCACGTTATCGCGATTTGGTTTTTACTGCCGCCAACAACAATCTATTAACGGCAGTAATGACAGATGAACGGATCCGTGAAGCACGTAATTATGCAGTATCACAAAATATTAATATTATCCGTAATCGTGTTAACCAATTAGGCGTTGCTGAACCATTGGTACAGCGTCAGGGCGCTGATCGTATTGTCGTTGAATTACCGGGTATTCAAGATACGGCGCGAGCAAAAGAGATCCTTGGTGCTACTGCAACGCTGGAGTTTCGCTTAGTTAATGTCAGCATAGACAGTTTGACTGTTCAACGTGCCCATATTCCTGGTGATTCTGAGATAAAATATACTCGCGATGGTGAGCCTGTTGTTCTTTATAAACGCGTTATTTTGACAGGTGATCATATTACTGATTCGACATCGGATTTGGATGAAATGGGTAGCCCGCAGGTAAGCATTGGTCTGGATAGCGCTGGTGGCTCAATTATGTCTGATTTTACCCGTGATAATCAGGATAAATTGATGGCAACCCTATTTGTTGAATATAAAGATAGCGGGCGAAAGGATGCCAATGGTCGTGCTATTTTGGTAAAAGATGAGAAAGTCATTAATGTCGCAAGAATTTCTGCCCGCTTTGGTAGCAAATTTCGTATTACTGGTATCAGTAATCGAACTGAAGCTCGTCAATTATCTTTATTATTACGTGCTGGCGCATTAATTGCACCTATTCAAATTGTTGAAGAACGCACAATTGGGCCAACATTAGGATTGCAAAATATTGAGCAAGGAATGAAAGCATCATTAGCCGGTTTACTAGCTTCAATTCTATTTATGGTCATTTATTATCGCAAGTTTGGTCTGATTGCCAGTTCTGCATTATTAGCAAACTTGATCCTCATTATGGGGATTATTTCGCTATTACCGGGGGCCACTTTAACCATGCCGGGAATTGCTGGTATTGTTTTAACGCTTGCTGTTGCCGTTGATGCGAATGTGTTGATTAATGAACGTATTAAAGAAGAATTAAAGAATGGTCGTTCAATACAGCAAGCGATATATGAAGGTTACAAGGGGGCATTTTCCAGTATCTTAGATGCAAATTTGACAACTGTGATCACGGCAACCATTTTGTATGCGGTAGGCACCGGCTCAATTAAGGGTTTTGCCATTACTACGGTGATTGGTATTGCCACCTCCATGTTTACTGCAATTGTAGGAACACGTGCTATCGTGAACTTATTTTATGGTGGTAAACGTATTAAAAAGCTGTCTATCTAAGGAGCGTGGTTGTGGCGCAAGATTACACAGTAGAACAGTTAAATCATGGCCGTAAAGTTATCGATTTTATGCGTTGGGATTATTTAGCTTTTGGTATCTCAATTGCTTTATTTATTCTTTCGGTTACGGTTATTTCATTGAAAGGATTTAACTGGGGATTGGATTTCACCGGCGGGACTGTTATTGAAATTAATCTGAGTCAACCTGCTAATTTTGATAAAATTAGAGCGAGTTTAGCGAATAATGCCCATCAAGAGCCGTTGATTCAAAATTTTGGTAGTAGCCAAGATATTATGATTCGATTGCCTCCTACTGAAGGCGTGGCAGGTCAAGAAATCGGTAAGTCCATTATTTCAGTCATTAACAAAAATGTTGATGATAAAGCAACGATTAAGCGCATCGAATTTGTCGGACCGAGTGTAGGCAGTGAATTAGCTCAAACCGGTGCAATGGCACTGTTAGCTGCTTTGATCTGTATTTTTATTTATGTAGGTTTCCGCTTTGAATGGCGTCTGGCTGCAGGTGCAGTAATATCATTAGCGCATGATGTGATTATTACATTAGGCATTCTATCGCTTTTTCAGATTGAAGTTGATATGACTATCGTTGCTTCATTAATGTCGGTCATCGGTTATTCATTAAATGACAGCATTGTTGTCTCTGATCGTATTCGTGAAAATTTCCGCAAGATCCGCCGCGGTACTTCTTATGAAATAGTTAACGTTTCCTTGACCCAAACATTGAGTCGAACACTCATTACATCAGGAACTTCTTTATTAGTGGTATTGATGCTCTATCTTTTTGGTGGGTCAATACTGAAAGGATTTTCTCTAATTATGTTAATTGGCGTGACGATTGGAACCGTGTCTTCTATTTATGTTGCTTCTGCTCTAGCATTAAAGATGAGAATGAAACGAGACCATTTGCTTCCTCCTAAAGTAGAAAAAGAGGGAGCGGATCAACATTCTCTGCTGCCGTAAAGACGAATTTTGTTAATTCACACTCTTTTAGATTGCGCTAGCAGGGTGTTTTTCATTGATAGCTGAGTTAAACTGAAAAACCGGACCCTAAAATAAGGAAATTTTATGCATTGCCCATTTTGCACCGCTGTAGATACCAAAGTGATTGATTCACGTCTGGTTGGCGATGGTTTGCAGGTTCGTCGTCGTCGACAATGTGTTGAATGTCATGAACGTTTTACTACTTTTGAAGTGGCTGAATTAGTCATGCCGCGTGTGGTAAAAAGTGATGATGTACGTGAGTCATTTGATGAACACAAACTTAGACGAGGTATGCAAAAAGCATTAGAAAAAAGCCCGGTAAGTTCCGATGATGTGGAAACAGCTATTAACAATATAAAATCGCAACTTCGCGCAACCGGAGAGCGAGAAATTCCGGCCAAGATGATTGGAAAAATTGTCATGGATAAATTGAAAAAGCTGGATAAAGTTGCATATATACGTTTTGCTTCGGTATATCGTAGTTTTGAGGATATTCGTGAATTTGGCGAAGAAATTGCTAAGTTACAGGATTAATAATAAAAATGACCACGTTTGATAAGCAGTTTATGAGCCGTGCGTTGTCATTGGCCAAGCAAGGACGATTTACTACCTCACCAAATCCGAATGTAGGCTGTGTCATTGTACGCAACGGTGAAGTCGTGGGTAAAGGTTTTCATTGGAAAGCAGGCGAGGCGCATGCTGAGATTCATGCCTTACAAATGGCAGGTCAAAAAGCGAACGGAGCAACTGCTTATGTCACATTAGAACCCTGCAGTCATTATGGTAAAACGCCACCTTGTGCAGATGCGTTAATTAGAGCAGGTATTCGGCGAGTTGTTGTGGCTATGCTAGATCCAAATCCACAGGTTGCAGGACGTGGTTTACTTAAATTACAGCAGGCTGGCATCGAAGTATTACATGGTTTACTGATGGATGAAGCTGAACAATTAAATCAAGGCTTTCTAAAAAGAATGCGAACAGGGTTCCCCTATGTTCAACTTAAGTTAGCCGCATCACTTGATGGGCGGACGGCCCTTGCATCAGGTGAAAGTAAATGGATCACTTCGCCAGTAGCTCGTCAAGATGTACAAAGTTTCAGGGCTCGGGCGAGCGCAATTTTGACTACCAGTGCTACTGTTTTAGCTGATAATCCAGCTTTGAATGTTCGTTCGACAGATTTTACGCGTGAGCTACAAAATATTTATCCTAAAGAATGTCTTCGACAACCAATAAGAATTGTTTTGGATAGTGAGAATCAAGTAAAACCAGAACATATTATAACAAAATCAGATGGTGAATGTTGGCTTATTCGCCCTAATCCCATATCGCAAAATTGGTGTGGTGATGTTGAGCAAATAGCCATCCCAACCTACAAAAAAGGCATTGATTTAGTTTTGCTAATGATGGAGCTGGCTAAGCGTAATATTAATTCAGTTTGGGTCGAAAGCGGTCCAACACTTGCCGGTGCTTTGTTAACACTAGGATTAGTTGATGAATTGGTTGTTTATATTGCGCCTAAAATTTTAGGTGGAACCGCAAAAGAATTAATTAATATTCCAGCATTACAAAAATTGAAAGATGCACCTGCATTTGAATTTATTAATATTGAACTTATTGGACCTGATTTACGTTTAACACTTCGACCATTGTAATGTCATATTCATTAATAGGTTAGCTTAATATAGTAAAGTAGTATAGTTAAAGTAATGTAACATTTAATTGATTAAATTTAGCGTTCCTAATGACTGTTTTAAAGTTAGCTAAATTCAGCAGCGCAGTATAGAAAAGAATATGATAAAATTGTTATTTCTGTAATGAATAATTAGTATTTAAGGAAGGGGCTATGAAGGTAATAAAAGCTACGGTAGCAGCACCCAAAGCTCGTATAGCGATCGTTGTTGCACGTTTTAATCATTTTATCAACAATAGCTTGCTGGAAGGCGCTATTGATACCTTGGAACGTGTTGGCCAAGTTGCAAAGGAAAATATTACGGTAGTTTGGGTGCCAGGTGCTTATGAACTGCCTTTGACGATTAAAACATTAGCAGAAACAAAAAAATATGATGCAGTTCTTGCACTTGCTAGCGTTATACGTGGTGCAACCTCACATTTTGAATATGTTGCCGGTGAGTGTAGTGCTGGACTTTCTAATGTTGCGATGACAAGTAATATTCCTGTTGCCTGTGGTGTATTAACCACCGAGGATATTGAGCAGTCAATTGAGCGCGCAGGTACAAAAGCGGGAAATAAAGGTGCAGATGCTGCATTAGCTGCACTAGAAATGGTTAATGTAATTCAAGCCATTAAAGGCTAACTATTTTATTTAAGGGGAATTTTGTGAAACCTGCTGCTCGTCATCGCGCGCGTGAGTGTGCTGTTCAGGCGATTTATTCTTGGCAATTATCGGGTAATAGTATTGCTGATGTTGAAGTGGAATTTTTATCTGAACAGGATATGTCAGATGTTGATGTAACTTATTTCCGTGAACTACTTAATGGCGTTTCAACTCATGTGTTAGAACTGGATAAAAAAATGGCTCCTTATCTTTCTCGTCAGCTTGGGGAGCTTGGTCAGGTAGAGAAAGCCGTTTTACGTTTAGCGATGTTTGAATTCTGTTATCGTGATGATGTACCTTATAAAGTTGCTATTAATGAAGCGATTGAATTAGCAAAAGTTTTTGGTGCCGAGGAGAGTCACAAATTTATCAATGGTGCGCTCGATAAAGTTGTTCCTACTGTGCGTAAAAAATAATGGTGTTCAGGCTTTTCGAATAATCTGATGTTCATTTTGATTATAAAGTGCAGTCATAGCGTTATAGCAATCGGAGCATGGTATATTGGAATATTATTATGGTTTGTGACGAATTTGATATCATCCATCGCGCGTTATTTTAATCGTCAACAGCAAAATCGGCATGACGTTAATATTGGTATTGGTGATGATTGTGCATTGATAACAATACCGGAAAGACAGCAATTAGCAATTACTACCGATACACTAGTTGAAGGTATCCATTTTCTTGATAGTATTTCACCTGAAGATTTAGCCTATAAATATTTGGCGGTTAATTTAAGTGATTTAGCCGCTATGGGAGCTGATCCTGCCTGGGTTTCTCTGGCGTTCACATTGCCACATATCAATGAAGATTCGCTGGCAAGATTTAGCTCTAGCCTATTTTAACAGCTTAATTACTATGAAATGCAACTTATTGTTGGCGATACAATACGAGGGCCAATGAGTTTAACCTATACAGCCCATGGTTTGATTCCGACAGGAAAATCACTAACCCCGGTCTTGGAGCTTGTAATGGTGATTGGATTTATGTTACCGGAACATTGGGTGATAGTCCTGCAGGTCTTGCGATTTTACAATCACAGCTGGTTTTCGATGATGTAAAAGATCGTCATTTGTTGATCCAGCGTCATTTAAGGCCACAGCCTCGTATTTTGCAAGGGCAGGCTTTACTTCATCTTGCTTCTTCGGCGATTGATATTTCTGATGGCTTGATTTCTGATCTTGGAGATATTCTCAAAATTAGTGGCCGTGGCGCTAAAATTAAATTAGATTCTTTGCCAGTATCAGAGGCATTCTGCAGACCAGTTACCTCAGAACAGGCGTTAACCTGTGGGCGTTAGGTTGTGGAGAAGATTATGAACTGTGCTTTACAGTGCGTGAGATAAATCGTGGTGCATTAGAGTCAGCACTAGCGCATACTGTGGGGCAAATTTTCATTGTATCGGCGAGATAACACCAGAATTAGAAGGGATCCGCTATTTTTATGGGAATAAAGAGGTTTCACCTAATTTAACTGGTTTTGATCATTTTATTGTGGAAGCTTGCTATGATTGATGCAAAATCTCGTTTAAAGCTATCAAATCCCTGGCATCTATTGGCAACCGGATTCGGTAGTGGTTTATCACCCATCATTCCTGGAACAATGGGATCGTTAGCTGCTATTCCATTCTGGCTACTGATGTATTGGTTATTAACCGTTTGGTTATGTTGGTTTATTATTTTATTTGGTTTTTTTGTTGGTATTGTTATTTGTCAACGAACATCCGATGATATGCAAGTTCACGACCACGGTAGTATTGTGTGGGATGAATTTATTGGCATGTGGATGACCCTGATGGTGATACCGTTAGTTAGTTGGGAATGGGTATTGATAGCGTTTTTGCTTTTCCGCTTTTTTGACATGTTAAAACCTTGGCCTATAGGTTGGTTTGATCGGCAAGTAGGTGGCGGGCTAGGTATTATGTTAGATGATATTATCGCGGCTATTTTTGCTATGGTTATCGTGGCTGCGCTTGCACACTGGTTACCTGTTTTATAATGTAAGTGAAGTGAATTACTAAAAATCAAAAGCGCTTGGTAAACCGCTGCTTTTGGTTTTCAAGATATTTATTAATTTATTTAGCGTAATAGTTGTTAATTGATTTTACAATTCCTTCCGCATTAAGCCCTAATTCAGCCTGAATTTCTGTTTGATTTCCTTGTGCGATATAGTGATCAGGCAAGCCGAGGTTAATGATAGGCATAATGTGATGGGCTTTTAATAAAAATTCATTAACACCGCTACCGGCTCCCCCCATAATTGCATTTTCTTCTAATGTTACTAATAGCTTATGGTTGTGAGCTATTTCTAATATCAATGTTTCATCCAACGGTTTTACAAACCGCATATCGACCACGGTGGCATCGAGTAATTCTGCGGCTTTCATCGCTTCACTAAGTAATGTGCCAAAATTTAGGATGGCAACTTTTTTTCCTTGGCGGCGAATTATTCCTTTACCGATTGGAATTTTTGCTAAAGGTTGTAGAGTGGCGCCAGAGCCTGTTCCCCTTGGGTAACGAACCGCAACAGGGCCATTCTGATAGTGATAACCCGTATGTAGCATTTGCCGGCATTCGTTTTCATCACTGGGCGACATAATGATCATATCCGGTAGACAACGTAAAAACGATAGATCGAAAGCACCTTGATGGGTCTGTCCGTCAGCACCAACAATGCCTGCTCTATCTATAGCAAACAGGATAGGTAATTTTTGAATGGCGACATCATGGATCACTTGATCATAGGCGCGTTGTAAAAAAGTAGAATAAATAGCAACGACAGGTTTATAGCCTCCAATGGCAAGGCCAACAGCAAAAGTCACAGCGTGTTGTTCTGCAATAGCAACATCAAAATATTGTTTAGGATAGGTTTTGGAAAATTCAACCATTCCCGATCCTTCTCGCATGGCTGGTGTGATAGCCATGAGTTTAGGATCATCGACTGCTTCTTGGCATAACCAATCACCAAAAACTTGTGAAAATGTTAATTGACTATTATTGTTTTTTGGAAGGCTAAAAGTTGCTGGATCAAATTTAGGCACCGCATGCCAGCTGATAGGATCTTTTTCGGCGGGCTCATACCCCTTGCCTTTTTTGGTCATGATATGTAAAAACTGTGGGCCTTTTAAATCACGCATATTTTTTAATGTTTGTACTAATGTGAGTACATCATGGCCGTCAATGGGACCAATATAGTTAAAGCCTAGTTCTTCGAACATAGTACTAGGGATCATCATACCTTTAAGGTGCTCTTCGGTTTTCTTTAACAATTCTTTGATTGAGGGAATATTGGAAAATACCTTTTTGCCCCCTTCACGTAAACTAGTATATAGATTGCCCGATAACAGTTGCGCTAAATGATTATTTAACGCCCCGACGTTTTCTGAAATTGACATTTCATTATCATTGAGGATCACTAACATATCTTTATGAATGTCACCCGCATGGTTCATTGCTTCAAAAGCCATACCTGCGGTAATGGCGCCATCACCAATAACACAAACCGTTTTGCGAACTTTATTTTCATATTCAGCAGCTACCGCCATACCAAGTCCCGCACTGATAGAAGTCGAGGAATGACCGACACTGAGAATGTCATATTCACTTTCTGCTCGCGAGGGGAAAGGATGTAAGCCATTTTTTTGTCGTATGGTATCAATCCGGCCGCGGCGGCCAGTTAATATCTTATGTGGATATGCCTGGTGACCGACATCCCAGATAAGATTATCAAATGGCGTTTTATAGACATAGTGTAAAGCGACAGTAAGTTCAATGGTTCCTAATCCAGAAGCAAAATGTCCACTGGAACGGCTAACACTATTTAATAAAAATTGTCGCAACTCTTCACATAATTTTACCAGACTTTCTTTTGGTAAAAGTCGCAATTCTTCCGGCGTTTCTATTAATGCTAAAGTTGGATAGGAAGTGATATCAATGCTCATGTCTGCCCATTAAATAATTATTTTTTGTTTATACCCATGACGTTATAGTAGGCCGCCAAAAAATTATTTTGAATTTTTATTACTGGTAAAATATTCTATTTTTTAATCAAGAAAATTAGCTTTTTCGTTCGATAATAAAGTGTGTTAAATTTTGTAGTGTTTCCGTATTTAATCCATACTGTTGTTCTAACCTATAAAGCGCATCCAGTGCTTGTTCAAATAAATTGTTGGCTTTTTTTTGTGCTTGTTCAACACCGATTAATGATGGATATGTGCTTTTTTTATGTTTTTCATCAGATCCCTGCTTTTTACCTAAAGTGTCTGTATCACCAATAACATCAAGAATGTCATCGTGGACTTGGAATAGTAGTCCAATCGCATTGGCATAATTATCTAATAATGGTAGTAATTTGTAGCTTTGGCGGCCAGCCGCAAGTGCACTCATTCTGATGGCGGCACGAATTAAAGCGCCGGTTTTATGGTGGTGAATAGATTCTAAGGTTTCTATATCAATTTGTTGACCTTCTGATTCCATATCGAGCGCTTGACCAGCACACATGCCGGCTGCTCCACTAGCAGTAGCCAGCTCAGCTATCATTGCCAGCCGATTAGTATCACTAATATCAGGCATAGCGGAACGAGACAAGATGTTAAAGGCAAGTGTTTGGAGGGCATCACCAGCCAAAATGGCATGAGCTTCACCGAAGGAAATGTGGCAGGTAGGTTGGCCACGACGTAAATTATCGTTATCCATTGCGGGTAAATCATCGTGGATTAATGAATAAGCATGAATACATTCAACGGCCACAGCAGGTACATCCAGGTTTTCCACGGCAACATTTAACATATCACCTATAGCATAAACTAAAAAAGGCCTTAGTCGCTTTCCACCAAGTAATGTGCCATATTTGATCGCTTTGACCAGTTGACTTTGATTAAACGGTAGGCGCTGGAATTGCTTTAGTAGTGTTTTATTGACGCGATCTTGTACCCATTGGCGTTGATCCGCAAAAGAAAGTGTCACTATTTCAGACATGATTTATTTATCTTCCGGCGTAAAGTTGTCTAGTGGTGCATGGTCATCGGCTTTTAACAGAATTTGGACGCGTTGTTCTGTTTGTTGCAACGCTTTCTGGCCTTGTCTGGCTAATTGGATCCCTTGTTCAAATTCACTTAATACTTTTTCCAGCGGAAGTTCGCCTGATTCTAAGCGTGTGACTATCTGCTCTGACTCTGTCAGAGAAGTTTCAAAAGATAGCGGATCTTGTCTATCAGATATTTTCTTTTTAGCCATAATCGTTTTACTTGTTTTAATATCAGGTGAATATGAGCGTCAGGCGATTTATTTTACTACATTTATGCAGACAATTTATTCTTTTTGTGATTTTTAGCGACGAACAGCAATATAGTGATATACTTCCCGTCTTAAAATCAAATGCTCTGCTAATAAATATGAATAATATGCGTTTATTCGCAAAAATAAAAACCGACTTTTATACAAAATTATGAAGTTTATTATTAAACTATTTCCTGAAATTACCATTAAAAGCCAATCAGTGCGCTTGCGCTTTATTAAGATCTTGGCTAGTAATATTCTTAATATATTGAAGGTGTTAGATGCGGAAATAACCGTTATTCGCCATTGGGATAATATCGAAGTTCGCACCAAAAAAAACACATATCATGATGAAATTTGCGATGCTTTAACCAGAATTCCTGGCATCCATTATATTCTGTTAGTTGAAGAATATCAATTCCGCGATCTCCATCATATTTTTGAGTTAGCTTATGCAACTTATGCTGAATGGCTAACCAATAAAACTTTTTGTGTACGCGTTAAGCGTCGTGGTCAGCACGACTTTACTTCAATTGAAGTAGAACGTTATGTTGGTGGGGGATTAAATCAACATATTTCATCAGCTAAGGTAAAACTCAATCAGCCTGATATCACTATCAATCTTGAAATTGAAAAGGATAAACTCATGCTTGTTAAATCGCGTATTCAAGGGATTGGTGGCTTTCCTATTGGTACTCAAGAAGATGTTTTGTCGTTGATATCGGGTGGCTTTGATTCAGGTGTGTCTAGCTACATGTTAATGCGGCGTGGTTGCCGAGTTCATTATTGCTTTTTTAATCTGGGTGGCGCCAGTCATGAAATTGGCGTCAAGCAGGTTGCTTACCATCTTTGGCATCGTTTTGGTCGTTCACATAAAGTGCGTTTTGTCGCGATAGATTTTGCTCGGATTGTAAGCGAAATTCTTGAAAAGATTGATGATGGCCAGATGGGCGTGGTATTGAAAAGGATGATGATTCGCGCCGCATCTATAGTAGCAGAACGTTATGGGGTTCAGGCTTTAGTAACCGGAGAAGCGTTAGGACAGGTTTCTAGCCAGACATTAACCAATCTACGTGTAATTGATAATGTTACCGATACATTGATTTTGCGGCCATTAATTTCACATGATAAAAAAAATATTATTAATCTATCTCGTGAGATAGGGACGGCAGATTTTGCCTGTACTATGCCTGAGTTTTGTGGCGTGATTTCGAAAAAGCCAACTGTGAAAGCAGTAAAAGCTAAAATTGAAGCGCAGGAAACTAATTTTGATTTTTCTCTTCTTTATCATGTTGTTAGTACAGCACAAAATATTGATATTCGTCAGATAATGAATGATAGCGAAGATAAAACGCCAGAAGTGGAAATTGTCACTACATTTTCAGGCGATGATATTGTGCTGGATATTCGTTCCCCTGATGAACAGGAAGCGCGTCCACTCAAGCTTGAAGGTGTTAAAGTAAGGTTATTGCCATTTTATAAGCTAAATAACCAATTTGCTGAGTTACCACAAGAAAAACCCTATTTGCTTTATTGTGAGCGCGGTGTTATGAGCCGCTTACAGGCACTTTATTTACATGAAGAAGGTTTTAAAAATGTAAAAGTGTATCGTCCTTCTTAGTGGTCATCCATTGACTTTTTCGTCTTAAGGATAGGGGAGTTTCAAGTTAATATACACAATTTGCCATATCACCGTTAGTTGGCATAGTTTTAAATACCAGGCGGCAGGACAAGTTGCTAAGCAACTTCCGCTACCTTTTTTTTGCCAACTAATAGCTCGATAAATTTAAGTGAAAAGTCAATAGCTGTGGCAGGGCCCTTGGCTATTAAGTAGTTTTACCCGTTCATCATAGTAGACACGACAATCAACGCGTTTATGGCTGGCAATTTTACTTTGTAAAGCCGGATAACCGGTCATATTCCCCATTGGAAATAAACTATGGTGTTCTAGTACGATTGCCGGCACGGCACAAAGAGCGGCAATGATTTTACCCTGATGATGAGATTGGCGAATTTTTTCAATGATCAGCGGATTATCACGAAACGCCTCCGCGCCTTTCAATCCACCAGGTAATACAATAGCAGCAAAATCCTGTTCAATGATATTGACTAACTGAGTGTCAGCAACAATTTTTACTCCACGTGAGCAAGTTAACACCAATTCGCCATTATCTGTGGTACTTGCAGTTGTTACTGGGATCTCAGTTCTAGTTAACAGATCAATCACTGTTACGGCTTGTATTTCTTCGCTACCATGCGCAAGGAAGACGAGAACGGTTGGTGAGATTAGAGCTTCTCTCGGTTTAATTAATGGATAAATAATCGGATTTAGCATGTTGTCAGCCATAACTTGCTAACAGCGCCAGCACTAAAGATCGCTATTATTTTTTATCTGACTGAATCAATTATAGCTAAGCGTTTTAATTTTGATTACAAAATATATGTTTTTCTCCAATATAAATTTAATGATATAGAGTAATTACTTGTAATCATTTTAAAGTCGCCTAGCTATATGCTTTTTAGGGAATTTATTTAACATTAAGTATAGAGCTTTTGCTGATAATAAAAAGTAGTATTATGCTATTTTATGAGTAATAAGGAGGTCATGAAATATGCCATCATTTGATATAGTTTCTGAAATTGACATCCATGAAGTGAGTAATGCCGTTGAAAATGCACAACGTGAATTGGCTAGTCGTTGGGATTTTCGCAATGTTGAAGCCAGTTTTGAACTCAATGAAAAGAATGAGTCGATTAAAATAACGAGCGTGTCCGACTTTCAAGTAAACCAATTGGTAGATATTTTACGCGAGAAATTAGCTAAGCGTGGAATAGATGGTGCTGTCTTGAATATACCTGACGATATTGTTCATAGTGGCAGAACTTATAGCCTTGATGCTTCGTTACTGCAAGGCATTGATTCGGTAATGGCAAAAAAGATCATTAAACTAATTAAAGAGAGTAAATTGAAGGTTCAGGGGCAAATTCAGGGAGAACAAGTGCGAGTAACCGGTAAGTCACGCAATGATTTACAAGCTGTGATAGCGCTAGTGCGAGAGGCTGAACTTGGGCAACCTTTTCAATTTACTAATTTTCGTGACTAAATTTATCATTCCTGCTGTATCCTAGAGCAGGTAGTGTGTTATTGGTTATTAATAATAGTTTCCAACTGTTGACGACTGATAATTTTTTTATCTATTTTAATGTAGGCACTAAGCGCTTTAAGATCGAACATCACTTCGCGCACACCGGGCTGATTCATTAATTGGCTTTGTAGTAAATTAATATCTTTTATCTGTTGGGGTAAAAGTAAACGAATGCTACTGGTATAAGCAGGTTGATGCATATTTAAGCTAATAAAAAACCAACATGTACAAAGTATCAGTCCAGTCATAAAGACCAACGAAGCACCATTTAATTGAAAAAGCCATCCCCCTAAGATCCCACCTAAAGCAACGCCTAGAAACTGACTGGTTGAGTAGAGACCCATCGCGGTTCCTTTATATCCGGCAGGCGCTTCTTTACTGATAAGTGAAGGCAATAATGCCTCCATAACATTAAAGGCAATAAAAAATAGCTGAAGACCTAATACGATTAACCAAAATTGTTGTTTGGAAAAATAAAATGTTAATTCAGAGATAAATAAGATGCCAATGCATAATAGAAAAACTTGTTTGATTCGACGCTGCTTTTCAGCATAGATAACAAAAGGTAGCACCATAATGAAAGCAAGAAGTAAAGTTAGTAAATATATTTTCCAATGTTGATTAGCTGCTAGACCTGAATCGATCATCACTAACGGTAAAGCAACAAAATTTCCCATCAACAACGTATGTAAACAAAAAATGCCAAAATTAAGTTTAACTAGTTGGCGATTATTAATCACTGTTTGTACACTATTTTTTATAAAATGGGTTTCGCGATTAACGCTATGATATCGGCTATCTGGTACGGCAAAGCGAGTTATTAATATCCCGCCAAAGGCAAGTAAGCTTATTCCCCAAAAAAGGCCATGTAAACCGATAGCATGGGTGATAATTGGGCCGAGAACGAGTGCAATAGCAAAAGTGATGCCAAAGCTTATTCCCATAAAAGCCATCGCTTTAGTTCTATTTTGTTCACTAGTCAGATCGGACAGCAACGCCATAATTGCAGCAGAAATAGCCCCTGCGCCTTGTAACGCGCGACCGATAATGATACCCCAGATAGAATCTGTCATCGCGGCAATCACACTACCGGCAATAAAAATGAGTAAGCCGGCGATAATTAATTGCTTACGACCAAATCGGTCCGACATTAAACCAAATGGGATTTGGCAGATAGCCTGACTGATACCATAAATGCCAATAGCCAGACCAAGTAACAATTCATTGGCATCTTTCAGTTCGCGCCAACAGCTGGCTAAGATGGGTAATACCATGAACATGCCTAACATACGTAATGTGAATACTGCCCCTAATCCCCAAGTAGCCTTTAATTCAGTAGGCGTCATTTTACTATCATTCATGGTTTATCTCAGAAATTTTACAAGTGAATATTGTAAAATAGTTTAATCGATTAGTTAATCTATCTGTCAAGTAAGAATTAGCAAGATATAGATAAAAAAGTCGGGAATTCATTTGCATATTAGATGTTTTAACCGTGTAGGTAGTGGCAATTATCTGCCACTATTTAAGATAAATTATTATTTGAGATAGACAAAAATCTGTTCAGCGGTAACAGTTGGATCAATCGACATCATGACACTGAGAGAAGTAATTGCCACGATAGAGAATATAAACAGTTTCCGTGCCCAAAGGCGATCATTATTCTGATTTTTAAAGCCAGAAATTGCCATACCAAGCCACCATAAACTCACGGCGGCGGCAAAAATAAGATATTTGTAGCCGGCATAGCCACTAATGGTGAGCATAATGGTTGCTACCATAAAAGCAAGGATATATAAAAAGATATGAGTTTTGGCGACCGAAATTCCTTTAATTACTGGTAATACGGGAATATTGGCGGTTTGATAATCTTTGAAGCGAAAAATAGCAATTGCATAAGAGTGTGGCATTTGCCATAAGCTAAAGATCAATAGCAGAATCAATGCTCCCATATCAAATTGATCAGCAACAGCGCAGTAACCAATAACTGGCGGCGCAGCGCCGGACAAGCTACCTACCAGGGTGCCATAAACCGATTTACGTTTCATATAGAGACTATAAATACCGACATATATGATAAAACCGATAACGGCCAGTAGTGCCGCTAAGGGATTGGTGGCAATATAAAGTAAAGCTATGCCAGCAATACACAGTAGGGTGGCATAAATTAGGCAAAATTTCGGCGCAATAAGTCCTTTAACTAAAGGTCGATTTTTGGTTCTCTCCATCATTCGGTCGATATCTCGGTCAATATAGTTGTTAAAAACACAACCAGAAGCGATAACCAGAGATACGCCGAGTAATGTGGCAATAAATAGTGGGTAATCTATTATACCTTTAGCTGCGAGCAGAAAGCCGCCAATAACAGAAATTAGATTACCGAAAATAATGCCTGGTTTGGTCACTTGTAGATATTGCTTCATTAGATCCACAACTCTTTAGTCGAGCATCATATTGATGTTCAGGTTATACATTATCCACAGCGAGCCAATAACGACAATGCCTATAATTAGTATTGTGAACAGGAAGGCAACCAGATTCCAACGGTCATCTGAAGAGGTATTCATATGTAAGAAACAGACAAGATGTACCAGAATCTGGCTAATTGCCGTACCAACAACGATCCATAAGATAGTGTCATGGGATAAAGTACTATTCATTACGATCCAAAAGGGGATGACCGTTAAAATGACCGAAAGTATAAAGCCAATTAAATAAGTCTTCATACTGCCGTGGCTAGCACCAGAGTGCTGTGTATTTGTGTAACTCATGCAAGTGCCCCCAGAAGATAAAAAACGGTGAATACACAGATCCAAACAACATCTAAGAAATGCCAAAAAAGACTTAAACAACTTAAACGGGTTTGATTGACGGCAGTGAGGCCATGACGTGAGATATGGATTATCATGATGATGATCCAGGCTAAACCAAAAATTACATGAATACCGTGAGTACTAACTAGCGTAAAGAAAGCGGAAAGAAAAGCGCTGCGATCAGGCCCATAACCTTCAGAAAGGAGCTCATGAAATTCGTAAATTTCCATGATAACAAATCCGAATCCGAATAAAAAAGTAATCAGTAGCCATAATTTCACCAGATTTATTTTCTGCTTATGCATCGCAAGCATGGCAAATCCATAAGTGATGCTACTAAACAATAACAGGAAGGTTTCGACCAAGACAAAATTGAGGTTGAAAATCTCCTTTCCTGTCGGGCCTGCGGCAGTACCATGAACTAGAACAACGTAGGTAGCAAAAAGGCAAGCAAACAGGATCAGATCGCTCATTAAATAGATCCAAAAACCAAATATTTTTGTTGCGCCTATGTCATGATGCCCATGAAAATCATGGGCAATATGTTGATTAGCTATTGAATTAGTTGACATGATGAATACCTGCTTTTTTCAGTTTATCGTAATGCTGTTTTTCAATACGTTTAATTTCTTCTACAGGGAGATAATAATCAACATTGTCATCAAAACTTTTGCCAATCCAGGTGGCGATAATACCAGAAAAACCAATAATCGCTAGCCACCAAATATGCCAGACCATAGCAAAACCGAAGATTAAACAAAACGCTGAAATAATTATTCCGGCAGCAGTATTTTGTGGCATATGAATGGGTTCATATTTGGTTGGTTGTTGAGATGCAATCCCTTTTTCTTTCATATCCCACCAAGCATCACGCGTATCAATTTGTGGTTCTTTCGCGAAATTATAAAAAGGTGCAGGAGACGATGTTGACCATTCTAATGTACGACCATCCCATGGATCGCCGCTGAAATCGCGATTTTTGTGGCGATCGCGAATACTGACAATTATTTGAATCACTTGGCAGAGAATTCCGATAGCAATAAGCGCAGCACCGAGTGAAGCGACCATCAGCATTGAATGATATTGTGGATCAATATTTTGACTTAAACGACGAGTCATTCCCATAAAGCCCAGTATATAAAGTGGCATAAAGGCAATAAAGAAGCCACTGATCCAAAACCAAAAAGCACGAACGCCCCATTTCTCATTTAATGTAAAGCCAAATGCTTTCGGGAACCAGTAGGTCATACCAGCAAAGCAACCAAAGACCACTCCACCAATAATGACATTATGGAAATGGGCAATCAGAAATAAACTATTGTGCAGCACAAAATTTGCACCGGGAACGGCCAATAGTACGCCAGTCATCCCACCAATCGAAAAGGTAACAATAAAACCAATCGTCCAGAGCATTGGTGTTTTAAATTCGATACGGCCATGGTACATGGTAAATAACCAATTGAATATTTTTACTCCAGTTGGAATAGCAATAATCATGGTAGCTATACCGAAGAAGGCATTGACATTTGCCCCTCCTCCCATGGTAAAGAAGTGATGTAACCAGACGACAAACGACATTACAGTAATAACAATGGTCGCCCAGACCAGAGACGTATAACCAAATAAACGTTTTTTACAGAATGTCGCTGTGACTTCCGAAAATACGCCAAAAACAGGTAACACTAATATATAAACTTCAGGATGTCCCCAAGCCCAGACCAAATTGATATACATCATCATATTGCCGCCCATATCATTAGTGAAGAAATGGGTGCCTAAATATCGGTCAAGTGTGAGTAGTGCGATAGTAACGGTTAGGACAGGAAATGCTGAGATAATCAGTATATTAGTACAAAGCGCTGTCCAAGTAAAAACAGGCATTTTCATCATTGACATACCAGGCGCCCGCATCCGTAGAATGGTCGCAAAAAAGTTTATTCCGCTTAGGGTGGTGCCAATGCCTGATATTTGTAAACTCCATATCCAATAATCTACCCCGACACCAGGATTGTATTCCTTACCTGACAATGGGGGATAAGCTAGCCAACCGGTCTGCGCAAATTCCCCGACACCTAATGATAGGTTAATCAAAATAACACCAACGACAAATAACCAAAAACTGAGAGAATTTAAAAACGGAAAGGCTACATCGCGAGCACCAATTTGCAATGGCACAACTAAATTCATTAAGCCAACCACGAAAGGTGTTGCCATGAAAAAAATCATGATCACACCGTGAGCGGTAAAGATTTGATCATAATGATGAGGAGGTAAAAAACCGGCCTCACCGGCTGACGCTAATGCTTGTTGACCTCGCATCATTATGGCATCAGCAAAACCGCGTAGTAGCATTACCATGGCAACGATAATATACATAATGCCAATTTTTTTATGATCTACACTAGTTAGCCATTCGCTCCAGAGCCACTTCCATTTACCAAAATAGGTGATAACGCCTAAAATAGCTATGCCAGCTAATAAAATACATATCACAGTGATGACAATAATTGGCTGGTTAATAGGGATTGCATCGAGCGTTAATTTACCCAACATACTATTTATTCCTTAGCATCGACATGAGCAGAGTGGTTCATATGCATTATTTGATTGCCAGACATTTCATGTTCGGTTTTGTTAGCATGATTGATATGATGTTCATGGCCAAATTTTAATATCAGTTCTTCATAGAGATTTGGTTTCACGCTTGAAAAATAGGTAACAGGGACATTGTGGCTAGGTTTAGCTAATTGATTAAATGTAGCCATGCTATCTAGCGTTTTGGTAGATGTTTTTACTTTTTGCACCCATTTATCAAAGCTTGCCGTATCAGGTGTTGCAATTACATTAAATTTCATGTCGGAAAATCCGTGACCGCTATAACTTGATGAGAAGCCTTTATAGGTATCAGGTTGATTAGCGATTAAGTGAAGCTTCGTTTGCATACCAGCCATCGCATAAATTTGACCACCAAGTGCAGGGATAAAGAAAGAATTCATCACTGACTCGGCTGTCACTTTAAAGTTAATTGGCACACCGACAGGAATGGCGATTTCATTAACGGTAGCGATATTTTCTTCTGGATAGACAAACACCCATTTCCAATCGGTAGAAATGACCTGAATGGTAATCGGTTTTTTATCGCTTTCTAATGCTTTATAAGGATCCAGTTGATGCGTTGTTTTCCAGGTTATCACGGCAAGAATGATGATGATGATGATAGGAACTATCCAGCAAACTAACTCAATTTTATTTGAATGTGCCCAATCTGGCCGGTAGGTTGCTTGTTTATTGCTTGCTCGATATTTTCTGACGAAGATAATTGCCATAAAAATGACTGGAATAACAACAATTAACATTAAACCAAGCGCAGTTAGTATCAGTCTTTTTTGTTCAACACCAATGGCGCCCTTGGGATTTATTAATACCATATCGCAACCAGTTAGCAGGAAAACAATAGTAAGCAGTGAGATGACTCCAATACTTCCTTTATATTTTATAAGTCTCATTTAGCGACCTCAAATGACAAAGATGATTATTGTCGTTTTGTTCAGTGTAGGTATTTTACGGTAAGGTTATATTAGTGTAAACAATTGTAAGGCGCACAAATATAATTGTTATTACTTTTTTGTTAAAGTGATCACAAGTATAATCGAATTCATTATAGAACAGTTTAAATGATTATTTTTTGGTTCACAATTATTTACATTAAATAATTTTATTTTTAATAAAAAGAAGCAGATAAAAGGAAATCAAAATGTGATTTTATAGATCGAAAATTAATTCTTATGCTAAATAATAGTTAGTTTTAAATATTTATTATTTAGCATTAGTTAAAAAATGGTATTCATTTTTAAATAAGCAGGCTTTACGGTAGCTTACATGATTAAAAATTATATTTGATGGTATAAATGATCCCATCGTGATAAAAATCATCACCAAGTTTGTTATCAATATAGCGATATTGAATACCTTCAGATAAGGTTTCAAAAGGCGTCCACCATAAGGCTACCGGCACCGTTAATACCTCTTCTTTGCCGTCATTGCCATAGCCTTTTGCGCGATTAAGTTTCATCTCATGCCAATTAGTGATAGAAAAGTTTTGTGACCATAATTGAAAACTATAGCCGGCAACCCAACCAATGACATAGCCATTTTTGCCAGAATACAAAGTTTGATCAACATATAGCTAAGCGACTTAATTTTGATTACAGCTTCGATTACACCATATTGAGTGCGAACAAAATATCTGTGTCGCATCCGAGCGCTCTTTTTTTGCATTTAGCTTGTGTCCATTTATGTTCAATTGGATTAAGATCTGGCGAATAGGTAGGCAAATATTCCACCATATTCCCCGCATCGATGATGACTTGTTGAATACTCTGTTTCTTGTGAAAAGTTCCATTATCCATCATGATTACACTGTTTTTAGGAAGTACTGGGATAAGGACTTGGGTGACCCATCCATAGAAAACATCGCTGTTAATATTGATATCAAATAATCCGATAGCAAACAGCGTTGTGCCCAATAAAGCGCCGATAACATTTGTTCTTCCTTTAGTTCCTCAGTTCTTGAGACCAACACACCGTTGACCTTTCGGGGAATAGCCGTGAGTCCGCGGGGTATCGTATCAAAAAGCACTTTCATCAATAAAAACAATATGCTTGCCTTCTTTTTCATACTGTTGTTTTTTGTTGAAACGTTTGTCGAGTGTTTTCGTCGGCTTTCGGATGACGTAGAGTTTTTTATAGGTCAATCCCATTTTTTAAGGGCTTGCCAAATGGCCTTCTGACAAACGCCAAAACGCTCTGCACGCTCTTTTTGGTAAGCATCTGGATATTGTTCAACATCTTTTATCAACTCGGATTTATCGATTTTTCGCTGACGCGTAGTCGATGCTTTTGGCTCTATTTGATTAATCCAACGCGATACAGATGCAGAACCAATCCGAAATTGCTTCGCTGTTTCTCGGATAATCAACCCTTCTTCTTCCATCGTAAATATCACTTTACTTCTAAAATCAATTGAATAGCTCATATAAATAATGTCATCAAAATTAAGTCGCTTAGCTATAATGTAAGGCTAAGAAGGGTTTTACCCAAAAATCGCCTAGTGAGAAATTGTAGCCAAAACCATAAAGTGTATTAATTTCGTGGAAATTACCACCGTATTTATAACCGGGTAAAGACCAAATACCATAAAGATGCCCATAGAGATTAAAGCCACTGTCACCTAAGTAGAAAGGACCGGTTGTTTTAACGGCGTAGCGTTGGTTTTTGCTGGGCTCTGTTTTACGTTGATGAAATGGATTTTCAACATCAAAGAAACCGTAGAGTTCACCCCAATTAAAGTCGCCCAGCTATAAATTTATATTGAAGAAAAACATATATTTTGTAATCAAAATTAAGACGCTTAGCTATAGCTCCTCCTTCCAGTTCAAGATAGGTAAAATCTTTTTACCGGTAGTGTGAGCCGAGTTATTTTCTGCTCGTTGTGACCAGTTAAAATAATTTAGACTGATATTAGCGAAACCATTTTGATAACCAACGGAATTTTCTCTTGTAGTACTAGCCATGGTAAACGGAGTTAGCTACGTTAATATCGCAATAGGTAAAAACTTTTTACTCATAAATTTTATTAACTTAATTTTAAATAAACTTAAACGCATTTGAATATAATGAAATGCGAAAGTGAAAGCTGCGAGATGATAGAGTTTGTTTTTGTAAATAGAAATTTGATCTTTTGCATACAGTGATAAAGATCACTCTGTATCAATGATTATTTTATAGCAGTCAATAATAAATCATTAAAATAAATATTTTGCAATATAACTATTTTTATTTTATATATATTCTAATATATATTCTAATGGCTATTTATTGCATTGTTTTGGTATGCCTGTTTTAGGCATCGCTAGATAATTCAGGGTTCCGCCTAAAATAAAATCAACAGTCCCAATTATGATACTTAAATTAATCAGTTGATCTTTATAAATTAACATTTTAAACCATACTTCAATCCGTTGTGTAAATAAATTGATCTTGCCAGCCGAAAAATAACTTAAAATTGTTATTATTATCCAAAATATAAATATACCTGCTGAGACGGCAAGACACACAAATAGCTAATTTATAGGATTGCTTAAAATAAGTCCAACGCATAAATTTCCCGGTTTGTTGGATATAAGATAACGATTGTTTGCATATCAATATTAAAAAAATACTCAGTAATGAAATAACGACAGAAATAAGATAAAAAGCGGGCCAATCATATTTGCTCACTAGCGCGCTTGCCATGGGCCCAACATGGACCCGCCCAATAGCTGATAAGGCCGATAGTAAAGCAACTTGAGTTGCAGAAAGCGAATGATTGCAAAGCGTCATTAGTAGTGCGACAAAAGCGCCAGTGCCCATGCCAGAAAAGATATTTTCAATAAAGATAACGCTGCTGGTGTTATAAATATTGGCGGGAGTTACTGCCAGAAACCAATAACCAAAATTAGAAATAGTCTGTAAAATACTGAAAATAAGTAAGGCTTTAAATAACGACATTTTTTGCATAATATAGTCGCCATATAAAGCGCCAAGAATAGTTGCAAATAGTCCAACAGTTTTATTAATAGTGCCAACTTCAGCCAGCGAAAAGCCAAGTTTATTTAATAGGAAATTGGTAATCAGTGCCATAACAAATGCATCACCCATTTTATAAAAATGATCAATAACAAGGTGATCCAGGCATTATTACGACTAAAAAATTCGATAAAGGGTTCATAGATAGCTTCATACAGTGTTTTGGGTGATGGCGATTTTATTAGTGGTTCTTTAGCGGACAGTGTTGCATAGACACCAATTAGCATTAGGCTGCCCATCACTAGATAAAGTTGATGCCAAGTAACAAAATGGTCGACCAACCATAAAGCTAATCCGCCTGAAACCCAACATATTAATACGATAACCCATAACGGATATTGCCGCGCCGGCGCCACGCTTTTCTGTTAACAATAAATCGGTTTTATAAGCATCAAAAACAATATCTTGTGAGGCGGAACAAAAAAAGACCAGCACCGCAGCAGCTGCTAATCACCAAAGATGCTCTTTGGGATCGATAAATCCCATCGCAGCAATGCTGATAATCAGTAAAATCTGAGTGGTTAATAACCAACCACGCCGGCGACCTAGCAAGGGCAGGGTGTAGCGATCGATTAATGGTGACCAAAGAAACTTTAATACATAAGCCTGGCCGACTAATGAAAAAAACCGATCGTTTTAATATCAATATTTTCGACGGTTAACCAGGCTTGCAAAGTACTTGCGGTAACTGCCAGCGGTAACCCTGACACAAAACCTAGCAAAAGCAGCACTCGGGAACGATGTTGGGTAAAAACGGTCAGGTAGTTTTTTTTCATAGTCGTCCTATTATTTATTTTCAGAAAGAGCTATTGCTGGCAGCACTCTCACTTAACACGCTGAAAAATGCATTGTGCGTTTTGTTTTATAAACTGGCTTGTTTCAGGATCATTAGCCATATCAGCAATAATGTCGGTTAACGCTTTATTGATAGGTGAAGCAATTTTTTCGTTACTAGCATCAAGAGGCCCTTGTTCATTATAGCTATGCGTATAGGTACGTGTACTGGTTGACCCATTTAGATGCCATAGCTACGACACTAATCGCAACATCGACAGTGATATTATGACGTAATCTGCCTTCTTGTAAATCAGCATACAGCTTATTTAGCGCAATTTGTAAATTAATATTAGCCGGTGCACTAACCGTATAACCTCTGCCGATCATCTGTTTTTCTAATGCTTCTTGTAAAAAATAGCGTAAATCGCGAGAGGGTTTTAATACCGCTAGTGCTGCATTACGATTAATTTCGGCGAGTGCCGTTGAGCTTCTTTTATCAATGCTAGTAATATTTATTGAAACTGCTCTTATGGTTGGATCTTGAGTTGGCAAGGTAATATTTGGCTCGATAGACAGGGTGTTACTTGGGGCAACACATCCTATTAAACTCAATGAGATTAACAAAGCAATGATTAGATGAAAGGTATTTTTTAACATGTTTTCTCAACCTATTTTGGTATTACTTGATTTAATCGTTACCATACTTTGGTATTTTGCTGTTAGTATGCCAGAACGTTATCGGCATTTCGGCATTTGGTGAAGAAACCTACTAAAAAATTGGTCTGGATTATGCTTTAATCGTAATTTAGTAATATCTAATCCTATTTATAACCGATATTGAATAAATCGTAGTGAGTCATAATAAAAAAAGATTAATCATTTTTGCTTGCATATATATTTACTTAGTAAATTAAGTCGAAAGAGTCTATTAATATGATAACTAAACCTATGAAAACTATGTGTAAGCAAATTGAAGAAAAACTGGAATACGCTTTTTCACCGGTATATTTGATGGTATTAGATGAAAGTGATCAACATAATGTTCCGCCAGGTACGGAAAGTCACTTTAAAGTTATTTTGGTGACAGAAAAATTTGCAGCAAAAAAGATGGTTGCTCGTCACCAAACTGTTTATCAATTATTAGCAGATGAACTATCTAATAGTGTTCATGCATTGGCATTACATACTTATACCCCAACTGAGTGGCAACAGCGCCAACAGCAGGCTTTTTCTTCACCAGCTTGCCGTGGTGGAGAGTAGGTCAATCGAGGTTAAGAAATAGATAATTATGCTGACTTAACCAGATATTATTTAGCAATAATTGCTGGTATAAAATATTTTTATCGTTATATCTTATACCGTGTTAGTCATATCAATTTCGCTACAAAAGCCAGTATTTAGAGCGTTTACTATTTATTATTCACCTTTGCTCGACTGACCTCATATGCATCTGTATAATGTGGCGTCTGATTTTCTATAAGGTTTCGGAACGCTTCTACTTAACAGGGATTAACAGGGAGTCTAAAAATAGAAGGTAAACCCCCCGGGTTTGGGGAACAGTATGTTATCAAGAGATGTCTGATAACATTCACTCTGGAGTTGTCCGAGTACTAAGATTCTTTTGAGGTAACAAGATGCAAGTTTCTGTTGAAACAACTCAAGGCCTGGGGCGTCGTGTAACAATTACCGTTCCTAATGCTGATATTGAAAAAGCGGTGAATAGTGAATTAATTAATGTGTCAAGAAAAGTGCGCATTGATGGTTTTCGTAAAGGCAAAGTGCCAATGAATATCGTTAAACAACGATATGGTACTTCTGTATTGCAGGACGTGCTGGGCGATATAATGCAGCGTAATTTTCTTAATGCAATCATAGAACAAAAAATTAATCCAGCTGGGGCACCAAAATATCAACCTGAACAATTTAAAACGGGTGAAGATTTTACCTATACCGTTGAATTCGAAGTCTATCCAGAAATTGAGTTAAAGGGTTTAGAAAATATCAAGGTTGAAAAACCTATTGTTGCGGTAAAAGATGAAGATGTTGACACCATGCTCAAAAAATTACCCAAGCAACAAGCTACTTGGCAAGAGATAAAAGAAAAAGTTGCTGCCGATTCGCGAGTGACTATCGATTTCAAAGGCACAATTGATGGTGAAGTGTTCGAAGGTGGTAATGCGGATGATTTTGTGCTGGTAATGGGTGAAGGTCTTATGATACCTGGTTTTGAAGATGGTATTATGGGTCATCAGGAAGGTGAAGAATTTACTATCGATGTCAATTTTCCAGCCGATTATCACGCAGAAAATTTAAAAGGTAAAGCGGCTAACTTTGCTATCACTTTGAAGAAAGTGGAACAACGTGTATTACCAGAACTGACTGAAGAATTTATCAAACAATTTGGTGTTCCTGACGGTTCGATCGAGAGTTTACGTGGAGAAGTACGCAAAAATATGGAACGTGAACTAAAAACAGCTGTTTGTAATCGAATTAAGACGCAAGTACTTGATTGTTTAGTTAAGGAAAATGAAATTGAGGTGCCTATTGCTGTTGTTGACAGTGAAATAAATGTACTACGTCGACAAGCTGCACAACGTTTTGGTGGCAACGAAAAACAAGCGTTAGAATTACCACGTGAAATATTTGAAGAGCAAGCTAAACATCGCGTTATTGTTGGTTTATTATTAGGTGAAGTTATCAATAAAAACTCCCTAACTGCAGATGATGTTCGTGTAAAGTCACTGATTGAAGAGATGGCTTCAGCTTATGAAGATCCTACTGAAGTGATCGAATACTATAGCAAAAATAAAGAGTTAATGGATAGTGTCCGTAATTTTGCGTTAGAAGAAAAAGCCATTGAAATATTATTAGAAAAAGCGGAAGTAACAGATAAAGAAACTCAATTCCAAGAGTTAATGAATCAGCCTCAGATGAGGTAATTGCTGAGGTTATTATTTGGTTTTGTGAAAACCCGTGGTTTTATGCTACGGGTTTTTTTATCGTTAAAAAACTTTTCTTTTTTCTTTCTTGCAAAAAGAAAAGAATAACCTCAAATAATTTTCTATATTGTTGTATGACTTTCTTCATAAGGGCGAATATCCCTTTATGAATAATGGTTAAGTTTGTAATTATAGTCATTCTTATTTATCTCGAGTAGAATTAGATAGATTGGGCACCATAAAGCGTTTAATTAGGAGATGGAAATGTCATATCATAACAATCAAGATCAACTTTCGCCGCATATGGCATTGGTGCCAATGGTAATCGAGCAGACTTCACGCGGTGAACGTTCTTATGATATTTATTCGCGCCTACTTAAAGAAAGAATTATTTTTTTAACAGGTCAGGTCGAAGATCACATGGCAAATTTAGTGGTTGCTCAAATGCTGTTTTTAGAAGCTGAAAACCCTGATAAAGACATTCATCTTTATATTAATTCACCGGGTGGCGTCATTACGGCAGGTATGTCAATTTATGATACGATGCAATTTATTAAACCTGATGTTAGTACAATTTGTATGGGGCAAGCGTGTTCGATGGGCGCTTTTTTGCTTACCGCCGGTACTAAAGGAAAACGTTATTGTTTGCCCAATTCTCGTGTCATGATCCACCAACCTTTAGGCGGATTTCAAGGACAAGCGTCGGATATCGAAATTCACGCCAAAGAAATTTTAAAAATTAAATTGCGTATGAATGAATTAATGGCTAAACATACGGGTAAAAAAATAAAAGAGATTGAGAGCGATACCGAACGGGATCGTTTTTTATGTGCAGAAGAAGCAGTTAGTTATGGTTTGGTAGATAAAATTTATACTAATCGTAATTAATTTACATAAATGTATGGCATGCCTGATATAGTTATATACATGATTAATTAGTAACAGTTTTCTGTTACCCTCTTTGTTGAAATTAGGGTGATGGTTAAAAAAGTGAGGTTATCTGAATGACAGATAAACGCAAAGAGAGTTCAGGAAAGTTGCTGTACTGCTCCTTCTGCGGAAAAAGCCAGCATGCAGTTCGTAAGTTAATTGCTGGTCCGTCAGTTTATATCTGTGATGAGTGTGTTGAGCTCTGTAACGATATTATTCGAGAAGAAGTTAAAGAGATTGCACCACATCGTGAGCAGAGCGCATTACCGAGACCCCATGAAATTCGTTATCATCTTGATGATTATGTTATTGGCCAGGAAAATGCGAAGAAAGTATTGGCGGTAGGTGTTTATAACCATTATAAACGCCTACGTAATATTTCTAACGAAGGGATGAATGGTGAAGGCGTAGAACTAGGTAAAAGTAATATTTTGCTTATTGGGCCGACGGGCAGTGGTAAGACACTATTAGCTGAAACTTTGGCTCGTTACCTGGATGTACCATTTACTATCGCTGATGCGACAACATTAACGGAAGCGGGTTATGTTGGAGAAGATGTAGAAAATATTATTCAGAAACTTCTACAAAAATGCGACTATGATGTAGAGAAAGCACAGCGTGGTATCGTCTATATAGACGAAATTGATAAAATATCCCGTAAATCTGACAACCCGTCAATTACACGCGATGTTTCAGGTGAAGGCGTTCAGCAAGCTTTACTTAAACTTATTGAAGGTACAATTGCAGCAGTGCCCCCTCAAGGAGGCCGTAAACATCCACAACAGGAATTTTTGCAAGTCGATACTTCTAAAATTCTATTTATTTGTGGAGGTGCATTCGCAGGTCTTGATAAAGTGATTGGCCAACGGTTAAATACACGTTCTGGTATTGGTTTCTCTGCTGAGGTCAAAAGCGAATCCGAGCGAGCGACTGAAGGTGAGTTATTTTCTCAAGTGGAACCAGAAGATTTAATTAAGTTTGGTTTGATTCCTGAATTTATTGGTCGTTTACCTGTCGTAGCTACTTTAGGCGAATTAAGTGAAGAAGCATTAATTCAGATTCTGAAAGAGCCTAAAAATGCGTTGACTAAACAATATCAAGCACTTTTTGAACTTGAAGGCGTTAATCTTGAGTTTCGTGAAGAAGCGTTGAAAGCAATTGCGAAAAAAGCCATGTCGAGGAAAACCGGAGCACGTGGTTTACGTTCTATTGTGGAAGGCGCTTTGCTAGAAACTATGTATGATTTGCCATCAATGGAGCATGTTGAGAAGATAGTGATTGATGAAATGGTGGTTTCCGGTCAATCAGAACCTTTAGTGATTTATAGTCAACCTGATATACAAGCATCAGGTGAAAAATAAATCTTAATGCTTTTCTTAGTTGAATTGTGTAATGCAAAATGAGGGTTTTCTCCTCATTTTGTGTTTAATACCGAATCAGGGCATTGAATATCAAAATTTTGTCCCCATGTAACTCTATATTTAAACTGAGGTTTCTCAAAACTTTTAAGGAAACCCTAAAATTGGCATAAGCTAAACGAAGAGAGAACCTTATGAATCTTGAGCGTTCCGAACGCATTGAAATTCCTCTACTGCCTCTGCGAGATGTCGTGGTTTATCCACATATGGTGATCCCATTGTTTGTTGGCCGTGAGAAATCGATTCACTGTCTTGAAGCTGCAATGGATCAGAATAAACAGGTTATGTTGGTGGCTCAAAAAGAAGCATCGACTGATGAGCCAGGAGTAAATGATCTTTTCTCTGTAGGGACAGTTGTTTCTGTTTTGCAGATGCTAAAACTACCAGATGGTACGGTTAAAGTCTTAGTTGAAGGTCTTCGTCGTGCAAAAATCACTACGCTAACAGATAATGGAGAATATTTCATTGCCCAGGCTGAGTATTTTAGTTCTCCGACTGTTGATGAAAAAGAGCAAGAAGTCTTAAATCGGACAACCATTAATCAGTTTGAAGGCTATATTAAACTGAATAAAAAGATCCCACCTGAGGTATTAACATCATTGCATTCTATTGAACAATCGGACAAATTGGCTGATACAATCGCTTCTCATATGCCGTTAAAACTAGCCGATAAACAGCGTGTATTAGAAATGGCTGATGTGGTTGAGCGCCTTGAATATTTGATGGCAATGATGGAGTCTGAAATTGATTTACTGCAGGTTGAAAAACGTATTCGTAATCGCGTTAAAAAGCAGATGGAGAAAAGTCAGCGCGAATATTATTTGAATGAGCAGATGAAAGCAATTCAGAAAGAATTAGGTGAGATGGAAGACGCGCCTGATGAATATGAAATGTTCAAGCGCAAAATCGAAGCAGTTAAAATGCTTAAGGAAGCTCGGCAAAAAGCGGAGGCAGAATTACAAAAATTGAAAATGATGTCACCTATGTCTGCTGAAGCGACAGTTTTACGGAGCTATATTGATTGGATGGTGCAGGTCCCGTGGAATGCTCGCAGTAAAGTTAAAAAAAATTTGCTGAAAGCTCAGGAGACACTGGATAGCGATCATTATGGTTTAGAACGTGTTAAGGAACGTATTCTTGAATACTTAGCTGTGCAAAGTCGCGTAAGTAAAATTAAAGGGCCAATTTTATGTTTGGTCGGACCGCCTGGTGTTGGTAAAACATCATTGGGTCAATCAATTGCTAAAGCGACAGGGCGTAAATATATTCGTATGGCACTTGGTGGTGTCCGTGATGAAGCAGAAATTCGTGGACATAGACGAACATACATTGGCTCTATGCCCGGGAAACTTATTCAAAAAATGGCAAAAGTGGGTGTTAAGAACCCCTTATTTTTGTTAGATGAAATTGACAAAATGTCTTCGGATATGCGTGGTGATCCGGCATCGGCTTTACTTGAGGTACTTGATCCAGAACAGAATGTTGCGTTTAATGATCATTATTTAGAAGTTGATTATGACCTTTCTGATGTGATGTTCGTTGCCACTTCAAATTCGATGAACATTCCAGCACCGTTATTAGATCGTATGGAAGTGATTCGTCTTTCAGGTTACACCGAAGATGAAAAACTTAATATTGCCAAAAAACATTTGTTACCTAAACAGATTCAGCGAAATGCATTGAAAAAAGGTGAGCTTACGATCGACGATAGCGCAATTATTAGTATTATTCGTTATTATACCCGCGAGGCTGGTGTTCGTGGTTTAGAACGTGAAATTTCCAAATTATGTCGTAAAGCAGTAAAAGGACTACTGATGGATAAATCATTGAAACACCTTGTCATCAATGAAAATAATCTAAAAGACTATCTTGGTGTGCGTAAAGTTGATTACGGTCGTGCAGATACCGAAAATCGTATCGGTCAAGTGACGAGTTTAGCTTGGACAGAAGTTGGTGGCGATTTATTAACTATTGAAACTGCTTGTGTACTTGGAAAAGGTAAACTCACTTATACCGGATCGTTAGGTGAGGTTATGCAAGAATCTATTCAAACGGCGTTAACTGCAGTTCGGGCGCGAGCAGAAAAGCTAGGTATTAATGCTGATTTCTACGAAAAACGGGATATTCATGTGCATGTACCTGAGGGAGCAACACCAAAAGATGGTCCCAGTGCAGGAATTGCAATGTGCACAGCGTTAGTTTCTTGTTTGACCGGTAATCCTGTACGAGCAGACGTAGCGATGACTGGTGAGATAACATTACGAGGATTAGTGTTACCAATTGGTGGTTTAAAAGAAAAATTGTTAGCCGCTCACCGTGGTGGTATAAAAATCGTCCTAATTCCCGATGAAAATCGTCGAGATTTGGAAGAAATACCCCAAAATGTTATCGCAGATCTAAAAATTTACCCGGTAAAGACCATTGAAGAGGTTTTTTCTATTGCACTACAAACCCTCCCTTTTGGGATCGAGATAGTGAGTAAAGATGCTCTTAATGCATTGATTTAAATTAAAAATTTAACATAAATTTAAAACTGATAAATCTTAAATGATTTATTATTTTTTTTATCTACTAAATAAATTAAGCAAACAAATCTATAATTATAGCTAAGCGACTTAATTTTGATGACATTATTTATATGAGCTATTTAATTGATTTTAGACGTAAACTGATATTTACGATGGAAGAAAAAGGGTTGACTATCCGAGAAACAGCGAAGCAATTTCGGATTCGCTCTGCAGCTGTATCGCGTTGGATTAATCA